>NZ_JBLIWA010000003.1:291876-379643 GCF_047525675.1 Streptomyces sp. 796.1 | reverse complement strand
GGACAGCGATTTCGCCACGGTTGGCGATCAGCACCTTGCGCATGGGTCCTTGACTTTCCTCTCCAGCCGACCTGGTCACCCTCGTGGGGTGCGCCGGCTGCGGGCGACCCCAGCGGGGTGACCGGGCCAGCGCCGTTTCTCTCGTCCACACCCGGTCCCGGGCAGCCGCGCCGCCCGCCGTGTCCCGGATTGCCTTCGGGGCGCCGGACTCGGTGTCCAGCGCCCCGGCTAAGCCATCATTCATGACGTCCACGCGCCCGGCGCACGGTAGCCGAGTCCGCTCGGCAGTCCGTGGCCCGGGTGGTCCCAACTCGCCCGCGGGCGGGTCCGGCCCGTGCCGCGGCGCGGTCTCGCGCTCTGGGCGAGCGCCGCGAAGACCGCTGCCAGCGCGGCGACCTCCTCCGCGGCCGGCGTGCCGCGCACCACACGCAACTGCGGCCGGCCCGCATCGTCCGCCGGTCCCGCGGCGGTGTGCTGGTGTTCCCGTACGGCGTTCAGCGCGCCGTCGCGCCCCAAGTGGCCCATCACACCGGCGGGTTTCCGTGCTTGCGGGAGGGCAGGTTGGCGTGCTTCGTACGGAGCATGGCCAGCGAGCTGATCAGCGCCGAGCGGGTCTCGCGCGGGTCGATGACGTCGTCCACCAGGCCGCGTTCGGCGGCGTAGTAGGGGTGCATCAACTCGCTCTGGTACTCCTGGATCTTCTGCTGCCGCACCGCGTCCGGGTCGTCGGCAGCGGCGATCTCGCGGCGGAAGATGACGTTGGCCGCGCCCTCGGCGCCCATCACCGCGATCTCGTTGCTGGGCCAGGCCAGCGAGACGTCCACGCCGATCGAGCGGGAGTCCATCACGATGTACGCACCGCCGTACGCCTTGCGCAGGATGACCTGCACCCGCGGCACGGTGGCGTTGCAGTACGCGTACAGCAGCTTGGCGCCGTGCCGGATGATGCCGCCGTGCTCCTGGTCGACGCCGGGCAGGAAGCCGGGCACGTCCACCAGGCTGACCAGCGGGATGTTGAAGGCGTCGCAGGTCTGCACGAAGCGGGCGGCCTTCTCGCTGGCGTGGATGTCCAGGACGCCGGCGAGCGAGGCGGGCTGGTTGGCGACGATGCCCACCACATGGCCGTCGAGCCGGGCCAGCGCGCAGATGATGTTGGTCGCCCAGGTGGCCTGCACCTCGAAGAAGTCGTGGTCGTCCACGATCTCCTCGATGACCTTGCGCATGTCGTACGAGCGGTTGGGGTCGCCGGGCACCAGGTCGAGCAGGGCGTCCACGCTGCGGTCGGCCGGGTCCTCGGTCTCCTCGACCGGCGGGGTCTCCCGGTTGTTCTGCGGCAGCAGGGAGAGCAGGTAGCGGACCTCTTCGAGGCAGCTCTCCTCGTCGTCGTAGGCGAAGGCGGCCACGCCCGAGACGGAGGCGTGCACGTCGGCGCCGCCCAGGCCGTTCTGGCTGATCTCCTCGCCGGTGACGGCGCGCACCACGTCGGGCCCGGTGATGAACATCTGCGAGGTCTCGCGGACCATGAAGACGAAGTCGGTGAGCGCCGGGGAGTAGGCGGCGCCGCCGGCGCACGGACCGAGCATGACCGAGATCTGCGGGATGACGCCGGAGCAGCGGGTGTTGCGCTGGAAGATGCCGCCGTAGCCGGCGAGCGCGGTGACGCCCTCCTGGATGCGGGCGCCGGCGCCGTCGTTGAGGGAGACCAGCGGGGCGCCGGCGGCCTCGGCCAGGTCCATCAGCTTGTGGATCTTGGCGGCGTGGGCCTCGCCGAGCGCGCCGCCGAAGATGCGGAAGTCGTGCGCGTAGACGAAGACCGTCCGGCCGTGCACGGTTCCCCAACCGGTGACCACACCGTCGGTGTGCGGCTTCTTGTGCTCAAGGCCGAAGCCGCTGGCGCGGTGCCGGCGCAGCGTCTCGATCTCGTGGAAGGAGCCCTCGTCGAGCAGGAGGGCGATGCGCTCGCGGGCGGTCAGCTTGTTCTTGGCGTGCTGGCGCTCGGTGGCGGACGGGTCGCCGGCGCGGATGCCCTCCTTCAACTCCCTGAGCTTGAAGAGCTGTTCGGGCAGGCCGTCGGTGCTCGGGTCGGCTGGCAGTTCGTCGGTGGTGATCCGCCGATCGTCGGTGATGCTCATGGTGCTCGGGTCCCCCTGGGCTTGCGGTGTCAGGCCGCCACGGCGGCTGTGGGCGCGAGGGCGTCGATGACCTTGGCCAGTCGACGCTCGTCGGCCGTGGTGTACGAGGTCAGCTCGGGCACGATGCGGCGGCACAGGCCGCTCAGCACCTTGCCGGGGCCGACCTCGACGAACTGGGTGACGCCGGACGCGGCCATCAGCCGCACCGACTCGGTCCACCGCACCCGGCCGGCGAGTTGGCGACGCAGCGCGGCGGTGATGTCCTGGGCTCCGGTGGCGTAGTCGGCGGTGACGCCGGAGACGACGGTTGCGGTCGGCTCGCGGAAGGTGACCCGGTCGAGTTCGGCCGCGAACTCCTCCTCGATGCCGCGCATCAGGCCGCAGTGGAAGGGCGCGCCGACCGGCAGGGCGATGGCCTTGACGGCGCCGGCCTCCTGGGCGGCGGCGCGTACCTTCTCGATCGCGTCGGCCTGGCCGGAGACGACGGACTGGCCGGGCTCGTTGTCGTTGGCGACCTCGGCGACCTCGCCGGTCTCGGCCGCCACCCGGGCGCAGATCTCCTCGACGGTGGCCAGGTCGAGGCCGAGCACGGCGGCCATGGCGCCGGGCACCTCCGCGTTGACGCCGGCCATCAACTGGCCGCGGCGGCGCACCAGGCGCAGCGCGTCGCGCCACTCCAGCACGCCGGCGGCGACCAGTGCGGTGTACTCGCCCAGGCTGTGACCGGCCACCACGTCCGGGCGCACGCCCTGCTCGGCGAGCAGGTCCAAGGTGGCCAGGCTGGTCAGGAAGATGGCGGGCTGGGTGATCGCGGTGTCCCGCAGGGTCTCTTCGGGGCCCTCGAAGCACAGCTTGGACAGCGGCAGGTCGAGGATCTCGTCGGCCTCCCGGTAGTACGTCTCCAGCAGGTCGGGCCGCCGGTCGAGCAGGTGCAGGCCCATGCCGACCTTCTGCGAGCCCTGGCCGGGGAAGAGGAAGGCGACCTTGCCGGGCTGGGTGTCGGCGGCGGCGTCGGCCTCGGTGGCTACGGCGGCCTGGGCAGCGGCCTCGGCCTGCGGGGCCGCGTCCGCGGCGGGCTGGTTCTCGGTGTGCGTCATGGCGTTCTCCGTCAGGCGTTCGGCAGGGTGAGGCGCATCGTGTCGTCCGGGCGGTGCGGCGGCGGCGCCTGCGGCGTCTTCGCCGGCTTCAGGTCGCGTACCAGGAAGAAGATCGCCACCACGCTGACCGCGGTGATCGCGGTGGCGTACCAGGCGCCGTACTCCAGGCCCTCGGTGACCGCCCGCTGGTGGAGCGCTTCGGCGGCCTCCGCGGTGGCCTCGCCCTTGCGCTGGAGCGCCATCATGTCGTCGGCCGCGGCCTCGGTGCGGTTGCTCATCAGCGCGCCCATGATGGCGATGCCGACCGCGTTGCCGACCTGGCGGACCATGGTGCCGGCGCTGGCCGCGACGCCGACCTGGTCCTGCGGGGCGGCGGAGATGGTCAGCTCGGAGGCGACGGGCATCGCGATGCCCATGGCGAGACCGGTGATCAACATGCCGGGCAGCAGCAGCGTCCAGGAGCCGGCGTCGCCCTTCGGGTCGGCCAGCGTGTACAGCGCGATGCCCACCGTCATCAGCGTCATGGAGAGCAGCAGCGCCTTGCGGACGCCGGCCTTGGCGACGATCCGGCCGCCGAGCGGGGCACCGATCATCAGCATCAGCGTCATCGGCAGCAGCCGTACGCCGGTGGCCTGGGCGCTGAGGTCCAGGCCCTCCTGGAGGTAGATCGACAGGTAGAAGATCACCGAGAACATGCCGGCGCCCAGCAGGAACGAGGTGGTGATGCTGCCGCCGAAGGACGGCCGGCGGAACCAGCCCAGGTCGATGATGGGCGCGCTGGAGCGGGACTCCACCGCGAGGAAGGCCACGAGCAGCAGCAGCCCGACGGCCAGCAGCCCGAGCACCTTGACCGAGGTCCAGCCCCAACTGTTGCCGTTGATCAGCGCCAGGTTGATGCAGAGCAGCGAGGCGCTGAGGGTGACCAGGCCCGGCAGGTCGATGGAGTTGCCGGTGCTGGCGGCGCGCTGGTCGGCGCCCATGCCGGTGATCGCGGCGAAGATGACGACCGCGCCGATCGGCACGTTGATGAGGAAGATCCACTCCCAGCCGGCGTGGTCCACCAGCAGGCCGCCGATCAGCGGGCCGAGCGCGGTGGCGAGGCCGCCGACCGCGCCCCACATCATGATGCCCTTGGCGCGCGCCTTGCCCTCGAAGGAGGAGTAGACGATGGCCAGCGTCAGCGGCAGCACCACCGCGCCGCCCACGCCCTGGATGACCCGGCCCACGTGCATGGTGGTGATGTGTTCGGCGCCGAAGAGCGTCACCTCGCCGGCGGCGGCGCACAGCACCGAACCGGCCAGGAAGACGATCACGCCGATGATGTAGATGACCCGCTGCCCGTACAGGTCGCCGAGCCGCCCCGCGGTGACGATGAGCACGGCGAGGGCCAGCATGTACGCGTTGGCCACCCACTCCAGGTCGTCGAAGGTGGCGTCCAGGTCCTCACCGATGGTGGGCATGGCGACGGTCACCACGGTGACGTCGAGCAGCGCGATGAACAGGCCGAGCAGGGCTGCGAGCAGGGTGAGCCCCGGCTTGTTGCGCGGTGGCACCGCCCGTAGGTGCAAGGTGTTTCCCGACATGAGGTGTCCTGGTGCCCTTCGTCTCGGTGTCAGCCCGCCTGCTGGCGGTCCACGAACGCGATGATCAGATCCGCCACTTCCTGCGCCTGTTCGACGTGGCAGAAGTGGCTGAAGCGGGGGTCCAGGCAGAGTTCCGCGCTGGGCATGTCCGCTCGCAGCGCATCGGCACGATCGCCCAGCATCCCCGGGTCGTTGGGGCTGCCGATCACCAGCGTGGGAACCGATACGTGGGACAGCGCGAGCGAGGACGCCGCGCTGTACTGGTCGAAGAGGGCCAGGAACGCCTGGGGGCCCATCTTCTCCAACATCTTGCGCACCATGGTGTTGAAGACGTCGGGGTCCATCGTGTGGGCCCGGGCGCCCAGGCGCGTCTGGAGGCCCGCGGTCATCACGGCCGCGAACTGGGCCCGGAAGCCGTCGAAGATCGCCCAGTCGACGGGCTGGGTGGGCGACCAGTAGAACGGTGAGAGCAGCACCAGCGCGTCCAGCTTCGGGTTGGCCCCCGAAGCCAGCCACTGGAGCACGGAGTTGGCGCCCATCGAGTGCGCGATCAGCACCGAGACCGGTTCGGGCACCATCTGGAGCCCGCCCTCGATCCACTGGCCGCTGGTGGCCCTGGCGCGCCACCGGTAGGTGCCGCCGGAGCGCCAGGGCATGTCGAGCGGGAAGCTGCGGAAGTGTCCTGAGAGGAGCTGGCTCAGCTTGGTGTAGCTGCTCCAGTCGTCCTCCAGGCCGTGGACGAGCGCGGCGGCCGGCAGCTCGGCGAAACGGTGGACGGCGAGTTCCTCGCCGTACAGCAGCGATTCACTGACCGGGGACGATGCGGCGCCGCGGCTCATCACTGGCCCCCGTCGGCCGTCAGTCGCAGCAGGGTGAGGTTGCCCTGCGGGCCGAGTGCGCCGAAGACGGCGGTGCCGCGCAGCTCGCGGGCGAGCTCCCGGCCGAGGGCGAGCGCGCTGGTGCCGGTGGCCTGCGGGGCCCCGTGCACCACGCTGACGGTGGTGTCGCCGCCGCGGGCCGCGGCCCAGGCGTGCACCGCGTCGGCCACGGGCGCGCCGGGCGCGCCCGCCGGCACGCAGAGCTGGACCTGGTCCGCGCCGGCGTCGCCGACCAGCCGGTCGAGCGCCGAGCCGAGGACGCGGGCCGCGTGCTGCGGGTCGCCCGGCAGCATCCGGCGGGTGCCGCCGGCCAGGTACGCGTACGGCACCACGCGGCGCTCGGCGGCCGAGCGCTGCGGCTCCAGGTGGAACAGGCAGGCGCCGAACGCGTCGGCGCGCGGCCCGGTCACCGTGTGTGCGGAGGCCGGCGGCGGGCCCTCGATGGTGCCGGCGAGCACGGAGTCGGCGCGGCCTTCGGCCAGCGCCCGGCCGGCCAGCAGCAGCGCCTCGTAGCCGGCGGTCATCAGGTCGACCAGGGTGACGTTGAACGCCTTGAAGCCGCCCGCGATGGCGAGCTGACCGGCGGGGACGTTCACCGCGAAGTTGGGGCACTCGACGGGGCTGATGCCGGGGATGCCCTCGGCGAGCAGCGCCCGGTCGATGCGGTCCACGATGGCGTCGACGGCGAAGTTGGTGCCGACGACCACGCCGGTGCGGGCGCCGGTCGCGGCGCGCTCATCGGGCTCCAGGGTGTCCGGGTGGCGCTTGGCGTCGGCCAGCGTGAGCCGGACGGCGGCCAGTGCGGCCCGAGTCGGCTCGGGGAAGAACTTCCAGCCGCGCCGGCCGAGGAAGTCCGCCGGGTGGAAGTTGTCCACCGCGTCGATCTCCAACGTGCCGCCGGTAGCGGTCAGTTCGTCGGCGGTGAAGCCGAGCGTGGCGACCTCGGCGAGTTCCTTGACGCCGATGGCCGGGCGGGTGATGGGGCCGATGCCCGTGATCGCCGCCAGGTGTCTGCCGTGGGTGGTCCTGCCGTTCGTGCTCATTGCGTATCCCCCGAGGAACCAGAGAAGACGGTGAGCGGCTCGGCCGCTCCGATGGCAACGGTGATGTTGTTGCCGCCAAACGCATACGCGTTGACCAGTACGGCGTCCCCGACGGCCGCCTGCGGCTCGCCCTTGACCAGGCGCAGTGCGCACTCCGGGTCGGCCTGCTTCAGGGTGCCCACCGGGGGCACCACCTGGTGCTTGGCCACCAGGGCCGCGGCCACGCAGGAGAACGCGCCGGAGGCGCCGCCGCTGTGACCGAGGGATGCCTTGATGGCGGCGACCGGCACCTCGGGGGTGCGCTCGGCCAGCACCCGGGCCGTGGTGCGGCTCTCGGTGCTGTCGTTGGCGGGCGTGCCGGTGCCGTGGCTGAGGACCGCGCCGATGGCGGCCCCGGTGACGCCGCCGCGGGCCAGTGCCTCGCGGGCGGCCCGGTCGGCCTGTTCGCCGCTCGGGTCGGGCGCGGTGACGTGGCTGGCGTCGCAGCTCCAGCCGGCGCCCAGGACCTTGGCGTACGCGTCCGCGCCGCGCCGGGCCGCGTGCTCGGCGGACTCCAGGACGAGGAAGGCCGCGCCCTCGCCGTACACGGTGCCGCCGCGCTCGGCGTCGAAGGGCCGGCAGTACAGCGGGTCGACCGCGCCGAGCCGCAGGAAGGCGCCCATCGCGGGGCGCGAGACGGCCTCCGCGCCGCCGACCAGGACCACGTCGGCCTCGCCCGAGGTGATCATCTCGGCGCCGAAGGAGACGGCGTACGCGCCGGCCGCGCAGGCGGTGGAGACGGTGAAGCCGGGCCCGTGCACGCCGAGTTCGGCGGCGACGACGCCCGCGGTGCCGAACGGGTACCACTGCACGCCGTCCAGTTCGCGGCGGCCGTCGCGCTCCATCTCGCGCAGGTCGCTGTCGCCGTTGCCGGTGCCGACGCAGATCCCGACGCCGTCGAGCACGTCCTGGTCGGCGCCGGTCAGGCCGGCGTCGGCGAGCGCGGAGCGGGCGGCTGCCACGGCGAAGCCGCTGGCCCGCCCGGTGCCGGCGGCGGCCTCCGGCGCCTCGTCGACGACGTAGGTCAGGGAACCGTGCACGGCGGTGCCCGGGTAGTCCAGCGGACGCACCGGAACCTCGCCGCGCAGCAGCCCGTTCCAGAAGTCGTCCAGGGTGTGGCCGAGCGGCGACACCACGCCGAGCCCGGTGATCACGACATCGGTCATGGCGCTCACGCCTCCCACGCAACACGCTCGGACGGGCGCATGACGGCCATGGCGTACCCGACGGTCGCCACCAGCTCATCGCCCACGAAGGACTCACCGCTGAGGATCACGTTGTCGCCCACGTACTGGTCGACGCGGACCACGTGGCGCAGCGTGTCGCCCGGGTACACCGAGCGGTGCAACTGCACGTTGCGGGTGGCGGCCAGGATCAGGGCGCCCTCGCGCTCCCGCTGCTGCGCCTTGATGCGCTCCATCCACAGCACCGCGCCGCCCTGTCCCCAGGACTCCATGAGCAGCGAGGGCGGATAGGCGAAGGCGCGGGTCTCCAGGTCGGGGGCGAGCCTGCCGTAGCAGGGCTCGCAGCCGCTGACGGTCTTGGTGGTGACGATCCGGTCGTACGGGTCCATCTCCAGGACCCGGTCGACCAACAGGATGGGATGGGCGTGCGGTATGAGGCGGCGGATGGCCGCGTAGTCGTGCATGGTTCCCCCGATTCGGCCGCTCATCGCAACCGGTATCGCATCTTGAGCAGGGCGGCCTTCGCCTCACCCGTGGTGCAGTGAGCGATGACCGCGAGCGTGCCGGGCTCGTCGCCGGGCCGGCACTCGCAGCGCACCCGCAGTTCGTCGCCGGGGCGCAGGGCGGTGGTGAAGCGGACCGAGTCCAGCGCCGTCAGTTCGGCGTCGGCCTGCGGACCGCGGGTGGTGCGGACGAGGTGCAGCACGGCCTCGTAGGCGCTCTCGATGAGGAAGACGCCCGGGTAGACCGTCATGTCCGGGTAGTGGCCCTCCAGGTACGGGTCGTCGGCGCGCACCTGCTTCACGGCGATGACCTCGGACTCGGAGACCACGGTCACCACGTCGACCGGCTTGATCGGCGCGGCCCGCAGGCCGGGCCCGGTGACGGTGACCGCCTCGGCTGCGCGGGCGGTCACCGCCTCCGGTGCGGCGCTGGTCACAGCGCCACTCCGCCGTCGATCTCGATGACCTCGCCGGTGATGTACCGGGCGCGGTCGGAGACCAGGAAGGACACCAGGTCCGCGACCTCGTCGGCGCCGCCGTAGCGCTTCATCGGAATGGACTTCAGCGCCTGGGCGCGGATCTTCTCCGGCAGCGCCTCGGTCATGTCGGTCTCGATGAAGCCGGGCGCCACGACGTTGACCCGGATGCCGTAGCCGGCGACCTCCTTGGCCAGCGACTTGCTCATGCCCTGGATGCCGGCCTTGGAGGCCGAGTAGTTGGACTGGGTGGCGTGGCCGTAGACCCCGGAGATCGAGGACATGTTGACGATGACGCCGGCCTTGGCCTTCATGTAGTCGAAGACCACCGAGCGGCAGAAGTTGAACGTGCCGTTCAGGTTGGTGTCGATGACCGTCTGCCAGTCCTCCGGCGGCATCAGCACCATCGGGTTGTCCCGGACGATGCCCGCGGAGTTGACGAGGACGGTGACCGGGCCGAGGGCGGCCTTGGCGTCCTTGACGAACGCCTGCACCGCCTCGTAGTCGGACACGTCGCACGGCGCGTGGTAGACCTGCGCGCCCTTCTCGCGGATGAGCTTCTCGGTCTCGGCCGCCGCGTCGTTGCCGCTGCGGTAGCAGAACGCGATGTCGTAGCCGTCGGCGGCCAGTTGTACGGCGGTGGCGCGGCCGATGCCGCGCGAGCCGCCGGTGACGATCGCCATCGGGCGCTCGGTGTCGGTCCCGGTCTCGGTCACTGGGTCGTCCTTCCCCTTCTGGGCGGTGGTGGGCCGCGGCGTCAGCCGCAGCCGCCCGCGGTGTCGTGGTCCATGGCGCCGTGGCGCTCGATCAGCTCGGCGGGGATGTCCGCCAGCGGGTCGGGGCCCCACTCGGCGTCCACCAGCGGGTAGTTCTCGGTCTGCTGCTCGGGGCTAGCGGTGGTCATCACGCACTCCTTCACGCCTTGGCGGCGGCCGTGGCCAGCGCCTCTTCGAGGGTGGTAACGAAGTCGTCCAGCCGGTCCAGGCCCCAGAAGCGGTGCCGGCCGACCTTGAAGTACGGGACGCCGAAGACGTCGTCCTCGTACACCCGCATCAGGGCCTGCACGCCCGCCTCGCGGATGTGCGGCTCGTCGGGCGCGCCGACCAGGGCGTCGGCGTCCAGGCCCGCCTCGGTGCACACCCGGTGCAGGGTCTCGCGGTTGCAGATGTCCTCGCCGCGCTCCCAGCGGGCGGCCATCGCCGCGGTGTAGTACGCGCGGTGCACGCCCAGCTCCTTGGCCTTGATCCAGGCCAGGTGCGGCAGCTCCCACCACTCGTCGCCCTTGTCGATCGGCCACTTCATGGCGTAGCCGAACTTCTGCGACAGGCGCTTGGTGTCGTTGAGGATGTAGAGGTGCTTGGCCTTGCTCATGGCCACGTAGTGGAACTCGCCACCCTGCTCTTCGAGTGCGGCGCTGCTGATCGCGTCCGGCTCGAAGAACGGGATGTACTCGATGATGTCCTGCGCGTTCGGGAAACGCTCTTCGAGCTGCCGGACGGCCATCCAACTGAACGGCGAGCGGAGCGAGAAGTACAGGCGCGGCGGCTTCCTCATGCGGCACCCCCGAGCAGGGTCTGCTGGGTGGCCTCGTCCAGGACGGCGACGGTGCCGGCGTTCTCGCCGCGGCTGATCGCGTACCCGTGCATGATCGTGCCGGTGGCGGCCAGCTCCAGGCTGTCGCCGCGGCGCACGTAGCAGTCCATGCGGGCGGTGTACATGGTGTCCTTGAGGATGTCCTCGACCTTGAAGACGGTGTGCACCGTCTCCTCCATGTAGATGTCGGAGACCATCTGCACCCGGGCCCGCGAGACCACCGGAATCCAGCCGCGCTCGTCCAGCAGCTTGCCGACGGCCAGCCCCCGGTCGGCCAGGAAGCGGTCGACGACCTCTTCCATGGTCCTGATGTACGCGGAGTGCTGGAGCCGGTCGGAGAAGTGGCAGTAGTAGTACGGCGCGCGCCAGTCCCACAGGTAGGCGCCGGAGCCCTCGGGGGCCAGCACGTCGGCGACGCTGGAGCCGGCCGGGACCGGCAGGGTGGCCTTGGCCGAGTTGGTCAGCGCGGACACGTCCGGGACCACGTACGGCTCCAGGATCGCCGGCACCGGCTCGCTGCCCGAACCGTCCTTGACGGCGACCAGCGCGACCCGGACCTTGCCCTTGAGGGTGGTGACGGTCTCGCCCTCGCGCTCGACGGTGAGCGTCACGTTGAACGGCGCGCCCTGGCCCGGCTTGGGCTTGGCGGAGACGACGGTGGCGTACACCTGCTCCTCGGCCTCAAGGGCCACCGGGAGCTGCACCGAGGAGTCGACGATCTCCAGGCCGAGGCCGTAGCGGTGGTAGATGTCGCGGGCGCCCACGCCGCGGTCGCGGAAGTACTGCAACACCCCCTCTTCGACCAGGTACATGAAGTGCTTGAAACCGATCCAGGTGCGGATGTTGGCGCCCTCGTAGCGCGGTGATCCGACGTAGCTGGTCGGCTGACCGTCGAGCAGTTCGGTCACGGTTGTTCCTCCTTCGGGAGAGTCGGCGGCTGACCGGGGGGCGCGGAGGAAGGCGATGGTCTCCGCGCTCATCTCCTCGGTCTGCTCCATGTGGCAGAAGTGGCCGTAGTTCGGCTTGATGCGCAGCGTCGCGGCGGGCATGGCCCGGTCGAGCGCGGCGGCGCGCATCGGCGTCATGCCCTCGTCGCCCCGGCCCACCAGGACGAGCGTGGGCACGGTGATGCGGGACAGGTCGTGGTGGCCCGAGGCTTCGAACGCGTCGTAGAAGACGGGGAACCCGGCGGGCACGGCCCGACCCAGCAGCTTGTGCTCCATGAGGGAGAGCACCTCGGGGTCCATCCGCCCGGCCTTGCTGCCGAGCGACACCCGCAGCCCGTCCACCAGGACGCGGCGGAAGGCGGCCAGCGAGCGCAGCCGCAGCGGCTCGGACAGCGGGAAGTCGGCGGGCCGGTAGAAGGGCGCGACCAGCAGCACCGCGTCCAGCTCCGGATCGCCCTCAAGCGTGGACAGGTGCTCCAGGATGGCGTTGGCGCCGAAGGAGTGCCCCACCAGGACCTTCGGCTGCTCGGGTACGAGCGCCAGCGCCCGCCGCAGCCAATCGGCAGGCCCGCCGCCGGCCGGCCAGGTGTAGTCGTTGCCGCCGTGCCAGGGCAGTTGCAGGGCGTACGGGGTGTAGCCGGGGACCTTGCCGGTCAGCTCGCGCCAGTTCTTCCAGGAGTCCTCGATGCCGTGCGCGGCCACCAGGGCCGGGCCTTCGCCCGGGCCGCGCCACACCTGGAGCGGCCCGTCCGATGCGATGAGGGTCCAGCCGTCGGTCCCCCGGCTCACGACGCGCTCCCCGCGCCGACCGGCGTACGGTCTGCGGCCCGCTCGGCGGCGCGGCCGACGGAGACGGTCAGGTAGCCGTCGTCGGCGTCGCCGCAGCCGACCGTGTACGACGGCGCTGCGGCCGGGTCGGCGGCGGCGTTGAGGGTCGCCGCCGCCGCGGCCAGCCGTACGACGCCGGCGGCGCCGTAGAACTCGCCGCCCGCCGCGTCGGCCAGGGCCGGCGCCGCGGCCTCGGGCCGCTCCGTGCTCCGTACCACCGGGCCGCACGTGATGCCGGTCTCCCACGGCCAGGCGCCGGGCCGGCCGAGCAGCACGACGCCCGCGCCGCCGACCAGTGCGCCGCTCTCGCCGGTGCGCAGCCCGGACAGGGCGCTGGCGATCGGGTCGGCGGGCTCGACGCCCACCACCACGGCCCGCTCGGCGCGCCCGCCGAGGATCAGCAGCCGGGCCAGCCGGACGGCGTCGAGCCCGGCGGTGGCGCCGGAGCAGACGGCCAGGTTGGGGCCGTTGAAGCCGTACTTGATGGCCAGCGAGGAGGCGATGACGTTGCTGGAGGCGTTGGGCGCGTCCAGCGGGCTGACCGCGGTGCCGCCGCGCTCGCGCATGTCGTCCAGGACCGTGCACACGGTCTCGACGTTGCCGAGGTTGGAGGCGACGACGACGGCGGTGCCCGGCGCGTACGGCAGCGGCTCGGCCAGCTTGCCCGGGGGCAGCCCGAGCGCCCGGTGCACGGCGCACAGCGCCAGCCGGGTCGAGGGCTCCTTGCCGAGCAGGCCCTTGCGGCCCAGCACGTCCTTGGCGTCATCGGGCGTGCACGCCGGCTCGTCGGGCGAGCCCGGCAGGTCGGCCGCGGTCAGCCCGGGTACGTGTACGGCCCAGGCGGCGACGGCCAGCGGCTCATCCGCCTTGCGGGTCTCAGACATCGACGGCCTCCACGATGGTGACGGCGTTCACGCCGCCGAAGCCGAACGCGTTGATCTGCGCCACCTTGGGCCGGGCCGCCAGCGGCTCGCCGACCACCAGGGACAGCGGCTGGGCCTCGGGGATCGCGGTGCGCAGGCCGGTGACGGCCGGCACGGTGCCGGTGCGCATGGCCCGGCAGGCCACCAGCACGCTCATCAGCGCGGCGCCGCCCGAGGTGTGGCCGATCGCGCCCTTGATGCCGGTGACCACCGGCGCCTGCTCGGCGGGCAGGTCGCCGAAGAGCTCGGCGAGCGCGGTCGCCTCGGTCGGGTCGTTGAGCGCGGTGGAGGTGCCGTGCGCCACCACCAGGTCCACGTCCGCGGGCGTGATGCCGGCCCGCTGGTGGGCGTCGCGCATGGTGGCGACGATGCCGTTCGGGTCGGGCGCGGTCTCGTGGAACGCGTCGCAGCCGATGCCGACGGCCCTGATGTGTCCGAACGCCGGCTTGTCGGAGGGGAGTTCGAGGACGACGGCCGCGGCGCCCTCGCCGAGCAGCACCCCGTCCCGGTCCTCGTCGAAGGGCCGCACGGTGTCGGCCGTCGTCGTCCCGACCCGGCCGATCATGGTGAGCATCGACTCGGTCATGGTGTCGCAGCCGGCCACCACCACCGCGTCGGCCTCTTCCAGGTCGAGCAGGTCGGCGGCGAGCGCGAGCGCGTAACCGGAGGCGGCGCAGGCGTTGGCGAGGGTGTGCACCTCGGTCACGCCGGGCGCCACCGATCGCACGGCCTCGTTGAAGTGGAGCTGGGCCAGGCGCAGCGCGGCGCCGTCGCCGTGCCACTCCTCCACCGCGCGCAGCTCCCGCAGCCCGGTGCCGACCAGCACCGCGACCCGGCGCTCGGCCGGGTCCACGCCGGCCTCGGCCAGCGCACCGGCGACGGCGCTGGCCAGCCACCGGCCGGCCAGCCGCACCTGCTCGCCGACCCCGTACGCGTCCTGCGCCGCGCCCTGCACACCACCGCCGGCGCCCGCGACGGCGGCGGTGGTGGCGGCGCGGTAGCCATCCTCGGTCGCGGCGTCGATGCCGTAGCCGTGGGTGACGTTCAGCTTGGCGGGGTCGCCGATGCGCAGCGGGGAGGCCCCGCTGCGCCCGGCGACCAGCGCGTCGAACGTGGCATCGAGATCGCCGTGGCAGCTCACCATGGAGCTACCCGTGATCGCCACCGACACGACTCCACCCCCTGACGACGGCCGCACCGGCCGCGCCCTCGGCGGACCGCGTGGTGATCAGCGACAGTTCGCCGTCCCGCGCGGGCTCCGCCCGGTGCCGGGCGAGCAGGGCGGCGAGTTGGAAGGCGCCGGAGGCGCTGAACGCCTCGCCGGTGGCCTCCTTGACCCGCAGCCGCGCGGTGCCGGCGCCCAGGATCGCGTCCACGGCGCGGTCCTCGGCCTCGTCCAGGACGGTCATCCCGTTGGTGGCGGTGGCCACCGTGGTGATGTCGGCCGCGCTGACGCCGGCCCGCTCCAGGGCGCGGCTGATGCACAGGCCGAGGCCGCGGCTGAACTCGCCGTCGGCGCCGGGCGGGTCGAAGACGCCGACCTCGACCGAGAGCACCTCGGCGTCCGGGGTGCGGCCCGCGGCGCGGACCGCGTCCGCGTTCTCGACGACGAACACGGCCGCGCCCTCACCGGGCGCCGTGTCGCCGCCGAAGACGGACTGCGCGTAGTGCACGGCCCACGACTCCTGCGGGCTGAACTCCTCGACCGCGCCGGCCAGCAGCGCGTCCGCGTAGCCGCAGTTGATGAGGTTGCGGGTGTAGCGCAGCACGTTCAGCATGGCCATCGGGCCGCCGGCGATGGTGGCGTTGGGGCCCTGGAGTCCGAACTTGATGCCCGACTGGCCGGCCGCGCAGTTCATCACCGCGTTCGGGAACAGCAGCGGGTTGACCAGGTAAGGACGGTCCTGGATGAAGGTGTCCTTGCTGTAGTCGCTGGTCGACTTGGCGCTGCCGGCGGTGGTGCCCAGCGTGATGCCGATCCGGGCCCGGTTCTCGTCCGTGATCTCCAGCGCGGTGTCGGCCAGCGCCTCCTTGCAGGCGACCATGCCGAGCGAGGTGGAGCGGTCGAAGAACGAGGTGCCCTTGCGGCCGAGGTGGTCGCGGACCTTGAAGTCCACGAGTGCGTGCGCGTCGTTGCGCGGCAGCTCCTCCTCGAACATCTCGCTGACGTCGACCGGGGCAGCCGGCGCGGCGAGCGCGGCGGCCAGCGCCTCGGGGCCGATGCCGGCGCCGGAGAGGACGCCGAAGCCGGTGATGGCCAGCGCGGTGGAGCGGGTGCCGGGCGCCGCCGGCGCCGGGGCGGGTGCGGGCGCGCTCACGAGGGCCTCCCGAGCATGACGATGGCGTTGTTGCCACCGAACGCGAAGCCGTTGACCTGCGCGATCCGCACATCGGCGGTGCGTGCCTTGTTGGGCACGGGGTCGATCTTGGGCATGTCCGGGTCCGGGGTGTTGAAGTTGATGGTGGGCGGCAGGAACGAGCCCGCGATGCCGAGCACCGAGGCGATGGCGCCCAGGCCCGAGGCGGCGCCCATGGTGTGCCCGAGCATCGACTTGGTGGAGCTGATCGGCGGCGGGTTGTCGCCGAAGACGTCCACGACGGCGCTGGCCTCGACGAAGTCGTTGGCCGGCGTGCCGGTGCCGTGGGCGCAGATGTAGTCGACCTCTTCGGCCTTGACGCCCGCGTTGGCGTGCGCGATGCGCATGCACTCGGCGATGCTGTCCCGGTGCGGGGCGACCATGTGGTTGGCGTCGCAGTTCAGCCCGTAGCCGAGGACCTCGGCGTGGATGCGCGCGCCGCGCGCCTGGGCCGACTCCAGCGACTCCAGGAACATGGCGGCGCCGCCCTCACCGGTGATGATGCCGGAGCGGTCCTTGTCGAAGGGCGAACACGCCTTCTCGGTGAGCGCGCCGAGGCGGTAGAACCCGGCGTGCGACCAGCGGCCGACCGAGTCCGCGCCACCGGCGATCATGTAGTCCGCCTCGCCGGTGCGGATCAGGTCGTACGCGTAACCGAGTGCGTAGTTGCTGGCCGAGCAGGCGGTGGAGAGGGTCACGGCGTCGCCGGTCAGGCGCAGTTCGCGGTTGACGGCCTGGGAGAGGCGGGCGCTGGAGACCTGGCGCACCAGGCCCGCGTCCAGCCCGCCCATGCCCGCGGTCAGCGAGTCGCCGGTGAGCTTCTCCAGCACCTGCGACTCGCCGCCGGTGGTGCCCATGCTCGATCCGGCGCGGGAGGCGGCCAGTTCGTCCTCGTCGATTCCGGCGTCCGCGACCGCGAGACGGGCCGCGGACGCCGCGAAGAGGCTGGTACGGCCCCATTCCTCGACAGACAGCCGCCGGACCATGTTCTCTGGCCGGAAGGCGTGGACTTCGCCGGCCATGACGTAGGGGAATCCAGTGGGATCGAAGCAGGCGATCGGCGAGACGCCGTTGACGCCTTCACGCAGCCCCTCGCTGTAAGCGGACGCCCCGATCCCGATGCTCGACACAGGCCCCAGGCCGGTGATGACTACCCGTCGGAGTGACATGAGGCTCAGCCCTGCCAACCAGCGTGCTCGGCAAGCACGTTGTAGACCTCGGTGAGGTTGATCATCTTGGGGAGCTCCGACTGCGGGATCTCGACCTTGTACTTCTTCTCCAGGCGGGCGAGGATCTCGATCGCGCGCAGCGAGTCGGCCTCGTGCTCCTCGATGAAGTGGCTGGTCTCGGTGATCTCCTCGGGCTCAAGCTCCAGCACCTCCGCGACGATCTCGCGGATCTCGTCGAGCTGCTCCTGCTTGGTGGCAGTCGTCATTTACGGCAACCTTTCTAGGGGAATTCGGGACTGCGATCTCCCGCGTCCCAACAACTTCAATGCTAGGCAGTGGAGTCCTGTGACAGCGAACTTTGATGGGCGTTCACAGATAGCCGACGCCCGTCTCCACGCGACCTATGCACGGCTTTTCACGGACCGCTAGAGAGCGTGCGGAACCGTCTTTACCAGTATTCGGCAAAGGAAATTAATAACCCGTTACCCGCGAATGACAGACCCGCGATATCCGTTGCGAATCCATGACATTCGGGGGAGGGGGCGGCACCTGGCCGGTCGACCGGCGGACCGACGGACCGGCCGGCCGAAGCGGCCCGGCCCCCGCTCCGGTGTCCGCTCAGCGGGGCGCCTGGACCGCCGTCCGGGGCCGGGTGACGGCGATCAGCGAATCGATGACCGCCACGCAGCGGTCGGCGGCCCAGATCTCGCCCGACATGAAGGCGTTGCCCGAGACCAGTTGTTCCAGCCGCACCACGTGCCGCAGCACCTCGCCCGGCTGGACGCCGCCGGTGAAGCGGCAGCCGCGGATGGCGGCCAGCATCAGCACCCCGTCCGGGCCGCCGGCCTCCGCCGTGGCCAGCCACAGCAGCGCCGCGGTCTGGCCGAAGGATTCGAAGGCCAGCGAGCGCGGGAAGGTGTAGCGCCCGTCCGGCAGTCCGTCGGGCAGGCCCTGGTAGCAGACCTCGCCGCCGGTGACGGCCTTGACTCCGCTGATCGACTCGCCAGCGGCGACCGCGACCACGCCGTCCACCAGCAGCATCGGGTGGCGTACGGGAAGCAGTTCGCGGATGCGGGCATGGCCGATGACGGGCGGCCCGCTGACCGGAGCGGGCGCGACGAGCGGCCCGTTCGCGCTGGTCAGCGGCGCCTCCTCGGCGGGGACCCCGACCAGCAGCTTGAGCCGCGCCACCGGGGTGCCGTCCTGCCGGGTGCAGCGCGCGTCCAGGAACCAGCGCTGCTCGCCCTCGGCCCGTACCGCCGCGTCCACGGTGATCTCGTCGTCGCCCAGCATCGGTGCCTGGAGCCTGGCCGAGCGCACCTCAAGCAGTTCGGGCACCTCGCCGAGCGCGAACGCCTCGGCGACCGCCTGCCGCACGCCCTCCAGGAGGAAGACCGCGGGCAGCATGGTCAGGCCCGGGAAGTGGCCCGCCATGTACGGGTCGCTGGCGCGCACCACCTTGGTGGCGCGCAGCCGGGTGCCCTCGTCGCTCTCCACGAGCTCGACCCGGTCGACCGCGCGCAGCGGGGCGGCGAAGGAGAGCTTGTCGGCCACGGTCACCATCAGACCGCTGCCCCCTCGGCCGCGCCGGCGTCCGTCGTCTCGGCCGCCTCGGCCGTCTCGGCCGGCGGGGCCAGCACCGAACTCGGCCGCATCGCGGTCATCACCGAGTCGACCCGCAGCACCTCGCGGCCGTCGGCCGTGGTGGTGGCGCCGTCGAAGAACCAGGTGCCGGCGAACGCCCGGTTGATCCGCACCTCGTGCCGGAGCACGTCGCCGGGGAACGCCTGGCCGACCACCTCGATGCCGCTCATCCCGCCGAACAGCGCGACCTGGCCCTCGGCTTCGGCCGGGTCCTGGTCCCAGGCGGTGAGCAGCGCCGCGCTCTGGCACCAGGACTCGATGAGCAGCGGCACCGGGTACGCGTACCCGGCGTCCGCGGTGTCGTCCGGCAGCGCCTGGTACCAGGGCTCGTTCACCGAGACGGCCTTGTGGGTGACGATCCGCTCGCCCGGCTGCACCTCGGCGACCCGGTCCACCAGGAGGATCGGGAAGCGGTGCGGGATCAGGTCCTTGACCCGCTGCACCCCGGCGGCCTGCGGCTGCGCGCCGGTCACACGAACCACACCCCGTCGTACTCGTCCCAGCGGGCGGCCAACTCGTTGGTGTCCAGGCACTGCACGCCCGCGATCAGGTCATCGGCGGTGAAGCCGAGCGCCTTCAGGTCGGGCTCGTCCACCATGACCGGCACGCCCTCGGCGATGAGCTGCCGCACCGAGGAGCGGTAGTCGGGCAGCGTGTCGATGCGGACCGGGCCGAACTCGACGACCGGCTTGTAGTCCGCCTCGTCGATGGCGACGGTCACGGCGGCGCCGCGCAGCGCGAGCGCGACCCCGCCGAGCTGCTGGCGGAAGTCGAGGATGCCGTACAGCGCGTCGAAGAACTGCACCTCGACGGCGCCCCGGTAGCCCCGGTCGATGACGCCGAGCACACGGTAGTCAGACATCAGGCACCCCCGATGAACACGGTCTGGTCAGCGGCTTCGATGGTGGACACGAAGCGCATCGGGGACCGGAAGCGGACCTCGGCGATGTGGTCGGTCGCGCCGCGCTCGGCGCTGCACGCGGTGCAGGCGATCCAGGCGAACTTGCCCGGGTTGGCCGCCAGCATCTCCCGCACGATGTGCGCGCTGGAGGGGTAGTAGCCCTCGGGGTCGCGGGTGTTGATCAGCTTGGTGTCGCCGTGTGACTTCTGGGTCAGCATGTTGGCGTAGCCGCAGGCCCACATCCGTACCGTCTTGCCCTGGTCGAGCACGGACTGCGCGAGGCGCAGCGCGGAGGTGATCACGTCGTTGGAGTGCGGCGCCGCGGTGACCACGAGGAGCAGGCCCCAGCGGCGCTGCACGATCTTCGTCTTCTGCGGCGCGGCCTGTACGGCGGTGCCTTCGGCGCCCGTGGCGCCCGCGGTCTCGATGGTGGTGTTCGTCATCAGTGCCACACCGCCCGGCAGCCGTCGGACATCAGGAGTTCGGCCACCGTGTCCATGCCCACCAGGGCGACGTGCGGCGACAGGGAGCGCGCGGGCAGCGCGCGCTGGGCGGTGGAGAAGTCGTCGGCCCACACCGTGGCGCCGAGTTCGGCCAGTGCGGCGATCTCCGGCACGGAGTCGTTCACCGCGGCGAACACCCCATCCTGGACCAGGAACACCGACACCTCGTGGCCGGCCTTGGCGAGCGCGGACGCGTCCCCCAGGAAGCGGCCCGCGTTGGGCCCGGCCCAGTTGCCCTGGCTCTCTATCAGCAGGTAACGCGATGGTTTGTCGCCCACCGGCTATCCATCCCCCTCTTGCGTTCGGGCCCCCGCCGCATCACGCTCGGCCAGCGCCTTCAGTGTCTGTAGTTGCTTGCGCATCATGAGTCCGTCGCCGAAGGCGAGCGCCTCGCCCAGCGGCCGGCCCACGCCCTTGCGGGTGGCGGAGTTGAGCCGCACCAGGTAGCGGCTGGCGTGCTCGCCGCGCGGCACCACCCGGTACGTGATGGCGATCAGCCCGTACTTGCGGCGCGCGGCCGGGTAGGTCACGCCGGTCAGGTGGTCGTCCTCCGCGAACTCCACCAGGTCGAAGGCGAGGAAGCGCTGCCCGACGGCCAGCCGCTCCACGCCCGGCGTGAGCGTGCGCGGGCTGCGGCCCTGCCGTCCGTAGGTGTACGCGGAGACCTTGAGCTGGCACAGCCAGCGGAAGGCCAGCGGCACCGGCGCATCGACGTCGATCGCGCGGTGGTGGCTGTCGTACGGCTGTGGGATGTGCTGGTCACACGGGAAGTCGAGGTGGCACTCCGCCTCGGTCGCACCCCAGGTCGTGTGGCTGCCCATGACGTCTCCTCACCGGGAATCGCGGTACCGCAACCGCAGGGTCGCGGTCTTGTCCCGGTCAGTGTGGCAGCGCACTCTGACGTCCCTCTCACCTTCGTCCACGGTCTTGACCGTGCACTCGACGGTGAGCACGTCGCCGGGGAAGACCGGCGACGCGAAGCGTACGGAGCGCACCTCGGCCAGCTCCGTCGTGACGTTGCCGGTCCGCTCGGCGTGCAGCCGTACCGCGTGGTCCACGGCGTCCAGCGTGAAGACGCCGGGCAGCAGCGGGAAGTGCGGGTAGTGCCCGGCGAAGACGGGGGCGGCGGGGTCGATGGCGATCTTGACGTGGATGGCGCCCTCGTCGAGCGTCACCACCTCGGCACCCGGCAGCAGCGTGACCGCGCTCATTCAGCCGGCCAGCTTCCGCACCAGCAGGTCGTACACGTCGGGCAGCCGCTTGATCTCGGTGATCTCCTTCTCGTCGATCTTCACCTCGTAGCGGCGCTCCAAGATCACCGACATTTCGAGGGCGACGAGGGAATCGACCTCCAGGTCCTCGATGAAGCGGGCGTCGTCGGTCAGCGACTCGGGCTCGACGTCGAGCGCGTCGGCGACCAGCTCCCGCAGTTCATCTCGATTTACCTCAGCCTGCGTGGTCATGAATTCTTTCCTTTCTCCGGTGAACCACCGGAACTCTCGAACGGGACCCGCTCCGCGATTTCCGTCCGGCGCCCCGCGCGTCAAACGCTACGCGAGAAGAAGCCGGTGACCCCGTTATGCATGGGTGTTGGGAAAAGCAGAATTTCCGCGGACCGCGGTGAGATGTCCGTCGGCGGAAGCGGCGACCAGCAACCAGGGCCCCGGGGCCCGCAGGAGTTGCCCGATGCGCAGAATTCCGGAGACCGTTCCGTACCGGGCGTCGGCGCCGCGCGAGGCCGGCGCCTCGACCACCGGACGCCCGCTCTCCACCAGTGCCTTGCGCAGCGCCTCGTCCGCGGGGGCGGCTGCGGCCGGCCCGCAGAACGCGTAGCGCAGCGGCGGCACTTCGGCCGCGCCGGGGATGGTCGCTTCTGCGGCTTCGGCCGCCGCCGGATTCGCCGCCCCGGTCGCCGCGCCCACGACCGCATCCGAGGCCCCGCCCGCGCCCTCGCCCGTGGCCAGTGCCACCACCCGGCGCACCGCAGCGTCCAGTGCCCGCGGCTGCCACGTCCCGTCGGCCGCGACCGGCACGAACCGGGAGGCACCGCCGAGCACTTCACCGAGCGGCGCCCGCCCGTCGGGGCCGGCGGCCGGCGCGGCGTCGAGCGCCAGCACGGCCGCGCCGCCCAGCGTGCGCGCGCCGCCGTCGGCCGCCGCGCCCACCCCGTACGCCGCCGGGGCCTCCTCGGTCGCGGTCGCAAGGACCCGGTCGGCGCGCCCGGCCGCCAGCGCCGAGGCCGCGAACAGGACCGCTTCGAGCCCGGCCACCACCGGGTTGGTCAGCGTCACCGAGAAGGCGCGGCAGCGCAGCGAGATGGCGAGCTGGCTGGCCGGCATGTTGACCGAGAAGCCGGGGAGTTCGGCCGGGCTCATCCCGGCCGGGCCCTCCTCGCGGGCGATCTGGTCCAGGCGCTGGTGCATGGCGCTGATGCTGTGGTGGGTGCCGGTGGTGACGCCGACCCGCTCGGCCACCTGGCCCTCGGGGGGCGCGTCGCCGTGCCGGGTGCCCTGCGCCTCGTTGGCCGCGGCCAGCAGGTAGCGGGTGGCGGGCGTGAAGTACTTCCAGCCGCGCTTGCCGAGGAAGGGCACCGGGTCGAACCAGTCGGCCGGCACCGGCTCCGGCGCCTGCGGCCCGTCCAGGTCGTCCAGCGCGCGCACGCCGGGCGCGACCATGCCGATGCCGGAGATGTACGCGTTCACGAGGCGGCTCCCAGAACCAGTGCGGCGTTGTTCCCCCCGAAGCCGGTGGCGCTGACCAGCACCCGCGGCCTGACCAGCGGCACCGGGCCGGCCAGCGGCACGGTCAGCGGGCACTCGGGGTCGAGCGTGGCGACGTGCGCGTTGGGCGGCACGCTGCCGTGCCGCAGCATCAGCGAGGCGGCCACACAGCCGAACACCCCGGCCGCGCCCGCCGTGTGACCGATGACGGCCTTGATCCCGTACGCGGGCACCTCGGCCGCCGCCGCGCCCAGCGCGGTCGCGATGACCTGGCTCTCCACCACGTCGTTGACCGCGATGCCGGCCCGGTGCAGCACGGCGGCGCCCGGCGTGCCGGCCGCGCCGCCGAGCGCGTCGGTCACCGCGCGGCTGAGCTGCTCGCCGCCCGGCTCGGGGGCGGTCGGGTGGTGCCCGTCGCAGCTCCACCCCACGCTCTCCAGCGCGGCGTACGGCTGCGCGCCACGCGCCCTGGCGTGCGCCGCCGACTCCAGGACCACGGCCGCCGCGCCGTCGCCGGTGACCATGCCCTGCCGGTCGGCGTCGAAGGGCCGGCACAGCTCGGTGTCGAGCATCCCGAACCGTTCGAGCGAGGCCAGCGCGACGCGCGAGTAGCCGTCGGTGCCGCAGGCGATGACCACGTCCGCCTGCCCGCTGGTGATCAGCTCGGCGCCCCAGCTCACCGCGTACACGCCCGCGGAACAGGCGGTGCTCAGGCTCTGGTTCGGCCCGCCGAGTCCGTACGTGCCGGCGACCGCCGCCGAAACCCGGTACGTCTCGGCGCTGCGGTCGGCCTCCGCCGCCCGGCCCTCCTCGGCCAGGTCGATGTCGCCCAGCGTGGTGCCGACGGTCAGGCCGGCGTCGGCCAGCGCCGCCGCGTCGAGCCCGGCGTCGGCGACGGCCTGCCCGACCGCCGTGCACGCCATCCGGCTGGCCCGGCCGGGGAAGCGGCCGTCCGGGTCGGAGGGGAGCCGGTGCGCGTCCGGCACCTGGTAGACCGGCGGGTCGCTCGCGAGCCCGCAGTCCGCGGGCGCCGGCTTGGGCCGGTGCTCGGCCCGCAGCAGCCCCTCCCACAGCTCGTCCACCGTCCCGCCCAGGCAACTCACGGCGCCCAGACCGGTGATCACCACCTGGCTCATCCGTCCATCCCCCGTGGCTGTGTCACTGCGCTTCCTCTGCTTTCGGTGTTCCTGGCGTTTCCGGTGCTTCGGGTGCTTCGGGTGTTCGGTGTTTCTTGCGTTCCGGGTGTCTGGCGTTCCGGGTGCCTGGCTTCGGCGTGTCTGGCTTCAGCCTTTTCGCGGCCACTTCGCCGGTTGGCTGGGGGGCTCTTTCCACACCACTGGCGGCCAACTGTCCTGTTCAGCGCGCCAGTGCTACTGATCCGTACGTCAACTTCCTTCGGAGCGTCACGGTTTGGCTTGGAAGGGACGCGGCGGCATGGCTGTCTCCCGCGGCACGCCCGCCTCGGGGCACCGGAACCGGCCCGGGACGCGCCATGCACGTCGCGCCCCGGGCCAGCCACCCCGTACGACATGACGCGTACCGGTCCGCGGTTGTGACGAGCCGGTGCGACCGTTCCCCGAACGGGCGCCCGCGCCCCGGCCGCCCCCACGGGCCCCGCGCCCCGCAGCCGCCCCCGCGCGCCCGGCTCCCCCGCTCCCGGCCCGTACGGGGACGGGTCGGTGCGGGACGGGCCGGGTGTGCGGGACGGGCCGCGCGGCTGGACCAGTCGGGCCAACCAGGCCAGCCGGGCCAGCGGCTGGCGGCGCGTGGCGCGCCGGGGCAGGCGTCAGAGCGGCAGGGCGCCTCGCAGGACCGTGCCGTCGGGGCCGGCCGCCGCCTTGACCCGGAGCAGGCGTTCCGAGTCGTCGTAGACCATCCGCAGCTCCATCGCACGGAACGCGTCCAGCCGGGCCCGGCCCTCGGTGGTGCGCAGCGCCGGCACCCGCCAGTGCGGCGCGGCGGCCGAGCGCAGCCAGGAGGTCAGCGGGCCGAGCACGGTCTGTTCCCGCAGGTAGACGTTGCGCGGGTGCTCGATCTGGTTGGCCGTGGCGTACTCGGCCGGGAAGCGGCAGCGGTAGTAGGGCTCCGCGTTGTTCCAGGTGCCCTGCATCAGCCGGTTGCAGCGGGCGCAGCGCACCATGCCGCGCAGCGCGTACGCGCGGGCCGCGGCGCCGCCCGGGTCCGTCTCGGTCCTGGTGGTACGGCGGGCGTCGAAGCGGTCCCGTACCCGCTCGAAGACCTCGCTGGGCAGCACCGGCGTGCAGACCGCCGCGCCCTTGCCGCAGCCGCCGGCCGCCGCGTGCCCCGCGTAGCGCGGGTTGACCAGGATGGCGCGGACCGCGCTCTTGGACCAGGCGGCGACGCCGTCCCCGGTGCGCGGGCCGTGCGAGCCCGGGCTCGGCACCTCGTCCGCGGTCAGGCCCTCGGCGATGACCTGGAGGCCGCGGTCGGCCAGGTACTCGTCGAAGATGCGCCGGACGACCGGTGCGGTCCGCTCGTCCGGTACGAGGCGCAGCCCGGTCCCCTCCGGGCCCGCCACGGCACGGTAGCCATAGGGCGGACGGCCCCAGATGCGGGGCCGCGTGCCCCGCCCGGAGGCGCTGTCGGCGTGCTTCCCAGCGGTACCGACGGCGGCCCGCTGGGACGGTATTCGGTCCCGTACTGGCGACGACAGATGCATGAAACTCCCCCGTAATCATGTGCGTCGTGAGGTCGTGGACGGCAGCGCGAAGGACGCGCGCCGCTCCGACGGTGGCGTTCGGACGGTGACGGTGTGGACAGTGCGTGCGGCGCCCGCCGCCCCCTGCGGGCCGCATCGTTGCGGCGTGCTGCCGGGTGGTTGGCGGTGTGGGCTGGCTGGGCCTGACCAAGGCCCGCAGCGGGTGGGACCTGGCTTCCGGTTGAGCCAGGTCGACGTCTGTTCCCGCGGTGGCTTCACGCTAGGCGGGGCACCGCTCGTGACACAACGTGGAGTCCACAAGATGCCAGCGGCTAAACACGGTTTCGGTAGGCCGCGGATAAGTGGTGGCAAGTTGTTGTCTCGGCCCCGAACTGCGGTACAGGCCGCCCCACAAAGGTGGCGCACGGCGCCCCGCAAAACCGGAACAGGCTGCACCAAAAAAGCGGTACAGGTTGCACCACAGCAATGGAACAGAATGCCCCGGAGGGCCGCCACGCTGTGCGCGACGACCCTCCGGGGCAGGGGCTGTGACGGGCCTTACAGCAGTCCCATCTTCAACGTGTAGACACCGGCCTGAAATCGGGAGGTGGCCCCGAGTGCCCGCATGATTTCGGCGACCCGACGTCGGTAGGTGCGTACGGAAACCGACAATTCCCGGGCCGCCGCCTCGTCGGTATAACCCTCGTAGAGAAAACGCAGGATGCGCGTGCCGGAGCCGCCGCGCAGGTACTCGCTTATCCGCTCGTATTCGGCGAGCGGTATGGACCGTCGCCAGCTACTCATAAACATGTCGTGGAGTGCCCGCACCACGACCGGAGCCCGCACCAGCGATGCCTGCTTGTCGCCCGAATCGGGATCGGAGCGCACCAGCGCCACCCGGTTGTCGATAATGACGAGCCCGCGCTGCGACTCCCCCGCGAGGCGCACCTGTACGGACCCGCTCTCCTTGCCGACGCCCTCGAAGTCCGCGAGCCGGTGCGCCACGGCAACCTCGGGCGAACAGATGAGGCGCACCCGCACCGCGCTCCCGGTCCAGTCGCCGGCCAGCCCCTCCAGCGCGCCGGTCACCGCCTTGAGCCCGGTGGGCTGGGACGGCACGAGCACGCACACCGACTGCTGGGCGTGGGCGACCAGCCGGTCGAGCGCCTGCGCCGCGGTCTCCGCGTCCTCCGTCGTCACCAGCAGCGACTGGTCGAGCGTACGGACCTGGTGCCTGGTCACCACGGACTCGATCAGGGTCCGCACCTGGCGCAGCGCGTCGTCGACGTCGTCGACCACCTGGGACTGCGCGCGTGGGATATCTGGTAGCGGCGGCCGGCCCGGCGGGTCGGGAACCGCAGCAATCGTCCCAGAAGTCGACATTCTCACCCCGTTGAACAGCTAGGAATCCCTGCGAGTCGAGCAAGGACTCTCGACGTGGGGTAAACCCCGGGGTAAATTCGCCGTCAATACGCGACTTTCACGGCCGTCGATATTGGCGCACGCGGACCGCCGCACATCGACTGCGCGATATTAAATCGTGCGACTGCCCCCGTGGTAACCACACAATAGGTCACTAAACCTACACGGCCACAACTTGCGAAGTCAACAAAATACACAACCTTCGGGATTCAACAATAGTCGTCTAAAACTTCTATGGTCCGCGCCGCCGATCCGACCCGCGCCCCGCCCGAACCGCGACCGTCAGGTTCAGCACGGATGACTCCTGGTGACCATTCGGATACTCCGCTTCCACTCCCAGGGCCGGAAGTCACGCCCCGCTCCCGGGCCCGCGTAGCCCCCGCTCCCGGGCCCGGAAGCAGTTCCCCTTCCCGTCCGCTATCCGAACCACCCCCCGCCTCCCGACCCGACGCCCACCGAAGACCCGCCCCCACTCGGTCGGCCCGGTCCGCCCGATCGGCCGGAGGAAGAAAAGCGAAGCGGGAAGAGGCGCCGAAGGGGAGCGGAGAAGAGGGACACGGAGACGGCGAAGAAAGCGGAGATAGAGAGGGAACGGGTTCAAAGGACGAGGAGACGGTTTCGAAGGGTGGAGAGGCCGGGCCCGAGGAACGGGGGCGGGCCTGAGGAACGGGGGCAGGCCCGCGGTGCGGGGGGGGGCGGGTCTGAGGAACGAGGGAAGGGAATTGGGCGGAGTGCGGCTGCGGGGGGGCGCGCCCGCGCCACGGGGAACACGGCGGGCCGGATGCGGCACTCGCCCCCTCCACGCGCACGCCCCCGGGCGCGCGAGGGCGACCGCCCCGCCCCAGGTGTTTCGCCAACGCCCCGGCACTGCCACGATATGGCCCATCACACGGCGCATCCGCGACGCGCCCGGCACCGTCGGTCGCCCCGCCGAGCAGGCGGCGGCACCGGACGGACCGGCCCACGGGCCGACGACCCGGCCGGGCCGCCGGACGCGGCGGGGGACCACAGCCAGCACACGGGCGGTAGGGACGGGGAGGACTGCGTGGCCGAGGTGTTCCTACGACGGTTGACCAGATGGCAAGCCGAGCAGCAGCGGGAGGCGGTCGCCGACCTCTACGTCGCGACGTACCGCGAACTACCCGCCCCGGCCCCGGACGGCCCGCCGGCACCAGAACGACCAGATCGAACCCCGACCGACGGCAGCGCGGGCAGCGCGGGGCCGGCGGCCGGCGGGCTCACGGGCGCGGGCCCGGCGGGCGGCGGGTGCGCCGTGCACCGGCGGGTCACCCGGTGGCCGAGCCCGGGCCCGCGACCACCTTGAGCCCTTTGACCTTGAGGTCGCTGATGGTCTGGCGCTGCACCTCCTTCAGGACCGAGCGGAAGGAGGTGCCGTCCGCGATGGCCTCCATGAAGGCGTCGCCGAGCCGCTGGTAGAGGGTGTCGACGGTCGGGCCCCACTTCCAACTGGTGTCGACCGCCCGGCCGGCCGCGGTGAACACCTGGCTGTAGGGCTGGCCGCCGAAGAACTCCTTGCGGCCCTGGAGGTCGGATGTGCTGTAGCCGGAGGCCGCGCTGGGGAACCCGTAACCGCCCTTGATCAGCAACTTGACGGATTCCGGCGCGGAGTTGAGCCAGACCGCGAAGGCCAGCGCGTCGCGCGGATAGGTGCAGTCGCGGAAGACCGCCGTGGTCGAGCCGCCCCAGTTGGCCTGCGCGTCCGCGCCGCGCTTCCACTGCGGCAGGGAGGCCACCCGCCACTTGCCCGCGGTTCCCGGGGCGTTGCCGGTGAGCAGGGCGTCGCCCCAGCTCGCGCCGATCCAGGACACGATGTCGCCGGTCTGGACGTCCTTGTACCAGGCGTTCTGCCGGTCCGGAATGGTCTTGATCAGGTCGTCGTCGACGAGCCGGCTCCAGAAGTCGGCGACCCGCAGCGAGGGGGGATCGTCGATGGCGACGGTCCACGTGTCGCCCCTGGTGCCGAACCAGCGGGCGCCGGCCTGCCAGGCCAGGCCCGCGATGCGGTTGCCGTTGGTGGCCGAGAAGGTCTCGATCCAGGCGCCGTGTTTACGGATCTCGCGCGCCGCGTCGGCGTAGTCGGCCCAGGTCCGCGGGGTGGCGACGTGCCAGCGGTCGAGCAGGTCCTGCCGGTAGAAGAGGCCCATGGGACCCGAGTCCTGCGGGATCGCGTACACCGACCCAGCGTACACCGACTGCTGCCACTGCCAGCCCACGAAGCGCGACCGGTAGCGCTCGGCGCCGTACTTCGACAGGTCGGCCAGGGCGTTGTCCAGCAGGAAGCTCGGTACGACGGAGTATTCGATCTGCGCCAGGTCCGGCGCCTCGCCCGCCTTGGCCGCGGCGTGCATCTTGGCGTACTGGGCGCCGCCGACGGCCGACACCTTCTGGAGCTCGATCTGCACCTCGGGGTGCTGGTCGTTCCAGAGCCCGACGGGGTTCTCGATGCCGGGGACCCAGGACCAGAAGCTGAGCGTGATCTTCTGTCCCGGCTTGCGCACCTTGACCTTGCCCGGGCCGTCGTTGCCACAGCCGGCCAGGGCGAGCCCGGCCGCGGCTGCCGCCGCGCCGCCCACCACGGTGCGTCGATCCGGTCCGTACGGGCTCATGCAAGGTCCTCCACGGGGATGCGGCGGAACGTGAGGGTCGAGTAGGCGCTGAAGTCTCCGGTTTCGTAGAGCAGGCCGACGGTCTCGGCGTCCAGGTGCACCAGGTCGCTGTAGGCGGCGGGCAGGCCGTCCACGGTGTGGGCGGGGCGCCAGGTGCGGCCCCCGTCACGGCTGGCGCGCACGGTCATCAGGGCCCGCGCGCCCGGGTGCGCGGGGCCCGCGAACAGCAGCAGCCCCGCGGGGTACGGGCCGGCCGGCGGCAGGTGCAGGGTGCTGGCCTGGACGACGGGCCCGGCGAGACCGGCCTGCGGGCGGAAGGGGCGGACGAGCGAGGCGCCGCCGTCGGCCGAATGGGCGTCGGCCCGGGTGCCGGGCGCCCTGCCGTCGCTGCGGGCGTTGAAGTAGAGCCGGCCGTCCGGGAGTTCGGCCACGGTCGTCTCGTTGACGTTGACGTAGCCGTCCGGGTTGTCGTCGACGTAGCCGATCCGCCAGCTCTGCCCGCCGTCGTCGCTGAGCAGGGCGTGACCGCCGTCGTAGGGGCCCTCGCCGGTGCCGCGCGCGGGCGGCGTCCGCGATGCCCTCGGTGGCGCCGTCCGCGGCGCCGTCCGCGGCGCCGTCCCCCCGGGCCGGCAGCGGCAGCGAGTGGTTGGCCGGCACGACCAGCCGCCCGGCGTGCGCGCCGTGCCGCAGCCGGATGCCGTGCCCGGGGCCGGTGGCGTACCACAGCCACTCCGGCCGCTTGGCCTCCCGGGTGATCTCGCGCGGGGCCGACCAGGTCTGCCCGTCGTCGTCGCTGTGCTGCACCCACACCCGCCGACCGTCGGCGGGTGCCACCAGGCCGCGGCGGATGCGCTCCTCGGTGGCGTCGGCCGCGCTGTGCACCTGGAGCAGCACGATCCGGCCGGCCGCGCCGACCACCGGGGCCGGGTTGCCCGCGGTGCCGTCGGCGTTGCGGCTGACGACCTGGAGCGGGCCCCAGCTCCGCCCGCCGTCGGTGGAGCGGCGGAGCACCAGGTCGATGTCGCCCGCGTCGGACGCCGACGCCACCCGGCCCTCGGCGAAGGCGAGCACGGTGCCCGCGTCCGTGACCACCGCCGCGGGGATGCGGTAGCTCGCGTATCCGCCGACGCCGGAGCGGAAGGGGACGGACTCGCCATACGCCTGATAGACCGTCATGCCGCTTGCCACGTAACCCTCCCGATGCCTCATGGCCATCGAGCGCCAACGACAGGACGTGGGACGTCCCTTGTGTGCGGTGACCATAAGGATCGTCATATAGAGCGTCAAGACACGGCACATGAACACTTCGCGCCGCGGCCGGCGGCGTTCCGCCGAACGATGCAGTCGCCGCGGCCCCGTTCTCCTCCGGACGGCCGAGGCGTGCGCCCGGGGCGAGACCTAGCGTGAACGGGGTGGAGGAGGCGTGGTCCAGCCGGCCGGGCGCGCCGGTCGAGGTCGCGCGCCGGCCGATGCGGACGGGCTTCCAGACGACACGTCCGGGTGCGGACCACTTGGTGCACGCGAGGGCGGCGCGAGCCCCCGTCAGCTCCGATCCGCCGCCAGACGCCTCCACCGGACGACGCGGAGAAGGCTCAGCGAGGGAGAGAAGGAGCGTACGCATGCGGGACGCATCGGAGGGCGCGGTACGCGACGGGGCGGGCGGACGGCTGCGGCCCGTCCCCCGGCACCTGCTGGAGGGGGCCGGCATGGTCGTGGTCGGCGCGGCCCTGTGGCTGTTCACCGGGGACGTCGACACCCCCGTCATCACGCTGCGGAAGGTGGGCGTGGTGCTGACGTTCCTCGGCTCGGGACAACTCCTGTACGCCGGGTACGGGGCGTGGCGCAGCAAGGGGTGAGGGCACGCCCGGGCCGCGGGCGGGTGGCGGGGGCGGCCGGGCCTCGCGTGGGAGGCGTCGTACGGGCCGGGCGGCGCGCGACGCAACGGAGTCGGCGGGGCGGGCGCGTTACGGGCGGCGGGGCGGAAGCGATACGGAGTCGGCGGGGCCGGGAGCGTACGGGGCGGCGGGGCGGGCCGTGGAAGCGCTCGGCCCGTGCCAACGGAGCAGGGCGTGGCGGCGCCGCAGGGCGTGGTGGACGTCGCACGATATTCGGTTGCCCGTGTTCGCCGGGCGGCGGACGATGACCTCTCGTGACGCCCCCCGAACAGCCCGATGTGGCAGCTTCCGACACCCCGCCCATCGCGCCCGCCAGCGGGGACGCCACCGACGTTCCGCCCGGGCCGGGCAAGGCGGCTGCCGGGGCGGCCGGCGAGCCGTCCGACGGTCCGGTCGGCGGGGCTGCCGGGGCGGCGGAGGCCGCGGCCGGGGGCCGGGTGCGGAGGTTGTTGCCCGACCTGTCGCCGTGGCGTTCCTCCCGTGACTTCCGGCTGCTGTGGATGTCCGGCGCCGTGACCGCGTTCGGCAGCTTCCTGACCATGGTGGCGCTGCCGTTGCAGATCAAGGAGCTGACCGGTTCGGCCTTCGCGGTCGGTGCCATCGGCGCGGTCCAGCTCGTACCGCTGATCGTCTTCGGCCTCTACGGCGGCGCGCTCGCCGATGCCATGGACCGGCGCAAACTGATCCTGCTCACCGAGCTCGGGCTCGCCACCCTGACGGCGCTGCTGCTGGTCAACAGCGTTCTGCCGGACCCGATGCTGTGGCCGCTGTATGTGGTGGCGGGGCTGACCAGTGCGCTGGCCGGGCTCCAGCAGCCGGCGATCGACGCGCTGACGGCCCGCATCGTGCCGCACGACCAGCTCACCGCAGCCGCCGCGCTGAACTCGATCCGCTGGCAGCTCTCGGCGATCGTCGGGCCCTCGCTGGCGGGGCTGATCGTGGCGTTCGCCGGGCTGCCCGTCGCCTACGGGCTCGACCTGCTGACGTTCGCCGTCTCCGCCTCGCTGGCGCTGCGGCTGGCCTCCGCGCCGCCCGCGCACGACGCGGAACGCCCCTCGCTGGCCGGCATCGTGGCCGGCGCCCGCTACGCCTGGCGGCGCAAGGAACTCCTCGGCACGTACGCGGTCGACATGGTCGCCATGTTCTTCGCCTTCCCCAACGCGATCTTCCCGTTCCTCGCCGACGACCTGGACGCACCGTGGGCGCTCGGCCTGATGTACGCGGCGGGCTCGGTCGGCTCCGTCCTGGTCAGCCTGACCAGCGGCTGGACCTCGCGGGTGCACCGGCACGGCCGCATGGTGGTGTTCGGGGCCGCGCTGTGGGGGCTCGCGATGGCGGCGGCCGGGGCGCTGCCGAACATCTGGTTGGTGCTGCTGTGCCTGGCGGTGGCCGGCGCCGCGGACATGATCAGTGGCCTGTTCCGGTCCACGCTGTGGAACCAGACCATCCCGGACGGGCTGCGCGGCCGGCTCGCGGGCATCGAGCTGCTGTCGTACATGACCGGCCCGCAACTCGGCCAGGTGCGGGCCGGCACGATGGCCGCGATGACCAGCGTCCGGGCCTCGGTCTGGTCGGGCGGCGTCGCCTGTGTCGTGGGCGTCGGGCTGCTGGCGGCGACGCTGCCCAAGCTGATGGCGTACGACGCGCGGACCAACCCGCACGCCCTGAAGATGCGCGCGGAACGCGCCGCCCGCGAGCCGGGTGCGGAGGCCGTGGCGTCCTGAGCGTGCCCCGGGGCGGGTGGCCGCTGCCGGGGCGGCTCGCGGCGGCGGGGCTTCGGCGCCGCGAGCGCGGTGCTCCCCCGCCCGGGCGCCCGCGCGTACGGGCACCTGGGCGTACGGGCACCTGGGCGTACGGGCGGGCACCGGGCGGACGGGGCCCGGGCCCCGGCTACGCCCCCGCGGCCCCGGCCTCCGCTTCCGGCTCCGCCTCGATGACCTGGATGATCGGCTTGCCGGGGGCCGTGCGCGGCGCGGTGTAGGCGTGGGGGGCCTCGTCCAGCGGGTGGACGGTGCTCACCAGCGGGCGGAGCCGGCCTTCGTGGACCCGGTGGGCCAGGTCGGCCAGCCGGTGCCGGTCGGGCTCGACGATGAAGAAGAGCGCACGGCCGCCCTCGGGGCTGACGGTGGGCGGCGCGGCGATCGTGACCAGCGTGCCGCCGGGCCTGACCTGGGCCGCGGAGGCGGCAAGCACCTCGCCGCCGATGACGTCGAGCACCAGGTCCACCTGGCCCGCGGCGGCCAGCTGGTCCGCGTCGAGGTCGAGGAAGGCGTGCGCGCCGAGTTCGGTGGCGATCGCCCGGTCCCGGGCCCGGCCGGTGGCGATGACGTACGCCCCGGCCTGGTGGGCGAGTTGGATGGCGAGTGAGCCGACCCCGCCGCCCGCCCCGTGGATCAGGACCCGCTGTCCCACCGCGAGCCGCCCGTGGTCGAAGAGGCCCTGCCAGGCGGTGAGCCCGGAGATCGGCAGCGCGGCGGCGCTCAGGTGGCTGACCGTCGCCGGCAGCGGGGCGAGGTTGCGCGCCTCCACCGCCACGTACTCGGCGAGCGTGCCGTCCCGGGTCCAGTCGGTGAGCCCGAAGACCCGCTGGCCCACGGTGAGCCCGGTGGTGCCGTAGCCGAGTTCGGCCACCACACCGGAGACCTCGTGCCCGAGGGTGCTGGGTGCGCGGTCCCGGCCCGCGCGGTCGGTCCAGGTGCCGGGCCAGTTCAGCTCGCCGGGGGTGAAGCCGGCCGCGTGCACCCGTACGATCACGTCGTTCTCGCCGGCGTGCGGGTAGGGCGCATCGGTCACCACCAGGCCCGCCGCTCCCGCCGCCCGCTCTCCCGTCCTGACTGCCCGCATCGCGCGCTCCCCCTCGGCCGCCGCCTGCCCTGTGCCTGCGTTCATGGCTTCGACGCTATAAGGCGGATTGGCCGGCCCGCTGGTCCAAATCTGCACCGAATTCGTGGGTCAAGAGTGCCCGGCCGCGGCCCGGAGAACCGCCGTCGACCTGCGGGAACTCCGGGATCATCGCGCCTCGGGGCGGGCTGGCCGGCGGCCTGGGCGCCGCCCGTCCGGGCGGCGGGCGGCTCGGCCGTTCCGGGGCACCCATGCGCTGCCGCGGCTCGGCCATGGCGGGGTCCCTGCGCCGCCGCGGGCCGGCCGCGGTCAGCCGGGCCACGACCGGCCGGCACGGCCCAGCCGCGGCCCACGGCCCGGCCCACACCACGGTCCGCGCCCCCTCCCCGGTTCAGTCGTTCCAGCGCGGGTCGCCCTGCCAGTCGCGTTCGCGGTCCGCCGCGTGCTCCATGGCGTGGGACGCCTCCTCACGGGTGGCGTACGGGCCCATCCGGTCGGCCGCCCGGCACTCCGGGCCCTCCTCCACGCGCTGGTGGCGCAGGCAGTAGTACCACTCGCCCGGCTTGCCCGGGGCGGGCTTCTTGAACAGCGCCATCACGGCTCCTCTTTCGCTCAGGTTTCCTCGCGCTCCGGCGCCCAGGCCGCGCACAGCCGGCAGCCGGGCGCAGGTCCGCTTGCGGCCATGGTGCCCGATGGCGCCTGGATACACTCGCTGGCATGTCTGGCCAGTCGCTTCTCGTACCGGGGGAGCTCTCCCCCATCCGTACCGTTCCCGCCGCCATCCCGCGGCCCGAGTACGTCGGCAAGGACGCCCCCACGCCGTACACCGGGCCCGAGGTGCAGGACGCCGAGACCATCGAGCGGATGCGGATCGCCGGGCGGATCGCCGCGCAGGCGCTCGTGGAGACCTCGCGGCACATCGCGCCGGGCGTCACCACCGACGAACTTGACCGCGTCGCGCACGAATTCCTCTGCGACCACCGGGCCTATCCGTCCACGCTCGGCTACCGCAACTATCCCAAGTCGCTGTGCACCTCGGTGAACGAGGTGATCTGTCACGGCATCCCCGACTCGACGGTGCTGCGCGACGGCGACATCGTCAACCTGGACATCACCGCCTTCATCGGCGGCGTGCACGGGGACAACAACGCCACGTACCTGTGCGGCGAGGTGGACGAGGAGTCACGGCTCCTGGTGGAGCGCACCGAGGAGTCGCTGGCGCGGGCCATCAAGGCGGTCAAGCCGGGGCGGCAGATCAACATCATCGGCCGGGTCATCGAGTCGTACGCCAAGCGCTTCGGCTACGGCGTGGTGCGTGACTTCACCGGTCACGGCATCAACACCTCGTTCCACTCGGGCCTGATCGTGCCGCACTACGACAGCCCGCACCACACGACCGAGATCAAGCCCGGCATGACCTTCACCATCGAGCCGATGCTGACGCTCGGCACGCACACGTACGACATGTGGGACGACGGCTGGACCGTGGTCACCAAGGACCGCAAGCGCACCGCGCAGTTCGAGCACACGCTGGTGGTCACCGAGACCGGCGCGGAGATCCTCACGCTGCCCTGACCCCGAACGCGCGCCGCGAGCGCACCGGTCCGTACGGGCCCCGTCCTCGAAGCCTTAGGGCTGGGGGCGGGGCCCGTCCGCATGTTGGGGCCTGGCGGCCGGCCGACCCCGCCCCACACGCCCCGTCTCTGGCTCACATCCCGGCCGCCCCGGGCCGCGCGCCGGCCGGCCCCGGCCGCACGCCGACCACCGTCCGTCACCGTCGCCCCGGCCGTCCGTCACCATCGCGTCCGGCGCCCGGGGCAGGCCGTCCGACCTGGGGATCTTTTACCGACAGTTCGTCGGCAACCAATTGACTTAGGCAAGCCTAACTAGACACAATCAGGAGGCGGCGCCACCCACAAACCCGGGTGTCCCGCACTGTTCGGGCTTTGTCATGCCTTTTCTGGCAGGCGTGGTCCGCAGTCCCTGTCGTTCCCGCAGCTCCCGCAGTCCCCGCAGTCACTTCAGTTCCTCTCCCCTCTGCACCCGGAGGTCCGCCTTGGACGCCGCATCCGCACCCGAGCCGTTCTCGACGGTGATCCGTACCGCTTCGCACGCCCAGCACACCGAGGCGGAGGGCTCGACGTTCATGAGCGCCCTGCTCGGCGGTGAGCTCGGGGTGGCCGCCTACCGGCGCTACACGGAACAGCTCTGGTTCGTCTACCGCGCCCTGGAGGAGGCCGCCGACACCCTGGCCGGCGACCCGGTCGCGGGCCCCTTCATACGTCCCGAACTGGCCCGTACCGCCCCGCTCGAACGCGACCTGGCCTTCCTCGGCGGCCCCGACTGGCGCACCGGTCTCCAGCCGCTGCCCGCCACCGCCGCCTACGCCGCGCGCGTCGCCGAGTGCGCCCGCCAGTGGCCCGCCGGCTACGTCGCCCACCACTACACGCGCTACCTCGGCGACCTGTCGGGCGGCCAGATCATCCGCGGCACGGCCGAGAAGACCTGGGGCTTCGCCCGCAAGGGCGACGGGGTCAGGTTCTACGTCTTCGACGGGATCGACAACCCGGCCGCGTTCAAGCGCGAGTACCGCGCGCTCCTGGACGCACTGCCCGTGGACGACCTGGAGAAGCAGCGCGTCATCGACGAGTGCAAGCAGGCGTTCGCCCTGAACACGGCGGTCTTCCGGGAGCTCGGCGAGGTCTTCGGCACCGACGGGCCCGGCCGCCTCAGCGCCTGACCCGGCGTCCGCCCGGGCGCCTGACCCGGCGGCGGACCCCGCGTCCGCCCCGGGGCCGGGCCCGCCCCGGCTCTGCCGCTCCCGCTCCCTTTCTCGCCCCATCCCGCTCCCGCCCCCGCGCGTCCCTCGCGCGGGGGCGTTGGCGTTCCCGGTCGGCCCGCACCGGCGCGTGCGGACGACGGAAGCGGCAGGGGTACGCGCCCTGGTACGCCCAGGCCCACGCCTGCGCGCGCGAGGGCGCCGTACACCGCGCCGCCGGAGCACGCCACGTGCGCCTCGTGTGCCGCGCCGCCCCGCCCGGGCACGCGCGCGTACGCACGGGCGCCCGCCCCGCCGGCCTGCTGGTCGGTGGGGCGGGCGCCGCGTGGGGAGGGGTTGCGCACCCAGGCGCGGGTGGGTCAGCCCTGGGCCGGGGTGGTCATCCGGCGACGGACCGCGTAGGCCGCGGCGCCACCGCCGATGACCAGCACGCCCGCCGCGCCGAGCAGCGCACCGGTGGGCACGTCGGCGCCGGTCGCCGCCAGCGAGCCGGAGCCGCCGGTGCTGCCGCCGCCCGTGCTGTCGCCGCCGGTCACGCCGCCGCTGCCGAACGCGTCGGTGCCGGTGCCACCGACCCCGCCCGTGCCGCCGGAGCCGCCGGTGGTGCCCGACGCGCCGTCAGAACCGCCGGAGCCCGCGGAGCCGCCGGAGCCGCCCGTGCCGCCGGGCACGTCCGGCAGGCTGGCGCCTTCGTCCAGCGAGACGGCGAGGGAGACCGGGTCGAGCTGCTCGCCGGCCTGGTAGTAGCCGCCGAACGCCTTGGCGCCGCCGGCGGTCAGCGTCGCCGGCACGCCCGCGAGGGTGACCACCTCGTCCTTGGCGGTCAGCGACCCGGCGGACAGCTTGAGGTCGGCCAGCACCTGGTCATTGCTCTTGGTGACCTTGCCGCTGACGCGGTCCTTGGACGACACGTCGGCGACCAGGGTGCCCTTGGTGCCCTTCGTACGAACCTTCAGATCACTGAACCGCAGGTCGAGCTTGCCCGCGTGGCCGGTGAAGCGGACCTGGCCGGCGAACTTGGCGTCGATCGCCTTGTCGGTCGCCTGGTAGCTGCCGCTGCCCTTGGGGAAGCGGTAGCCCTGGCCCTGCTTCGTGGCGCCGCCCGAGAGCGAGACCTTGCCGGAGGCGATCGGCCCCGTGACGTACTTGCGGAAGCCCTCCTTGACGCCCCAGTCCAGGTTGCCGGCGACGATCGGGCCGCTCTCCACGGGCTTCCCGGTGGCCCCGTCGGTCGGCTTGGCCGTGGGCTTGTCGCCCGGGCCCTCGGTGGGCTTGCCGCTCGGACCGTCGGTCGGGTTGGTGGTCGGGTTGGTGGTGGGCTTGTCGCTCGGGCCGTCGGTGGGGTTGGTGGTCGGCTTGCCGGTCGGCTGGTCCGTCGGCTTGTCGGTGGGCTTGTCCGTCGGCTTGCCGGTCGGCTCGTCGGTGGGCTTGCCGGTCGGCGGGTCGGTGGGCTCGGGCTTGACCGGGCCGCCCGGGGTGACCGTCAGCGTCGCCGGGTCCAGGTCGTCGCCGGCCGCGTAGAAGCCGCTGAACGCCTTGGAGCCGGCCTCGGTGAGCTTCGCCGGGATGTTGGCGAAGACCATCGCACCGCCCTGGCCCTGCCCCGGCCGGACCGCGGACAGGTCGAGGTCGGCCAGCCGCACGTCGTCGCTCTCGGTGACCTTGCCGGTCTTCATGTCCTTGGCGCGCACGTCGGCGGTGATGGCGCCGGTGGAACGCTGGGTGCTCAGCTTGAAGTCGCTCAACTTGAGGTCGAGCTTGCCCTCGTGGCCGGTGAAGCGGACGCTGCCGTTGAAGGCGGTCGCCACGGCGTGCGTGCCCGTGTCGTAGCTGCCGGACCCGCCGGTGAAGGTGAACGGGCCGTTGCCCGCGGCCTGCTGCGCGCCGTCCGCGGCGGTGATCTCGCCGTGCGCGATGGGCCCGCCGACGTACTTGCGGAAGCTCTCCTTCACGCCCCAGTCCAGCGTGCCGTTCTTGAGCTCAAGCTTCGGCGGCCCGGCCGGCTTGTCGCCGCCGTCGCCCGCGGCGTACGCGAAGGCCGGCAGGCTCAGCGCCGCGGCGCCCAGCGCGCAGACGGTGGCGATGGCGGCGGTACGGGCCGCGGTGGTGCGCCGCGCTCGGGGGGCGGCGGGCGGGGTGGTGGACATCGTGTGGACACTCCTAGCTGTTGGGGTGGAGCCGGGGCCGCGGGGGACACGGCCAGGCCGGTGGGGACGCCCGGCCTGGGGTGGCCGGGCTCAGGTGCCGCGGGGCGCGGCCGGCGGGTGTGCCGTACGCGTGGCCAGCGGCGGCCCCGTCAAGGGGCGTGCAGCAGTGGGGGGAGCGGTGCGGCGCAGGGGGCCGCGGGGTCGGGATGCGGCGCGGGGAGCGGGCGCACCCGACGGGCCGGGTAAGCGGGATGGGCCAGTTGAGTCGGATAAGCCAGCCGGGTCGGATGCGTCGGGCCGGTCGTACGGGGCGTTGGGGCCGTACGGGGCCTGCGCCGCGGTCGCGTGGGGCACGGCGGATCAGTCCTGGCCCGACGCGCCGTCAGCGGCGGCGGGGGTCGCACCGTCAGCGGCGTCGGCCCGGCGCTTGCGCAGGGCGACGACGACCGCAGCCGTGCCGGCGACCAGCAGCGCGCCGGCGCCGGTGGCCAGCAGCGGCGTGGCCAGTCCGGCTGAGCCGTCGCCGTCGCCCGAGCCGTCGGAGCCGTCGGAGCTGTCGGCGGCGGCGACCGCGGGCGCTGTGGCCGAACCCTTCGGCTGTGGGCTTGCGCTCGGTTCGCTGCCCAGGTCGGGCAGCGGCGGCAGGGTGGCGTCGGCGTCGACGGCCACCGCGAGCGAGAGCGGGTCCATGGCGGTGCCGGCGCGGTACATGCCGTCGAACGCGGCGGCGCCCTCCTTGGTGAGCTTGGTCGGCGTCTCCGCCAGGGCGACCAGGCCGTTCTTGGGCTTGCTGGTGCGCAGCGCCGCGGCGTCGAAGGTGACCAGGGGCACCGCGTCGCGGGTGGTGCCGGCGGTCGTCACGTCGGCGAAGAGGGTGCCCCGGCCGTCGGCCGCCTTGACCCGGACACCGCTCAGGGCGAGGTCGAGCTTGGCGCCGGTGAAGTGGGTGCGGCCGGTGAAGGTGGCGTCCAGGGTGCCGGTGCGCGGGTCGTAGCTGCCCTTGCCCGCGGGGAAGCGGAACAGCGCGCCGCCGTCCTCGGCCCCGCGGGTCAGTTGCCAACGGCCCTGTGCGATGGGCCCGGTGACGTACTCGCGGAAGGTGCGGCGCACGCCCCAGTCGACGGCCGCGGTCGCGATGGCGCCGGCCTTGGCCCGGGCGCCAGGGCGGTCGGTGGCCTTGCCCTTGTCCTTCTCCCCGCCCTTGCCCTCGCCCTGCTGCTGCTTCGGGTCGGCCTTCCCGTCCTCCGCGCCCGGGGTCGGTGTCGGGTCCGTGGCGGGTGCCCGCGCGATGTCGGCGGACAGGCTGAGCGGGTCGAGTGGGGTGCCGGCCGGGTAGTAGCCGGCGAACGCCTGGGCGCCGCGCGGGGTGAGCGTGGTGGGGATGGAGTTGAGGACCACGGCGGTGCCGCCGCCGCGCATGTTCACGCCGGACAGGTTGAGCGAGGCGAACGGGATCTGCCGGGCGTGGGTCACCTGGCTGCTGCCCTTGGCCCGGCTCACCACGTCCGCGTACAGGGTGCCGGTGCCGTTGCCCGGGGTGCGGACGGTCAGGCCGCTCAGCCGCAGGTCGAGTTCGTGACTGCCGTTCGGCTTGCGGTGGCCGACGAAGTGCACCCCGCCGGTGAAGGCGGCGCTGAAGGAGCCGCTGGCCGGGTCGTAGGAGCCGCGCGCCGAGTGGAAGCGGAACTGGCTCTCGCCGACCGTCGCGGCCCCGCCCTCCAGGCTCCAACTGCCCTGTGCGATGGGGCCGGTGATGTAGCGCTGGAAGGAGGACTTCAGGCCCCAGTCCAGTCGCCCGCCCGAAACGGAACGGTCCGCCGCGTGGGCGGCTGGGGCGGGTGAGACCGCGCCGATCAGCCCGGCGATGAGCACGAGCAGACAGGCGCGGGTGGGTCTGACTGGCAGCATCAGGTGCCCCTCCCGGAACGTAGCAATGCAGGTAAGGCTAACCTAAGCTACGACATGGTCTGGTCGGAACCCCCGGCAGCAGCAACCGCGTGACCAGCAAAGACGACAGAGAGGCGAGAAAGTGCAGCACCGGAAGTCGGCGAGGCGCCCCGCCCGCGCCCCGCGTCTCGTCGCCGCCGTCGCCGCCGCGCTGGCGCTCGCGGTCGGGCTCGGCGGCTGCGGCGGGTCCGGCGGTGACCAGGGCTCGGGCAAGGGCTCGGACGTACGGACCGCGGCCCAAGCGGAATCCCTGGAGCCACTCAAGGACACACCCGCACCACGCCTTCCGGCCACCGTCACCTCGGCCGACGGGCACCGCAGCACCGTCCGCAGTGCGGCGCGGATCGTGCCGCTCACCGGCTCGCTCTCGGAGATCGTGTTCACCCTCGGCCTCGGCGACCGCGTCGTCGGCCGGGACGTGACCGCCGACTTCGCGCAGGCCAAGAAGTTGCCGGTGGTCACGCGCGCGCACGACGTCTCGGCCGAGAACGTGCTCTCGCTCAAGCCCACCGTGGTCCTCGCCGAAACCACGACCGGCCCGGCCGAGGCCATCGACCAGATCCGGGACGCCGGCGTACCGCTGGTCGTCCTGGCGCCCGCCAAGGAGCTCGCCGACGTCGGCACCCGCATCGACGCGGTCGCCGCCGCGCTCGGCGTGCCGGACGCCGGCAAGGAGTTGCGCCAGCGCACCGAGGACCGGATCGAGGCGGTACGCGCCGGCACGAAGCGGCCGGCCGACGGCAAGGCGCCCCGCGTCGCCTTCCTCTACCTGCGCGGCTCGGCCGCCGTCTACCTGCTCGGCGGGCGCGACTCGGGGGCCGGCTCGCTGCTCGAAGCGGCGGGCGCGATCGACGCGGGCGAGGAGTCCGGCCTGACGAAGGACTTCACACCGATCACCAGCGAGGCGCTGGCCAAGGCCGCCCCGGACGCCATCCTCGTCATGTCCAAGGGCCTGGACTCGGTAGGCGGCGTGGACGGGCTGCTCAAGCTGCCCGGTGTCGCCGAGACTCCGGCCGGCATGGACCGCCGCATCGTCTCCATCGAGGACGGCAAACTGCTCAACTACGGCCCGCGCACCGACCAGGTGCTGCGCTCGCTGGTGGACCAGTTGTACGGGGCCGCCTCGTGACGCTCTCCGCCAACTCCCCGCGGCCGGCCGGGCGGATCGCCGCCGGGGCCGACGCGACGACCGGGCCCACCGCACGCCCCGGGCGACCCGCGCGCCCCGTACCAACCGGTGCAGCGACCCCGGCCGCCGATCCGACCGCCCCCGGAACCACCCCGGCACCCGCGCCCGCCCCCGAGCGGGCCGCGACCACTGAGCAGGTCGCCACCACCGGACAGACCACCCCCACCGGGTCGGCCACCGCGGCCGACCCGCAGCAGCCCGGCCCGCAGCAGCCCGGCCCGCAGCAGCCCGGCCCGCCCCGCGCGGGAGCGGCGGCCAAGCGTGGTGGCCGGCGTGCCCGCACCACCGTGCTGACCTTCGCCCTCGCCGCCGCCTTGTTCGTGCTCTGCCTGGTGGCCGCCGGCACCGGTGCGTACGACATCCCGCTCGGCGACGTGGTCTCCTCCGCGCTGCACCGCACGCACCTGGGCGGCAGCGCGCTCGACCGGGTCGGCGAGAGCGTGCTGTGGAACGTACGGCTGCCGCGCGTGGTGCTCGCGCTGCTGGTCGGGGCCTCGCTGGGGTGTGCGGGAGCGCTGATGCAGGGCGGGTTCGGCAATCCGCTGGCTGAGCCCGGGGTGATCGGCATCTCGGCGGGCGCCGCGGTGGGCGCGGTCGGCTCCATCGCACTCGGCCTGACCTTCCTCGGCGACTGGACGGTGACCGCCTGCGCGTTCGCCTCCGGGCTGCTGACCGTGCTGCTGGTGTACGTGCTCTCGCGCTCGGACGGCAAGACCGAGGTGGTCACGCTGATCCTCACCGGCATCGCCGTCAACGCCTTCGCCGGCGCGCTGATCGGCCTGTTCATCTTCTTCGCCGACAACGCCCAGATCACCCAGATCACCTTCTGGCAGCTCGGCAGCCTCTCCCAGGCGACCTGGCCCAAGGTGCTCGCGGTGCTGCCGTGCGCGCTGGCCGGCCTGTTCTTCGCCCCGTTCTACGCCCGCCAACTCGACCTGCTGGCCCTCGGCGAGCGCCCCGCCCGGCACCTGGGCGTGGACGTGGAGCGGCTGCGGGTGACCGTGGTCGTGCTGGTGGCGCTGCTGACGGCCGCCGCGGTCGCGGTCGCGGGCATCATCACCTTCGTCGGCCTGCTGGTCCCGCACCTGCTGCGGATGGCCGCGGGCCCCGGGCACCGCTTCCTGGTCCCGGGCAGCGCGCTGGGCGGCGCGGTCGTCCTGGTCGCCGCCGACCTCGCGGCCCGCACCGTGGCCCAGCCGGCGGAACTGCCGCTCGGCGTGCTCACCGCGCTCTTCGGCAGCCCGTTCTTCTTCTGGCTGCTGCGCAGGACCCGTCGTAAGCAAGGAGGTTGGGCATGAGCGTACGGACCCTCGCCAGCCGGCTCGGCGGGCGGGCCCGCCAGGTGCCCGGCCGGCCGGCCCCCGGCGAGCTCGCGGCCGAGGTCAGCGACGTGCGGGTGGCGCTCGGCGCCCGGCAGGTGCTGACCGACGTCTCGCTGCGCGTCACGGCGGGCGAGGTGCTGGCCCTGGTCGGGCCGAACGGGGCCGGCAAGTCCACGCTGCTCGCCGTCCTCGCCGCCGACCTGCCGGCCGGCTCTGGCGCCGTCCGCATCGACGGCCGGCAGGTCGCCGACTGGACCGCGGGCGAACTGGCGCTGCGCCGCGCCGTGTTGCCGCAGTCCGCCGCGCTCTCCTTCCCGTTCACGGTGGAGGAGGTGGTACGGATGGGCCGCGCCCCGTGGGCCGGGACGCCGGCCGCCGACGAGGACGACCCGGCGGTGGCGCGGGCGATGGCGACCACGGAGGTGGCCGAGTTCGCCGACCGGCCCTTCAGCGCGCTGTCCGGCGGCGAACGGGCCCGGGTCGCGCTGGCCAGGGTGCTGGCCCAACGCGCGGCCCTGCTGCTGCTCGACGAGCCGACCGCCGCCCTCGACCTGCGCCACCAGGAGTTGGTGCTGCGGGTGTGCCGGGAGCGGGCCGCCGCGGGCGACGCGGTCGTGGTGGTCCTGCACGACCTGGGCCTGGCGGCGGCGTACGCGGACCGCACCGCCGTCCTGCACCGGGGCCGGATCGTCGCCGACGGGCCACCGGCCGAGGTCTTCGACGCGGGGTTGCTCTCCGACGTCTACCGACAGCCGATCGAGGTGCTGCCCCACCCGCGCACCGGGGTGCCGCTGGTGGTGCCGCGCCGCGACGGGGGGCCGGGGCCGGGCTGAGCGGGGGGGGGGGCTCCCCGCGGGCGCGGATGGGCACGGCGGGCGCGAGTGAGCACGGCGGGCGCGGGTGGGCGCGGGGGCCGCGGGGGGGGCGCGCCACTCCCCCGGCCCGGTGCGGCCCGTGCCCCGTATAGGGTTGCGCCGTTCGTGGCGTCCTCGATGGGAAGCGAGGCGCACCCGAAGGAGCAGGAGCCCATGATGGGAAGGTTGCCCCGGCTGAAGTGGGCGGCTGCGACGGCCGCGCTGGCGCTGTCGGTGACCGGGTGCATGACGGTGCACGGCGAGCGGGAAGTGATCCCGGCGGTGGCCAAGGACGAGGCGCCCGAGGTCCTCAAGCAGTTCACCACCACGTACAACAAGGCGTGGCGGACGGCCGATCCGAAGCTGATCGAGCAGGTCGAGACCGGTCCGCTGCTGGCCATCGGCAAGGCGGACCTGACGGCCGAACACGCGGTCAACCCGGCCGGCAACCCGCGGGCCGGGACCCTGGAGCTGACCGACGCCCGCTTCACCATCCCCCAGCAGGCGGGGTGGCCCAAGTTCTTCGTCGCCGACGCCGACAGCAACCGCGGCCCCAACCGCTGGATGCTGCTCTTCACCCGCACCGGCCCTGACGCCCCCTGGCGCGCCGCGTACCTCTCGCTGCTCAGCGACGACGAGGTGCCCGACTTCGCGCTGGACGACGAGGGGTACGCGCAACCGGTGCGCACCGGCGCCGACTCCGGTCTCGCCGTCCGGCCCGACCGGCTCAGCTCGACGTACGCCAGCTATCTGATGACCGGCGAGGGCTCGACGTTCACCGAGGGGCCCGCCACCTCCGGGCTGCGCGCGGAGCGCAAGAAGCACGTGCGCACCCCGAAGTACTGGACCGAGTACATCGACTCGCCCGCCCGCGGCGCGGACTTCGCCCCGGCCGGGCTGCGCACCAAGGACGGCGGGGCGGTGGTGTTCTTCGCCTCGTACCACCGGCAGAAGCAGACCGCGGCCAAGGGCTACCGGCCCACGCCCCCCGAGCGCGTACAGGCCGTGATGACCGGCAAGGCCGACAAGGCCGTCACCCTGACCCGCGTCTTCGAGTCCTCGGTCCGCGTCCCCGCCGCCGGCGCGCCGGACAAGCAGGTGGTCTTCCTCAACCGGCTGGAGGGCGTGACGTCCGCCAAGGGCGAGTAGCGGCGGCGGGCACGACGGGCTCGGCGGACGCGGCGGGCGGCTGGTCGGTGGCGCCGGGCGCGCTCGGCGGACGCTGCCGCGGGTGCGCCGGGCGCGCGGGGTCGGTCGGCCGGGTCAGCGCCCGATGGGCCAGGCGGCGGTCTCGTGCTCGGGGTCCTCGCTGGCGTACAGCGCGCACGCGTCGGTGAGCGTCTCCAGCAGGGTCAGCGGGTCGGGCAGCGGGCGCTCGGGGCCGAGCAGCCAGCCCACGCGGCCGTCACCGGGCAACTGCGCCGGCGGTACGAGCACATAGCTGCCGCGGCAGTGCCAGCGCAGCCCCGGGTGCTCGTCCATGGTCTCCGGGTGGCAGTCCAACTCGCAGGGCCACCACTCGTCCTCGTCGTCCGGGGTGCCGCGGGTCGCGGTGAAGAAGAGCATCCGGTCCGGGCTACAGGTGGCGACCGGGCCGACCTCGACGCCGGCCGCGCCCAGCCGCTCCAGGGCGTGCCGCCCGGCGTCCACCGGCACGTCGAGCACGTCGTGGTTGATGCCGGTCGCGGTGATGAAGTTGGCGTCGGGCTGGGTGCGCAGCCAGCGGGTGACGCGCTCGGGGTCGGTGGTGGCCTGGGTCTGCCAGCCGAAGGAGAGGGGGTGCCGGGCCGGGGTCGGACAGCCGACGCGTTCGCAGGAACATCGGTAGCCGGCCGGGTGGGCGGCCGGGGCGAGGGGGAAACCGGCGCCCGCCGCGGCCAACAGCAGATCCTCACGCGAGCCCCCGGCGCCGGCCGGGTCCGCATCAGCGCCCGATCCGCCCCTCGGTCGGCGCAGCCACTGGGAGAACCTGCCTTTGCGTTCCATCTATCCCCTCGCTTCACCGCTGTCCTGGGATCAATGCTGCCACCATCCTGCGCCCCAGGTGACCGCGGTACGGAGCCGGGGCGGCAGAGCCTATCCAGCCAGCGGGCGGCAAGCTCGGGCATATCCCGATTTTTTGCCCTAGCGTTTTGCTTATGATCACTCGGGGTGCCGAGCTGGCCGTCCACCCACCGACCGTGAACGTTCCGGGGTGGGGTGCGGGAGGCGAGGCGCTGGGGTGCGGGATGGTACGGGGTGGGGTGCGCGTTGTGCGACGGCGGTTCCCCGGGCCGGGCCGGGGCCGTCCCGGCGGGGCCGGCGGCAGGCCGAAACCGGCCGACCGCGAGCGACCCCGGGGCCGGCCGACCGGCGGCGGGCCACCCCGTGGCACCTGGACCGGCCGCAGCCTCCCCGACGGCGGCCTCCCCGCGAGCCGCAGGACCGGCCGCGACCTACCCGGCACCGGTCGACACGGCGGCGGGCGGCTCGGCGGGCGGCTCGACGAACGAACCCCAGGCGACGCGGCGAGCAACCCCGGCGGACGACCCCGCAAGCACCGCGGGACTACCCAGCAGACGGCTCGGCGGGCGACCCCGAGGGCGACACGGCGATGCCGCGCAGCACCTGGTCCACGATCGCGTCCGCGTATCCGTGGCTCAGCGGCAGCGTCCGCAGGGACCAGCGGTGGAAGAGGGAGCCGACGATCATTTCGACGGCGACCCGCAGATCGGCGTCGGCGGCGATGTGGCCGGCCTGCTGGGCGGTGCGCAGCCGCGCGGCCCAGGCGTCGAGCTGTGGTTCGAGGACGCGGGCGTTGAGTTCGGCGCCCAGCTCCGGATCGTTCTGGCTCTCGGCCACCAGCGCCCTGGTGGGCAGCGCGTACTTAGGGTTCTCCATCTCGTCGACGGTGGCGCGCAGCACCGACTTGAGGTCGGCGGCGAGGTCTCCCGTGTCGGGGAGGGTGACCTCAGGGGCCCCGTCGCTCTGGTCCAGGAAGGAGTCGAAGAGCACCGCGGCCTTCGACGGCCACCAGCGGTAGATGGTCTGCTTGCCGACCCCCGCACGGGCGGCGATCGCCTCGATGGTGAGCTTGCCGAAGCCCACCTCGCCGACGAGTTCCAGGGCGGCGTCCAGGATGGCGCGGCGCGAGCGTTCGCTGCGGCGGCTTGAGTCGGGGGCCGTCTTACGGGCCATGTTCTCGGTCATGGCCGGCAATCTACCAATTGCGAGGCGAGACGTATCGTCTTGACAAGCCCTCACCCCACCCCGCAGACTCACGTCATGCGAGACGAAACGTCTCGTACGGGATTGCCGTAGTCGACCGCCGACAACGGCCGCCCCATCGACACAGGCCCCAGAGAAGCGAAGCGAGACGAAGGAGACCCCCATGAGCAAGGGACGTTCCGGAAGCATGCTCGGCGTCGGCGGCACCCGCGCCAACCTCTCCCGGTCCGCGCTGCGCGGCGGGCGCGGCGGACGCGGGGCGCAGGGCGACCTCGACCCGATGGCGCAGAAGCGGGCGCTGCTGCGCAAGCTCCAGGAGAAGCGCGACGCGGCCACGGACGCGTGAGCCCGCCCCCGTCGCGGACCCCGACACCGCGGCGGGCCTCACATCGCGGGTGGCCCCACACCGCGGCGGCGCCCCACCCGCACCACGCGGGGGGTGGCCCGCATCGCGGCGCGGGGCCGCCACACCGCGGCACAACCCCGCCCCCGGCCGCCTCGCGCGTGGAAGCGGGGCGGTCGCCTCGCGTACGGAATCGGCCAGCACCCCCCGTACGCCGAACGACCCCTCCGGGCGGCGCATCCGACGGACCCCGGTGCCCCCCACCGGTCCCACCGCGCCCGGGCCCCCGGCCACGGCGGGACCACGGGCCGCCGCGTCGGCCGCCCGGCCGCACCTCCGTGTGAACGGTCACCTTTCCCAGCCAATCGGTTCATAACGACCGCGTGGCAGGTCATCCTGGGCTAGTCGGAGATGGCCCGTTCGGTCCATGCACTGCGGTTCATGAGGATGGACGATTTTGGTGCGCACGCGATCCGTGCGTAGCCACCGCCACCGGGAGGAGACCTCGTTGCGTACGTCTGCGCGCCGCGCGACCCCGCGCCGCTACCTGATGTGCCCACCCACACACTTCAAGGTCACGTACTCCATCAACCCCTGGATGGACCCGTCCAAGCCCGTGGACCTCGCGCTGGCCCGCACCCAGTGGGAGGAGTTGCGCGACCGCTACCGGGCGCTGGGCCACACCGTCGACGAGCTCACCCCCGACCCGGCGCTGCCCGACATGGTGTTCGCCGCCAATGGTGCGCTGGTCGTGGAGGGGCGGGTGCTCGGCGCCAGGTTCGCCCACCCCGAGCGCACCGCGGAGGCCGTCGCGCACGCCGCCTGGTTCCGCGCCCACGGCTACGCCGACGTGTGGGAGCCGGAGCACATCAACGAGGGCGAGGGCGACTTCGCCGTCACCGCCTCGCTGCTGCTGGCCGGCCGCGGCTTCCGCAGCAGCCCGCTCTCGCACCCCGAGGCGCAGGAGTTCTTCGGCCGCCCGGTGATCGGGCTCGACCTGGTCGACCCGCGCTACTACCACCTGGACACGGCGCTCGCCGTGCTCGACGACACCACCGACGACGACGTCATGTACTACCCGGGCGCGTTCTCGCCCGGCAGCCAGGCCGTGCTGGCCCGGCTCTTCCCCGATGCGCTGATCGCCACCGAGGCGGACGCGGCGGCCTTCGGCCTCAACGCCGTCAGCGACGGCCGCCACGTACTGCTGCCGCAGGAGGCGGTGGGCCTGTTCGAACCGCTGCGGGACCGCGGGTACGAGCCGATCGGGCTCGACCTCGGCGAACTCCTCAAGGGCGGCGGCAGCGTCAAGTGCTGCACCCAGGAGCTGCGCTGACCACCCGCCGGGGCCGTCCCACGCGCCACTGACGCGCGGCCACCGGCCCCACGACGACCCTCTGCCGCTGGACCACCTGCCGCAGGACCACCTTTCGTACGACACCGGTCGGGGATCCGCCCCGCAACCGGCACGAACACCTTCCTGACCAGCGCGTATGTCAGCCCCACCAGCGGTGCGCACGGCGCGAGCCGCCCGGCGGGCCGGGTGCGGCGCCACCGTCCAGGGCCCGTGTCCGACGGCGCCGCCCCGGCCTGCTCCGGCCCACCCCGGCCGCCCTGCCCGCGCCGGCCGCCCTCACTCGTCCGCTCCGCGCGCCCGCGCCCAGCACCACGGGCACACAGGGCGCGCCCAGCACACCAGGGCGGTCTCAGTCCGGTGTAGCCCGGTTCAGTCCGCGACCGGGCCGTCCGCGGGCGGCCACGTGTCGCCCCAGGCCACGTCGCGGGCGCTGCGGTACAGCGCACCGCGCCGCTTGGTGACCACCTCGCGGCGCAGTTCCCCGTCAGCCGTGCACAGGTCGAGCAGCACCTGCCCCTTGCGGATCTGCGGGTGCCGCACCACCCGGTGGGCCGGGCCGCGCCCGGCGGCCGGGGCCACCGACGGCGCCACGGCCACCACGTAGCTGAACTTCTCGTCCTCGTACGACAGCGAGCCGCCCTTGACCTGGCGGTGCAGCGAGGAGCGGCTGACCCGGGCCGCGAAGTGGCACCAGTTGGTGCCGGGGGTGATCGGGCAGTCGAGGTCGTGCGGGCAGGGCGCGATGACGGTCAGGCCGGCGGCGATGAGCTGGGCGCGGGCCCGCAGCACCCGGGCGTAGCCCTCCGGGGTGCCGGGCTCGACGACCACGACGGCCTGCCCGGCGCCGGCCGCAGCCGCCACCACCGCGTCCCGGTCCGCCTCGGTGAGCTCGCCCAGCAGGTAGGAGACGGTGATCAGGTCGGCCGGTTCGGGGAGAGTGAAGCCGGTGCCGATGGGCCGGCGCTGCCAGCGCATGGCGCGCAGCGCGGCCGATTCGGCGTCGGCCGCCAGTTCCCGACCGAGCGCGAGCGCCGGCTCGGCCCAGTCGTAGACGGTGCCGGTCCGCTGCCCGTCGGCCCAGGTCGCGGCCGTCGCCCAGGTCGCGGCCCCGGTCCCGCCACCGATGTCCAGATGGCTGGCCGGCACCCAGCACGGGGCGGCATCGCGCAGCGCCCCGAGCGCGTGCCGTACGGCCTCGAAGGTGGCGGGCATCCGGTAGGCGGCGTACGCGGCGACGTCGGAGCGGTCGCGCAGCACCGGCGCCGACGTGGGGGTGCGCCCCCGGTAGGTGCCGATCAGCCGCTCGACGGCCTGCGCGGCCTGGCTGGGCGGGAGCCCGTCGAGCAGGGCGGCGAGCGCGAGGCGCAGGCTCTCACCGGTGATCGGGGGGTGCTGGCCCGCGTCGTCGGCGGCAGGTCGGGAGGCGTGCATCCGTGGGATTTTACTGGCTGTACGGGACCGGCGGCGCCGCGCCGAGCGCCCGGGCCAGCCAGCTCGCGGCGGCGGCCCGCGGCCGGTTGTCGGCCGGCCTCCGCCGCGGGTGGACGGTGTTGGCGAGCAGCACCAGGTAGCCGCCGCTGGCCCGGTCGAGCACCAGGCTGGTGCCGGTGAACCCGGTGTGCCCGGCCGCGCCGCGCCCGGCCAGCTCGCCCATGAACCACTCCTGGTCCACGGCGAACCCGAGCCCCGGCGGCGCGAGCAGCGCATCGACGGACTCGGCGGCCAGGATGCGGGTGCCGCGGTGGCTGCCGCCGCCCAGCAGCGCCCGGCACAGCACCTCCAGGTCGCCGGCCGGCGCGAACAGCCCGGCGTGCCCGGCGACCCCGCCGAGCGCGTACGCGTTCTCGTCGTGCACCTCGCCGTGCACCGGGCCCCGGTCCAGCTTGCCCCACGGGGCGCGCTGGTCCTCAGTGGCCGCGATGGAGGGCCGCCAGGAGGCGGGCGGGCGGAAGCGGGTGCGGTCCATGCCGAGCGGCCCGGTGATCCGCTCCCGCAGCAGCCGGTCGAGCCCGTGCCCGGTGACCCGCTCCAGAATCCGCCCGAGCAGCAGCAGGTTCAGATCGGAGTAGCGGTACGCGCCGCCGGGCTCGGTCAGTGGCCGCTCCGCGGCGACCGCCGCCCACCGCCCCGCGTGCTCGGCGCCGGGCGGGCCGTCAGGCAGCGCGTACAGCGGCAGCTCGGGCCGCAGCCCGGAGGTGTGGGTGAGCAACTGCCGCACGGTGATGCCGTACGCGGCGGCGCCGGTCAGCTCGGGCGCGTAGCGGGCGGCCTGGCGGTCGAGCGCGAGCGTGCCGCGCTCCACTTCGCCCGCCACCAGCAGGGCGGTGCACAGCTTGGTCAGCGAGGCCAGGTCGAAGACGGTGTCGGTACGCATGGGGACCCGCGCGGATTGCCCGCCGACCGGACTGCGGTCTGCGGGTCCGTTGGCGTGTGGTCCATCGTGGCCCGGGCCGCCGGCTGCGGGTCCTCCGGTGGCCCGGTCGGACCGACCGGGCTCGACTTCGCCCGGCAGCGGCAGTTCCACGCCGCGGTCGGCCACCTCGTCGTACGCCGCGTACCGCACCGCCCAGCCGAACGCCTCGCTGACGAGCGTGCGGTCACCCTGTCCGGCGCGCACCACCACCCCGGCGCACCAGGGCCGCTCCCCCGCCGGCAGCGCGGCCACCTCCCGTACCAGGGCGGCGAGCGCGCCCCGGTCCACCGCGGCGGGCACGGGGCCGGCCGGGGGCGCGGGGGCAGCCGGGGACGCCGGGCCGCTGGTGGGCCCCGTGCCGGTTCGGGTTCGAGTGCCGAGTTCGGGCGCGGTGGCGGGGGGTGTGGGGCCTGGGGTCAGTCCTTGGGCTGGCCGCCGGCCACCGGGGCCTTCTGCTGGGACCACGCGCTCTGCTCCGCCTGACGCTGCCATGGGCGGCACATTCCCACGAAACAGGCGATGGCGGCGAGCGTGGACCCGACCATGACCACCGTCATCGGCACCGCCGTGTCCTCGCCCGCGATGCCGACCAGCGGCGAGGCCACCGCGCCGATCAGGAACGAGGTGGTGCCGAGCAGCGCGGACGCCGAGCCCGCCGCGTGCGGGGTGCGCATCAGGGCCTGGGCGTTGGTGTTGGGCATCACCAGGCCCATCGCGGACATCAGCACGAACAGGCCGGCGGCCACCGGCACCAGGCCGACCTTGCCGAACACCCCGGCCGCCATGACCAGCAGCGCGATCGCGGCCAGCAGGATCACCCCGAGCCCGACCGCGACGGCCTTGTCCAGGCTGACCCGGCCCACCAGCACCTTGCCGTTGAACTGGCCGACCGCGACCAGGCCGATCGAGTTGACGCCGAACAGCAGGCTGAAGGTCTGCGGCGAGGCCCCGTAGATCTCCTGGACCACGAAGGCGGAGCCGGCGACGTACGCGAAGAGCGCGGCGAAGGCGAAGCTGCCGGCGAGCGTGTAGCCGGTGAAGACGCGGTCGCCGAGCAGGCCGCGCATGGTGTGCAGGGCCTGCCCGAGGCCACCGGTGTGCCGGCGCTCGGGCGGCAGCGTCTCGCCCAGCCAGCGCCAGACCACCAGGGTGAGCAGGATGCCGATCACGGTCAGTACGACGAAGACCCCGCGCCAGTCGGTGACCTGCAACACCTGGCCGCCGATCACCGGCGCGATGATCGGCGCCACCCCGGAGATCAGCATCAGTGTGGAGAAGAAGCGGGCCATCTCGACCCCGTCGTACAGGTCGCGCACCACCGCCCGCGCGATCACGATGCCCGCGGCCCCGGCCAGGCCCTGGAGCAGCCGGAAGGCGATGAGCAGTTCCGCGTTGGGCGCGAAGGCGCAGATGGCGGTGGCGAGCACGTAGATCACCATGCCGATGAGCAGCGGCCTGCGCCGTCCCCAACGGTCGCTCATCGGCCCGACGACCAGTTGCCCGAGCGCCATGCCGGCCAGACAGGCGGTCAGCGTGAGCTGCACGGTGGCGGCGGGGCTGTGCAGGGCGTCGGTGACCTCCGGCAGCGCCGGCAGGTACATGTCCATGGACAGCGGCGGCAGCGCCGTGAGCCCGCCGAGGATGAGGGTGACCAACAGGCCGGTACGGCGCTGCGCGGCGAGCCGGGCCGGGACGGGGGCTGCTGCTGCCGCGGTCTCCGGGGTGCTGGCCGCTGCCATGGCGGCCTCCGGGTCGCCGGCTGCCGCGGCAGCGCTCTCCGACGCGGCGGGCGGGGCGCCGGGGGTTGCCTTCGCGCGGCCGGTTGCACCGCGCTGACCAGGTAGGACGGTGCCGGCGGCGGAGGTGGGCCGGCCGGGTATGACGGGGTCTTCGCTGGCGCCCGGGGCGTCGATGGTGGCGCTGGACACGCTGCCCGGTGCGGTGCCCGGGAGGGTGGCGGAGGTGAGGTCGTGGGTGGGCTCGGCCGTACGCGGGCCGGGGTCCGTCATGCGTGACTCCATGGTCGTTTGATGGCCTAACCATGTTGTCATGGCGATGCCGCGGCGCCGGCCCTCTCAGCGCTCTTCCGGACGTGATTCCCGGCTCAACCGGAGCGGTCGCGGCGGGCGTCGGGCGCGGGCCGGTAGTGGGCGTGGGGGCGGGCCCGGGAGTGGGTTCGGGCCGTACGGAACGGCGCCCGGGCCGGCCGTGTCGCGGGGCACGGGGGTGCTCCCCCGCGACACGGTGTCGGCATCGGGGCCGGCGTCCGACCGGCAGCGGGGCCGGGCCGCAGCGGGCCCCGCTGCTCGGACCCGTCAGACCTGGTGCAGGCCCGGGTTGCCCGCCTCGGACGCGTACGAGGCCACGGTCTCGATCGGCGCGCCGGGCTTGGTGATGAAAGGCACCGTCTTGTAGTCGGCGCGGGCCTGCTCGCGGTCGAGCGTGAGGGTCACGTAACCGCGCTTGCCGTTGTAGAACTTCAGGTGCGGGTTGGCCTTCATGTACCGGTCCCAGTTGTCCGGCTTCTCCGTGCCGTCCTTGCCGCTGGAGATGGACGTGGTGACGAACTCGACGCCCACGGTGCGGGAGTCGGGCTTGGCGAAGTCCCGCTTGATGTCGAACGCGTAGTTCACGTGCACGTCACCGGTGAGGACCACCAGGTTGTCCACGCCCGCGGCCTCGGCACCGGCCAGCACCCGGTCGCGGGAGGCCGGGTAGCCGTCCCAGGAGTCCATGCTGAGCTTGTAGTCCGGGTTCGAGGTGCTGCGCCGCTCGGCGAAGGTGACCTGCTGCGGCACGACGTTCCACAGCGCGCGGGAACGGCGCCAGCCGTCGATGAGCCAGCGCTCCTGCGTCGCACCGGTGAGGGTGCGCGACGGGTCGGTCGACTCGGGGCCCGGCACCTGCCAGCCGTCGCCGTACGCCTGGTCGGAGCGGTACTGCCGGGTGTCCAGGACGTCGAACTGCGCGAGCTGCCCGTACGGGAGGCGGCGGTAGAGCCGCATGTCGGCGCCGTTGGGGCGCTGCGGGGTGCGCAGCGGCTGGTTCTCCCAGTACGCGCGGTACGCGGCGGCGCGGCGGAGCAGGAACTCCTCCGGCGGCACGTCGTTCTCGGGCTGCTCGCCCGCGTAGTTGTTCTCCGTCTCGTGGTCGTCCCAGGTGACGATGAACGGGTGCGCGGCGTGCGCGGCCTGGAGGTCCGGGTCGCCCTTGTAGAGGGCGTACCGCAGTCGGTAGTCCTCCAGCGTGATGGTCTCCCGGTTGAAGACGGCCGGCAGCCTGCGGTCGGTGTAGTTGCGGGCGCCGCCGACCGAGTTGACCGCGTACTCGTAGAGGTAGTCGCCGAGGTGGAAGACGGCGTCCAGGTCCTCGTCGGCCAGGTGCTTGTAGGCCGTGAAGTAGCCGTCGTGGTACGCCTGGCAGGAGACCAGGCCGAAGCGCAGCTCGGAGATGCGGGCCCGGGAGGAGGGCGCGGTGCGGGTGCGGCCGACCTCGCTGATCCAGTCGCCGGTGCGGAACCTGAAGTAGTACGTGCGGTCCGCGTCCAGCCCGCTGGGCTCGACGTGCACGGTGTGGTTGAACTCGGCGAACGCGCTGGTGGTGCCGCGCCGCGCGATGCGCCGGAACCGCTCGTCGTGCGCCATCTCCCAGCGCACCTGGACCTTCTTGCGGGGCAGGCCGCCACCGATCTCGAAGGGGCGCGGGGCCAGTCGCGTCCACAGCACGACCGAGTCGGGGCGCGGGTCACCGGAGGCGACGCCGAGCGTGAACGGGTTGTCGGTGATCCGCCGGGCGTCGTACGTGCCGGACGCGGCCTGCGCGGTGCCCGGCATGTTGGTGGCGAACGCGAGCGCCGCCGCGGCGCCGGTGACGGTCACAAACCGACGGCGGCCCAACTGCGCTGCCGCGGCCCGTATCTCCTGCTCGACATGATCGCCATGCGATGAATGAGTCATGTGCCCCTCCTGGGCTGATGTGGACGCAGGCGATTGGAACGGTGAAGGACGGCGTCACGCTGACCCGTGTACGACACACACATGTCGCGTGCGTGAGTTCCACCCCCGTAACGGGCTTTTGCGGCAATCCGTGACGGGCGCCCGCCATGCACCGCATCTCGGGCCGGGCGGACGCCGTACGGGAGACCGGGCGGGTGCCGTACGGGAGGCCGGACAGACGGTGCACGGAGGGCCGGACGCGCGCCGGACGGGCGCCGTACGGGGGCGGCGACATGCCGCCTGCCGACCCCTGTCCCCGCCGCCGCGAAATCCCCGTCCGTTTACCGCCAGCGCACCGGCCGCCCCGCGCCGCAGGATGGCCACATCGGCGGATTCACGCATCGAATTCGCAGCCCGTAAGGGCGGTTAAACACCCCAGAACGGAAAGGCACGACTGCCATGTCAACGCGTTTCGCATCCAAAATCATGATGGTCACCGGGGCGACGTCAGGAATGGGCAGGGCGGTGGCGGAACGCCTGGCGGCCGAAGGCGCGAGCGTCGTCCTTACGGCGCGTCGCAAGGAGTTGGGCGACGAGGTGGCGGCGGGCATCAGGGCCCGCGGCGGCAACGCGCTGTTCGTACCGACCGACGTCACCGTGGAATCGGAGGTGGCCGCCGCGGTGGACACGGCGGTACGCGAATTCGGAAGGCTCGACGGCGCGTTCAACAACGCCGGCGGCGTCAATTCCTTCGACCCGATCCCGGAAATCCCGGCCGACCGCTGGACGACCGAACTGGAACACAACCTGACGAGCGTGTTCTTCAGCCTCAAGCACCAACTCCCGGCCATCACGGCGGCCGGCGGCGGCTCCATCGTCGTCAACGCCTCCAACCTCGGCGTCGTCGGCATGCCGGGCGTGGCCCCCTACGTGGCCGCCAAGCACGGCGTGGTCGGCCTGACCCGGGCGGCGGCCCTGGAACACGCCGCCCAGTCGGTCCGGGTCAACGCCCTGATAACCGGCGGCGTCGACACCCCCCTCTTCCGCGAGACGATGGGCGCGACCCCGGAGTCGGCCGCCCAGATCGCGGCCCTGCACCCGCTGGGCCGCGTCTCCCAGCCGGCGGAGATCGCGGCGTTCGCCACCTTCCTCCTCAGCGACGAGGCCAGCTTCGTGACGGGCGCCGCGTTGGCGGTGGATGGGGGGTTCACGGCGCGGTAGGGGTGATTTGGGTGGGGGTGCGGTGGGGCGTCGCGGGGGCGGTACACGGGGCCGCAGCGGCGCAGCAGCCGCACCCCACTCCGCGCGGCAGCCGCACCTCCTTCGACGGGAGCCGGCAGCAAGGCCGGCCGCAGCGGCCTACCGAACCCACCTGGGCGACGCTCAGCGCGTCGGCTACGATGGAGGTAATCGACCCCCTCCCAAGCCTCTCCACGATGCTCAAATGGGAGGGGCCTCTTTCTTTCCGGGGTGCGCGTGAAACCAAGCCTGTCGGTCGGGGAGCAGGTCGCGCTCCTGGTCAGCCGTGGTCTTGCCGTCAATGACGAGGCCGACTGTGCGGCGTTCCTCGGCTCGCACAACTACTACCGGTTCTCCGGCTACGCCCGCTACTTCCAGCGGGCCCCCCACCAGGGCGACGACGGGTTCATGCCCGGCACCACGTTCGCCGAGATCCGTCGCGTCTACAAAGCCGATGAGGCGCTACGCACCGTGCTCGGCCAGTCGCTCGCCCGGGTCGAGCTCCTGCTGCGTACGCATGTCGCCCGGGTGATCGCCGACACGTACGGCCCGTACGGCAGCTTCCTTGAGACGAGTTTCTACACCGACGTCCGCGACGCGGAGCCAACGGTCGAGTCGTGCCTGCGTGACATCGACCGGAGCAAGGACCGCCACATCCTGCGGTACCGGGGCAGCGGAGGCCGCAGCGTCGACTACCGCGAACTGCCCGTGTGGTCCGCCGTGGAAGCGTGGTCGTTCGGGACGCTGTCCAAGGCCATCGAGCGGGGGGCCGGTGGTGCGCTGGCCGGTGCCGTGGCGAGTAGCGTCGGGGTCGCGAAGGCCGGTTTCGCCTACCGCGTGCGGTCGCTGGTCTACCTGCGCAACCGGTGCGCCCACCACGGCCGGCTGTGGCACCACTCGGTGCTCGACGCCGGCCCCACGCCGAACAACGTACGCAGCAAGGCGAAGCGGCTTGCGGGCCCGTTCGAGCCGCGTTCGGTGCTCGACGTCGTCGCCTCGCTCGACGACGTGGCCGTACGCGGCAAGGTCGCTGGCCCCGTGCTCCCGCAGATCATCAGGGAGCACCCGCGTGACTGCTCGTTCTGGAAGGGTCTGGCCCGGCCCGAGAGCCCGCGCGATCACCGGGCGTGAGCCGGTCCTTGAGTTCCGGGCCCGGCAGCCGTCCGAAAAGGCGAAACCGGCAAGTCGCCTGCGAGGAATTCCCGATCAAGGCGGCACCCTACGACTCCCCCCGCGGGGCCTGAGCGACGGACGAGGCGGCCTGTACGCCGGGTTCTGTCTCCCCGTGGCCTTGCGGCGCCCGGGGGAGGCGGCCATCCATCTAGGGTCGCCGTTGCCGGCGACCTCGTGCGGTCTACCCGCGAACTCGGGCGGGCAGCCCTCAAGCGTTCGCGCAGGGTCGCCAATCGGCGGCCCCTCTTGACCTTGCTCCGGGTGGGGTTTACCTAGCCGTCCGAGTCACCTCGGACGCTGGTGGTCTCTTACACCACCGTTTCACCCTTACCGAACGCCTCGCGGCGCCCGGCGGTCTGTTTTCTGTGGCACTGTCCCGCGGGTCACCCCGGGTGGGCGTTACCCACCACCCTGCCGTGTGGAGCCCGGACGTTCCTCGGCGGGGCCCCCGGATTCCGTGGAATCCAAAAGCGCCCGACGCGACCGCCCAGCCGACTCGTCCGTCGTGCCGACCATGCTACCCGCCGGCCGGGGCGCGTCGGCGCCGGTCGCGCACCCCGTACGCGCCGGGCGCGGGGCGGGCGTGGGCGGGGGGCGGCGCGCCGGGGTGGTGCTCCCGCGCGTCTGAGCGGGCGGTGAACGCCCATGGCGCACCACCGCGCCGACCCGCAGAATCAGCCGCATGCGACCTGAGGCTGGACTCCGCCGGGAACTGGGCACCTTCGACGCCGTCATGACCGGGCTCGCGGCGATGGTCGGCGCCGGGGTCTTCGCCGCCTTCGCGCCGGCCGCCGACGCCGCCGGCTCCGGGCTGCTGCTGGCGCTCGGCATCGCCGCGGTCGTCGCGTACTGCAACGCCGCCTCGTCCGCCCGGCTCGCCGCCCGCTATCCGGCCTCCGGCGGCACCTACGTCTACGGGCGGGAGCGGCTCGGCCCGTTCTGGGGGCATCTGGCCGGGTGGGGGTTCGTGGTCGGCAAGACCGCCTCGTGCGCGGCGATGGCCCTGGTCGTGGGGGCGTACGCGGCGCCGGGGCACGAGCGCGTGGTGGCGGTGGCCGCCGTGCTCGTCCTGACCGTGGTCAACTGCCTGGGGGTGCGCAAGACCGCCTGGGCGACCCGGGCGATCGTCGCCGTGGTGCTGCTGGTGCTGGTCGCCGTGTGCGTCGCCACCTGGAGCGGGGGTTCGCCGCGGGCGCCGTGGGCGGCGGACGCCGCGGCCACCGAGGTCACGTTCGGCGGCGTGCTCCAGGCGGCCGGGCTGCTGTTCTTCGCCTTCGCCGGGTACGCCAGGATCGCCACGCTGGGCGAGGAGGTGCGGGACCCGCAGCGGACCATCCCGCGGGCGATCCCGCTGGCCCTCGGCATCGTGCTGGTGGTGTACGCGGCGGTGGGCGCCGCCGCGCTCGCCGCGCTCGGCCCCGGCGCGCTGGCCGAGGCGGGCGCCCCGCTCGCGGACACGGTGCGCGCGGCGGACGCGCAGTGGCTGGTTCCGGTGGTGCGGGTCGGCGCCGCGCTGGCCGCGCTCGGCTCGCTGCTCACCCTGCTCGTCGGCGTCTCCCGCACCACCTTGGCGATGGCCAGGGACCGGCACCTGCCCGGCGCGCTGGCCGTCGTGCACGCCCGTACGGCCACGCCCTACCGGGCGGAGCTCGCGGTGGGCGCGGTGGCGGCACTGGCCGCGGCCACGGTCGACCTGCGCGGCGCCATCGGCTTCTCCTCCTTCGGCGTCCTCGTCTACTACGCCATCGCGGGCGCCAGCGCGTGGACGCTGAGCCCCGCCGAAGGCCGCCCGCCCCGCCTGGTGCCCGCGCTCGGGATCGTCGGCTGCGCGGCGCTGGCCTGCACGCTGCCCGCAACCTCGGCCGTGGCCGGCGCCGCGGTGCTGGCGGCCGGCGCCCTCGCGTACGGCGTGCGGGCGCGCTGGGCGCGGCGCGGCGGCACGGGCTGACGGTTCGCGCACGCACCGCGACGGCTGGTGTGCTGGTGGGGGTGGCGAGAGTGCGCGGTTTCTCCCCGTCGGGGCCGTCGGCATAGGCTGCGGCGGGGCCGCGCACCGGGTCACCACCCGCACCCGACGCCGGCTGCCGGGCGCCGGGCTGAGTGGCGCGGCGGGCCGCGTACGGGCACGTGCTCGCGTACCGCAAACAGGCGGGGCTGCGCGGCGCCGGGCCGGGCCCGCCGTGCTGGCCGCACCGCGCCTGACCTGCGGTCGGCCCCGTGATCGTCTGCCGTGTCGTCCGGTGAGGAGAACCGCCGTGCTCGTACTGTTGCCGCCCTCCGAGGGGAAGGCCCCCAGCGGGTCGGGAGCCGCCCTGAAGCCGGCCGGGCTCTCGCTGCCCGAGCTCGGGGCCGCGCGGGAGGCGGTGCTCGACGAGCTGGTAACGCTGTGTGCGGGCGATGCGGACAAGGCCGCCGAGGTGCTCGGGCTCAGCGCCGGGCTGCGGGGCGAGCTCGCCAAGAACGCGGAGCTGCGTACCGCCGGCACCCGCCCCGCGGGCCAGATCTACACCGGGGTGCTCTACGACGCGCTGGACCTGGCCACCCTGGACCCGGCCGCCCGGCGCCGCGCGAGCCGCTCGCTGCTGGTCTTCTCCGGGCTGTGGGGCGCGGTCAGGATCGGCGACCGCATCCCCTCCTACCGCTGCTCGATGGGGGTGAAGCTGCCGGGGGTCGGCGCGCTCGGCACGCACTGGCGGCGGGCCATGGCCGACGTCCTGCCCGCCGTCGCCGACCGCGGCCTCGTCCTCGACCTGCGCTCGGCGGCGTACGCGGCGGCCTGGAAGCCGGCCGGCGAGGTCGCCGAGCGCACGGCGACGGTCCGCGTGCTCCAGTCGAAGGTCGTACGGGGCGTGGAGAAGCGGACGGTGGTCAGCCACTTCAACAAGGCGACCAAGGGCCGCATCGTCCGCGACCTGCTGACCGCGGGCGCCGCGCCCCGCGACCCCCGGGAACTCGTCGACGCCCTGCACGCGCTCGGCCACACCGTGGAGGCCACGGCGCCGACCCGCCCGGGCACGCCCTGGGCGCTGGACGTGATCGTGACGGAGCTCTGAGTTCGGGGCGTTCGGCGCGCTGGGCCCAGAGCCCGCCACGTACTGGACCCGGAGCTCGCTGTGCAGTGAGCTCGCGGCGTGCTGAGCCCGGAGCCCTTCGCGCATTGCGCCATGCGCAACACGTATTGCAGATGATGGCGCGGCGGCGGAGGATGGCGGGGTGACTGATGCCGCTTCCTCCGCCCCCGTCCCCGCGTCCTCCCCCACCGCTCCCCAGCGCACCGCCGCCGGCGTGCCCGATTCGGTGCTGGGGCTGGCGCCCGTGATCCCCGTCGTCGTCATCGACGACGCGGCGGACGCGGTGCCGCTGGCCCGGGCGCTGGTGGCCGGCGGGCTGCCGGCGATCGAGGTGACGTTGCGCACCGCGGCGGCGCCCGACGCCATCCGGGCCATCGCCGCCGAGGTGCCCGACGCCGTCGTCGGCGCGGGCACCGTACTGACCCCGCAGGACGTCGACGCCTCGGCCGCGGCCGGCGCGAAGTTCCTGGTCAGCCCCGGCTGGACGGATCGCCTGCTGGCCGCGCTCCAGGCGTCGGGCCTGCCGTTCCTGCCCGGCGTCTCCACCACGTCCGAGGTGGTGGCCCTGCTGGAGCGCGGGGTGCGCGAGATGAAGTTCTTCCCTGCCGAGGCGGCCGGCGGCGCGCCCTATCTGCGCGCCCTCTCGGCCCCGCTGCCACAGGCCAGGTTCTGCCCCACCGGCGGCATCGGCCTCGCCTCCGCCCCGACCTATCTGGCACTGCCCAACGTCGCCTGCGTGGGCGGGAGTTGGATGCTCCCGGCGGACGCGATCCGGGCCCGCGACTGGACCCGCATCGAACACCTCGCCCGCGAGGCCGCGGCCCTGGCCCCGACCGCGTAACGGGCTGCCGGCCACGGGGGCGGGGCCGCGGCCGGTGGGCTGCGTGGCCGGTGGCCCGTACGGCTGGGGGCTGCCACGACTGGTTGCGCGTACGGCCGGCCGCTCGTACGGCTAGTGACCCGCGCGGCCGGTCGGACGTACGCGCCGCCAGCCCGACAGGGCCAGCAGGCCCGGCCGCGCCCGGCCGGGCGCGTACCGCTACCGCGGGGCCGCGGCGGTGCCCCGCGGCGCCTCCGCCGTCCGTCTCAACGCAGGTGCGCCGTGTCGTTCCACAGGCGTAGCGAAGCGTTGCCGTCGCCGAAGTAGGCGATGGTGGAGAGCGCGGCGGCGGAGAGCTCCATGCGGAACAGGGAGTCCGGCGGGGCGCCGATGGCCAGCCGGGCCAGCGTCTTGATCGGGGTGACGTGCGTGACCAGGAGCACGGTGCGGCCCGGGTGTTCCGCGAGGAGCGCGTCGCGGGAGCGGGCCACCCGGCGGGCGACCGCGGTGAACGACTCGCCGCCGCCGGTGGGCGCGACCTTGGTCGAGGCCAGCCAGGCCGTGAGGTCGTCCGGGTACCGCTCGCGCACCTCCCCGAACGTCAGCCCCTCCCAGTCGCCGAAGTCCGTTTCGCGCAGGCCCTGGTCGATCCGTACGTCGAGGCCGAGCCGGGCCGCGACCGCCTGCGCGGTCTCGCGGCAGCGGCGCAGCGGCGAGCTCACGATCGCTTCGACGGTGCCGTGCGCGGCCAGCGCCTGCGCCGCGCGGTCGGCCTGGTCGCGGCCGACCTGCGACAGTTCGGGGTCGGAGCCCGAGCTGCCGGAGAACCGCTTCTGCGGGGTGAGCGCGGTCTCGCCGTGGCGCAGCAGGACGAAGGTGGTCGGCGGTGCGAGGCCCGCGCCGGCCCAGCCGACCGCGGGGGTCGTCGCCGGGCGGGTGCCGGAGGTTTCGGTGGCGCCGGAGGTTTCGGTAGTGCCGGAGGGGTTCGCGGTGCCGGCGGTTCCGGTGCTGTGCATGGGGCCGGTGCTGCGGCGCTGGTCGCCGGGCGCCGGGGCCTCGGGTGCCGGCGTCGGGCGGGTCGGCGCCGGTTCGGCCGGGCGCCACCGCTCACCGCGCGCGCCCGCGTCCATCGCCTCGTTGGCCAGCCGGTCCGCGTGCTTGTTCTGGGCCCGCGGCAGCCAGGCGTAACCGACCTGCTCGGCCGGGAAGACGGCCGCGGCCTCGGCGGCGAGCGGCTTCATGTCGGGGTGCCTGATCTGCCAGCGGCCCGACATCTGCTCGACGACCAGCTTGGAGTCCATCCGGACCTGGACCCGCGCGGCGGGGTCGAGCGCGTGCGCCGCGCGCAGGCCGGCGATCAGCCCCCGGTACTCGGCCACGTTGTTGGTGGCCGTGCCGATGAACTCGGCCGTCTCGACCAGCGTTTCGCCGGTCTCCTGGTCAAGGACGACGGCGCCGTAGCCGGCCGGCCCCGGGTTGCCCCGGGACCCGCCGTCCGCCTCGACCACCAGGTGCAACGGGGGTCGGCTCACAGCCCCGACTCGGGCGTACGGACCAGGATGCGGCGGCAGTTCTCGCACCGCACGACCTCGTCCGGCGCCGCGGCCTTGACCTCGTTGATCTCGGTGATGTTCAGCTCAAGGCGGCAGCCCTCGCAGCGGCGCTGGTAGAGCCGGGCCGCGCCGACGCCGCCCTGCTGGGTGCGCAGCTTCTCGTACAGCTTCAGCAGGTCGGCCGGTACGGAACCGGCGACGACCTCGCGCTCCTTGGTGGCCGTCGCGACCTCGGCGTCGATGGTCTCGGCGGCGGCGTCACGGCGCGCGATCGCGTCGGCGGTCTTCTCCTGCACGGCCGCGACGCGCTCGGTGAGCTCGGCGGCGCGGGCCTGGGCGGACTCCCGGCGCTCCATGATCTCCAGGACCACGTCCTCCAGGGCGCCCTGGCGCTTGGCGAGCGAGGTGATCTCGTGCTGGAGGTTCTCCAGGTCCTTGGGGGAGGTGACGGCGCCGGAGTCCAGGCGCTTCTGGTCCCGGGCGGCGCGCTGGCGCACCTGGTCGACGTCCTGCTCCGCCTTGGTCTGCTCGCGGGCGGTGTCGCTCTCCTCGGTCTGCGCGGCCACCAGCAGGTCGCGCAGTTGCGTCAGGTCGGCGTTGAGCGTCTCGATCTCGGCGTGCTCGGGCAGGCTCGCGCGCTTGTGGGCGAGCTGGGAGAGCCGTACGTCGAGCGCCTGGACGTCGAGGAGGCGGATCTGGTCGGCGGGCGCGGCGTTCAGTTCGGGGCTCCAGAGGGCTGAGGAGTGTGGTCGTGGGATGCGGCGGACGCGTGGGCGGTCCACGGGTCGGTGACCGTATGCGAAATGTGGGTCCGCAGGCCCCACCCGTTCCGGTCGGAAATCTCGTCGAGCTGGGCCGCGGCCTGCTCGATCCAGGGCCACTCGGTGGCCCAGTGCGCGGCGTCGACCAGCGCCAGCGGGCCGTGCTCGCGGGCTTCGGACGCCGGGTGGTGGCGCAGGTCGGCGGTGACGTACGCATCGACTCCGACGGCCCGTACGGCGCCGAAGAGGCTGTCGCCGGATCCGCCGCAGACGGCGACGGTGCGGATGGTGCGCTCCGGATCGCCGGCGACGCGCACGCCCTGGGCGGTACGCGGCAGCCGGGCGGCGACCCGCTCGCCGAAGGCGGCCAGCGTCAGCGGGGCGTCGAGCTCGCAGATCCTGCCGAGGCCGCGGCGGCCCGCGGGGTCGGTCGGGTCGGGCACCAGGGGCCCGGTGACGCGCAGGTCGAGGGCGCCGGCGAGGGCGTCGGAGACACCCGGGTCGGCCCGGTCGGCGTTGGTGTGGGCCACGTGCAGCGCCACGTCGTGCTTGATCAGCGTGTGCACGACCCGGCCCTTGAAGGTGCTGGCCGCGACGGTCGTGGTGCCGCGCAGGTAGAGCGGGTGGTGGGTGACGAGCAGGTCCGCGCCGAGCCGTACGGCCTCGTCGGCGACGGCCTGCACCGGGTCGACGGCGAACAGGACGCGGGTGACGGGCTGGTCCGGATCGCCACAGACCGTGCCGACCGCGTCCCACTCCTCGGCGCGCTCGGCGGGCCAGAGTGCGTCGAGCGCGGTGAGGACTTCAGCAAGTACGGGCACGGGTGAGAGGTTACCTGCCCGCACCAGCCACCCGCCCCTGAGCTGACGGCTCCGCCTGCACGGCGGCGGGTTCGGCCTGGTGGGCGGGGTTGGCCGGGTGGGCTGGCTGGGCGCCGGGGCCGGCTGGTGCGCTCGCCGGTGGGCGGGGCGGGCGTAGGGCCGGCCCGGATGCCGGGAGCGGGCCGGGGGCCTGGGTCGCGCCGGGCGGCGGGAGGGCGGACCGGGCAGCGGACGGGCGGGCCGAGCGGCGAGGGCGCACCGGAGGTCGGAGGCGGGCCGGACGTCAGGATCCGTCGGAGCCCCGCCGGCCCAGGCGCCCGAGCACCCGAGCACCCGAGCACCCGAGCACCCAGCAAGTTCACCGAATTCCATGCATTTCGGCGGGCTCAGCACACCCCTCGCACACATGCCGGAAAACGGGACGATAGCCATCCTTTTGCGTGAAGTACCGCACCGGGCTCCGTTGATACCGGGGTGGGGAAAACTACGTTCAGGCGCCGGAGGTGACCGTTCCATGACGGCCTGTGCCATCGAGACCGCTCCCCAGAACCACCGCGCCACGCGCTCGCCCCAGCCCGACACCGCTCCGCGACCGGCCCCCGACGGGCCCGCGGGCCCCGCCCCCGGTGGCGGGCGGGACAGGGCCGAGCGCGCCGCCGGGGACGCCGCGGCGCAGTGGGGCCCGGCGCCCCTGACGCTCGCCGCCGACGGTTCGTACGCCGCCAGGCTCGCGGTCTGCCGGGCGACCGGCGAGCGGTTCCCGGAGCGTTGGACGCTGGCCGGCCCCGAGCCGTACGCGGTGCCGCTGCCCGCGGAGCAGCCGGAGGAGGCGGACAGCGAGGTGCTGCCGCTGACCGACGGGCGGGTGCTGATCCGCCGGCGGGTCGCCGACCGCCACGTGCTGTCGCTGCTCTACCCGGCGGGCCCCGGCACCGGCGAACTCCCGCTCGGCTTCATCGTCTGCGGCGAGCTGGCCCTACTGCCGCCGGCGCCCTGCGGCACCCTGGCGTACGCGCTGGCGCCGGGTGAGCGCTCCACCCACGTGTGGCTGGTGCACGGCGGGTCGTTCGGGCCCGAGCACGTCGCGGAGGTGCCGGGCCGGTGCACGGCGGGCAACTGGCTGGACCGCACCGGGCGGCTGCTGGCGCTCGATCGGGAGTGGGACGGCCGGGTGAAGACCGTCGTGGTGGACCTCGGGCGCGGCGGCGAGACGACGCCGCTGCTCCAGATCACCGCGGACAGCGACGACCGGCTGGTGCTGGCCGACCCGGACAGCGGGCTGCTGCTCGTACGGTCCAACGCGCCGGGGCGGGAACGGCTCGGCTGGGGCGTGCTGGGCAGTTCGCTGCCGGTGCGCTTCCCCGACTGCCTCGATCCGCGCCCCGCCGATCCGCGCACGGCCGATCTGCGCGGCACCGAGACGCGCGGCAGCGGTCCGGCCCACACCGCGGTGACGCTGACGCCGTTCGCCGCCCAGCCCGGCCAGGTGCTCACGCCGGAGAACTGCGCGGTGGCCTTCCGGCTGACGCCGACGCGGTCGGGCGGCGCGAGTTGGGTGGCCGTGTGGCGCCCCGCGGAACGCCGGCTGCTGCACCTGGCCCCGCCGCCCGGCTGGCTGCCCGGCACCGGCCTGTGGACCCGCGACGGCGAACTCCGCCTGCCCTACGCCACGCCCCAGACCACGTGCGGCCTGGCCCGGGTGCGGACCGCGGACCTCGCCGCCGAGCCGGCATCCAGGCCGCGTCCGCAGGTGGTCGCGCCCGGGCGGGGCGCATCAACCCCGGCGTACGGGGCGGACGCCGCGCACGGGGCGGCAGGCGCCGCGCAGGGGACCGCGGGCCTGACGCCGGACGGGGCCGCGGGCGCTCGGCACGGGGCGACGGGCCCGGCGCCGAACAGGACCGCGGGCGCCGCCCCACAGCCACCCGCCGCCCCGCGCTCACCCGCCGCCCCGTACCCACACCCCGCCCCGCTCCCCGCGCCGGAGCCCGCCGCCCCGCCGCCCGGCCACGGCGCCCCGTCACCCGATCCGGGCGCTTCGCTGGACGCCGCTCCCCCGGCCGCGCTCCCGCCGCGCGCGGTGTCGTTGCCGGTGCCGGTCGCGCACCAGGTCTCCCTGCCGCTGTCCGGCCCGCACTCCGTACCGCTCCCCATGGCGAACGCGGAGCCGGGCGCCGGGCACTGGCCGGCCGGGTACGAGACGACGGTGCCGGCGCACGAACGGTGCACCGACCCGTACGACAGCTACGCCCCCGACGCGTACGGCCCCGACGATCCGCCGTCGGCGGGTGCATCGCACGGCCGGGCGGACGCCGCTGTCGATGCCGCCGCCGACGGGCGGGGCGGTGCCGGCCGGGCGTCGGGGGCCGGGCGCGGAGTGCCGTCGTGGAGCGAGGGGCCCGCGGCGCACCACGCGGGCGAGGCGGAGTGGCAGTTCGGGGTGCGGCCGGGGCCGGCCGCACCCAGACCCGTGCCGCTGCAACAGGCACCGCTGGACGGCGGCCCGGCGAGCCCGGCGGGGAGCGGCCCCGCGGGCCCACAGGACGGCGGCCCCGCGGGCCCGGCCCGCTCGGGGTACCCGCAGCCCTACGGGGTTCGGTCCGACGGGATGGAGCCCGACGGAGCGCTCTGACCGGAGAAGTGACCGGACGACGTGACCGGGCGCGGGCCCCACCGCGACGCCAGCACCGCGCCGCAACCCGGCCGCCCAACTGGCCACCGCCAAGCCACCGTTCACCCACCGCCAAGCCACCGGCTGGACACCATCCGGCCACCACTCGGCCGCCGTCCAGTCACACTCCGGCCACCGGCCCACGTCCCAGCCGCCTCCCGATCCGCGGGGGCGCCCGGGACGTGGGCCGGCCCATCGGGCGGCCCAACCGCGTTACGGCGGGCACTCGGCGGGCACTCGACGTCGCAGCCCCGCAACTCCCCGACCCTTGAACCGAATTCACGTACCACATCAAGCACAGCGGAACCCGACAGAGCGGGAGTGTCTGCCCATCAGGGGGCAGATGGGGGCCGGTCGACAGCCAGTTGGGCGGTGGGGCCGGCGGGCGGCGTGAGACCGCGCATTTCGTGTCCGTCCGCAGGCCGCGCTTGATCCACATGCTGGTTAGACTTTGACCGGGGGCTGCGCAGCCGTACCTCGGGCACCTTTCGTGCGCCGAACGGGCTTGCGCTGATGGCGTGTTGACGCTGGTCATGGCCCGCGTGCACGGGCAGTGATCCCCCGCGCGCACAGCACGTAGCGATCTTTTCACGGAGTGACTTCCCTCATGGTCAATACCCGCACCGAAATGCCCGAGGCGCGCCAGTTGGGCTCGCCGCAGCAGTCGTCCGGTGGCTCCATGGCCGCCGGCGCCGGACGCCACCGGGGTCCGGCCGCAGCCGAGAGCGGCCAGGAACCGCCACACGGCAAGCACCGCCGGCCGGCCGGCGAGTGACCCGCTCCCCGCACCGCGGGCGAGCACGCCACACCAGCAGGGCGGTCCACCGGCCAGACCGGTGACCGAGCACATCGAACGATCGAGCAACACCCAGCAGGACCCCGCGTACGCGCGTGGCGCACCCGAAGCGGCGCGCACGGCGGGCGATGCGCGAGGAGGGCGGCGAGCGCCGCGGCGCACGGAACGGGCGAACGCACCGTGAGCGGCAACTCGCCCCTCCTCCGCCACCCATGACATTTGTCCCAAGCAGCCGTCAACATTCGCCCCTGCCCAGGTCAGCGCGGGTCTCCGTACCGTTTGGGGCATGACGAACCCAGCCCGTACGGGCACCCTCCCAGCGGCTGCGCACGACGCGGGCCCCGGCGCCGGCACCGGCACCGTGCCGCCGGCCCGCGGCGCTGCGGCGCCCGCCGTACGCCTGCGCGGCGTGTCCCACCACTACGGCGCGGTGCGGGCCGTGGCCGGTCTCGACCTGGAGATCGCCCGCGGTCGCACGGTCGCCCTGCTGGGCCGCAACGGCGCCGGCAAGTCCACCTCGCTCGGCATCCTGTTGGGCCTGCTGGAGCCGACGGCGGGCACCGTGGAGCTGTTCGGGGAGCCGCCGCAGCGCGCGGTGCGCAACGGCCGGGTGGGCGCGATGCTCCAGGACGGCCGGCCGATCTCGCGGGTGACGGTGCGGGAGCTGGTGCGGTTCGTGGCCGCCGGCTACCCCTCCCCGCCCCCGGTGGCGCAGACGCTGGAGCTCACCGGGCTCACCGAACTGGCGGACCGGCGCGTGGACCGGCTCTCCGGCGGCCAGGCGCAGCGCGTGCGGTGCGCGGTGGCGCTGGCGGGCAACCCGGAGCTGGTCGTGCTCGACGAGCCGACCACGGCCCTGGACGTGGCCGCCCGGCGGGCGTTCTGGGAGACGCTGCGCCGGTACACCGAGCGGGGCAATACGGTCCTGTTCTCCACGCACTACCTCCAGGAGGCGGACGAGAACGCGGACCGGATCGTCGTCATCGACCGGGGGCACGTCGTCGCCGACGGCACCGGGGACGAGGTCAAGCGGTCCGTCGGCGGCCATCTCGTCGCCTTCGACCTGGGCGTTCTGACGCCCGCGGAGCTCGCCGGGCTGCCCGGTGTGACCGCCGTCGACGTGCAGGGCGGCCGGGCCAGGCTGCGCAGCGTGGATTCCGACGCGACCGTCGTCGCGCTCGCCGCCCGGGGCGCGGTCCGCGGCCTTGAGGTCGCCCCGGCCAGCCTCGACGACGCGTTCCTCGCCCTGACCTCAGAACCCGCCGCGCCCGCGGCTGCCGGCACGACGCGGAACGGGGTGGCCCGATGATCGCGTACATCGCCCTGGAGGTGCGCCGCACGCTGCGCGACACCGGGTTCGTCGTCTTCGGCATCGGCCTGCCGGTCGTGATGTACCTGCTCTTCTCCAACATCGGCCTCGGCGGCGACGAACGGCAGGAGACCGCGCTGTCGCTGATGGTCGGCATGGCCGCGTACGGGGCGCTGGGCGCCGCGCTCAGCGTCGGCACCCAGCTCGCCGAGGACCGGTCGCTCGGCTGGCTGCGGCAGTTGCGGCTGACGCCGCTGCCGCCCACGCACGTGGTGGCCGGCCGGGCGCTCACCGGCTCGGTCATCGTGCTGCCCGCCATCGTGGCGGTGCTGCTCGCCGGCCGGTTCGTCAACCACGTGGCGCTGTCGGGCGGGCAGTGGGCGGCGCTGGTGGGCCTGTTGTGGCTGGGCACCACCCCGTTCACGCTGCTCGGCCTCGGCACCGGCTACTGGCTGAACGCGCAGACCACCAGCGTGGTGAACATGGTGTCCAGCATGGGCCTGGCCATCGTCGGCGGCCTGTGGGTGCCGGCCGACACCTTCCCCGACTGGCTGCGGACGCTCTCCACCTGGACGCCCACGCACCGCTTCGCCGAGCTGGGCTGGAGCGTCACCGATGGGCACGCGCCCGGCCTGGTGACGGTGCTGGTGCTGCTCGGTTGGCTGGTCCTGTTCGGTGGTTACGCGCTGCGCTCGTACCGGGTGTGCGGCCGTACGGCCTGATCCGCCCGGTGCGCCGCCCCTCCGGGTCTGGCCCCGGGGCGCCCGGCGGCGAACCGCACGGCCCGGCGTGCGCGCCCGGCGCGCCGCGTACGGTACGCACTGGCCGAAAATCGCCGCCGCTGCGGGTGGCGCTCGCTACCGGTCGGCCGCCGCCCGACACGGGGGTGCGGGCGGCGGGGCGGATCGATGGCTGGTGGACGTACGGGCGGTCGACACGCGGGCGGTCGACGTAGGTGTGGACGGCACGACGCGGCAGAGCACTGGACGGGACAGCACGGCACGACGCGGGCGCGCGCGTACGCGTGGGTTACGCGTGAGTGTGGGCGGGTGACACGGAGAGGGCGGGTGTGGGTGGGATGGGGTTGCGGGAGCGGGTCGGTGCCCGGTGGGAGCGGCGCGCGGGGCGGGCCGGCGCGGACCCGGACGGGGCGCCGGACGACGGGCCGAGCGAATGGCTGCTGGTCCCCTGGCTGCTGTTGGCGAGCGGGGCGGCGGCGGACGTGTGGGAGGGCGAGGTGTCGCCCCGCTGGCCGGCGGCGGTGGGCCTGGTGTCGTTCGCCGCGTGCTACCTCGCGGTCATCTTCGTCGGGAGCACGTCCGCGCCGGCCAGGCGCCGGACCGCGACGCTCCTGCTGCTGCCGGCCGCGGCGCTGGCCACCGCGCTCGGCGCCGGGTACGGGGGCAACTGGCTGACCCTGTTCTCGCTGCTGTCGCTGGCGACCGGGGTCGCGGTACGGGCGCCGCTGGTGCTGCCCGCGCTGCTGGCCGTGGTGGCCATCGGGGTGCTGAGCGCGGCGCGCAGCGGGCACACCGACCAGATGCTCACCGTCGCGTACTCCGCGCTGCTCTCCGGCGGGGTGGTCGCCGTCATCCGGCGGCTCGTCGCCACGGTGCACGAACTGCACGGCACCCGGGGCGAGTTGGCGCGGTCGGCAGTGGAGCAGGAACGGTTGCGGTTCTCCCGCGATCTGCACGATCTGCTCGGGCACACGATGTCGGTCGTGGTGGTGAAGGCGGAGGCGGTCCGCCGGCTCGCGCCGCGCGACCTCGATGCGGCGCTCGCCCAGGCCGCCGACATCGAGGCGGTCGGCCGGCAGGCGCTGACCGAGATCCGCGAGGCCGTCGCCGGCTACCGCGAGGGCAGCCTCTCCACCGAGCTCGGCCGGGCCCGTTCGCTGCTCGACGCCGCCGGCATCGAGGCGGTCGTCCGGCAGTCGGGCCCGCCGCTGTCGGCGCAGAGCGAGGCGCTGCTCGGCTGGGTGGTGCGGGAGGGCGTGACCAACACGGTGCGGCACAGCGGCGCGACCCGCTGCGAGATCGAACTCCACGCGGGCCCGGGCCTGGTGCGGCTGAGCATCGTGGACGACGGTCAGCGCCCCGCGGCACGGACCGGGACGGAGCCGGCAGGAGCTCCGGAGCGGCCGGGCGGCGGCACGGGCCTCGCCGGCCTGGCGGAGCGGCTCGCGGTGGCCGGCGGCGCGCTGCGCTGCGGCCCCGACGGCCGCCGCGGCTTCCGGCTCACCGCGGAACTTCCCGTGGACGAGGACGAGGCACCGCAGCCGGATAGTGGCGCGGGGACGGCGCCGTGAACTACGGCGGCGCGGAGACGGCCCCGCCGTGTCCGCCCCGGCGGCGTCCGGCCCGCAGCGTCCGTTGCCCGCCGCGTCCGGCCCCCGGCGTCCCGGCCCGTCGGCCGCGCCCGCCCCGGGCCCTGCACACGGCCGCACCCGCCCCGCGCAAGCCGCCCGCCCGGCAGCGGTCAGTAGTAGCCCTTCTGGCCGTCGAGGAGTTCCCTGATGGTGTCCAGGTGGCCCGCGTGCCGGGCGGTCTCCTCGATGAGGTGGAAGAGCATCCAGCGCAGGCTCGCGTCCTTGGCCTTCAGGTGCGGGGCCCGGCCCGTGTCGTCGAGCGCGTGGGCCTCGATGATCTCGTTGGAGATCGCGCACTGCTGCTCGTACGCGGCGACGAGTTCGGCCAGCGGTACGCCGGCCACCCGCATCTCGGCGCTCTCCGGCGCATCGGCCGCGGCCCGCGGGCCGCGTTGCGGGCGGTCGAGGAAGACGTGCTCGAACCAGAGGTGTTCGACCCAGGTCAGGTGCGCGACCAGGCCGGCCACGGTCATCAGCGGCGAGGTGGGGAGCAGCGACCGGTGCGCGTCCTCTTCCGAGAGCCCGGCGGCCTTCCACTGGATGATCGCGCGCTGCATGTCGAGCCAGCCGACCAGTTGGGTCCGCTCGTCCGCGGTGTAAGGGGGGCGCTCGCGTGGAGGTGAGGTCATGACCGCCGACGCTACCCGGGGCGGCGCCCCACCCGCATGACGATTTCCTGCTAGTCCGCTTGGCCCGGATGGCCGGATGGCCGGGGGCACCCAGACAGGGTGTGGAGCGCGGGTGAGGGGTGTGGCCTGTCCTGAGGCCGAGAGGGCCGGGACGCGGTGGGCGACTTCAAGAGTGTCCGAATCACCGGATTAGTATCCCCTTCACAGCATCTCCACGATTTTTGCAGAAGGAACAGAGGGCCGCACGATGCAGGGCACGATCGACGGGTTCAACTACGGCATGGCGACGCCCGTTGCGGGCTATGCGATGGCCTGCCTCGGCAGCGCACTGGGGTTGCGCTGCACCGTGCGGTCGCTCGCGACCGGGCGGACCCGCAAGCCCGGCTGGCTGGCCCTCGGCGCCGCGTCGATCGGATGCGGGATCTGGACCATGCACTTCATCGCGATGCTCGGCTTCCAGGTGAGCGAGACCGCCATCTCGTACGACGGCACGCTGACCTTCCTCAGCCTGCTCGTCGCCGTACTCGTCGTCGGCGCCGGCGTCTTCACCGTCGGCTACCGGGGCACGCGGCCGGCCCCGCTGCTCACCGCCGGTCTCTTCACCGGGCTCGGCGTCGCCGGTATGCACTACCTGGGCATGGCCGCCATGCAGATGGACGGTTCCCTCACGTACACGCCCGGCATCGTCGCGCTCTCCGTGCTCATCGCCATCGTCGCCGCGACCGCCGCCCTCTGGGCCGCCGTCTCCGTCCGCGGCTTCCTGGCCAGCCTCGGCGCGAGCGTCATCATGGGCATCGCCGTGACCGGCATGCACTACACCGGCATGGCCGCCCTCGGCGTCCAGGTCGCCCACGACGCCCACGCCGCCTCCGGCAACAACTCCGGCGCCCTCGACGTGCTGCCGCTGCTCATCGGCCCGCTCGTCTTCCTCATCGTGGCGGCCACCATCGTGATGCTCGACCCGATGCTGATCATGGGTGACGACGAGCCCGCCGCCAGGCGCGCCCGCCGTGTCGACATCGGCTCCCCCCAGGCCGGGCTGGGCTCCGCCAACAACGGGGGCGTCACCAGCAGGAACCCGGGGCGCGAGTTCTCGGCCCAAGGCGATTACCTGGCTGGTCGCGAGGCCCGGTGAGAACCCAGGCCGAGATCCGCACGGGGCCGGGTCGTCGAACTGGGCGCCGTCCTGCTCGACCAGGTCGACCAGGACCAGGGGCGGTGTTGCCCGTTCGGACTGGATGACCTTGCCGCCAGCCGGGTAGCGGGTGCCCCAACCCGGTGCGAACCGGGCGACGCGGAACGGTCCACGGCCGCCCCCGTCGGTGACGGCACGCCGCAGGTGCGGGCAGGCGTCGCTGGCGTCCGCGATGTCGCAGGTCAGACGGGGGCCGTACGGTGACCGGCGGAACTCCGGGGCAGATAGCGTTGACGCCATGGACGATGAGGACGCGCCGGCCACCCGGGTGCTGCTCGCCGAGGACCAGGGCATGTTGCGCGGGGCGCTCGCGCTGCTGCTCGGCCTTGAACCGGACCTGACGGTGGTGGCGCAGGTGGCCGCCGGTGACGCCGTCGTCGCGGAGGCGCTGCGGACGCGGCCCGACGTGGCGCTGCTCGACATCGAACTGCCCGGCCTGAGCGGCCTGGACGCGGCGGCGGAACTGCGCGACCGGCTCCCGCAGTGCCGGGTGCTGATCCTCACCACCTTCGGCCGGCCCGGCTATCTGCGGCGCGCGATGGAGGCGGGTGCGTACGGGTTCCTCGTCAAGGACGGGCCCGTGGAGGAGTTGGCGGCGGCGATCCGCCGGGTGCTCGCCGGCGAGCGGGTCATCGATCCGGCGCTGGCCGCCGCCGCGCTCAGTGCCGGCCCCAACCCGCTCACCCAGCGCGAACGCGACGTACTGTCCGCGGCGGCCGACGGCGCGACCGTCGCCGACGTCGCCGCCCGCGTCCACCTCTCCCCCGCGACCGTCCGCAACTACCTCTCGGCCGCCATCGGCAAGACCGGCACCCGCAACCGCATGGAAGCGGTCCGCGCGGCCCGCCAGAACGGCTGGCTGTAGACGCGCCGCACGCCGCGGCTCAGGTGCGCAGGTACGAGGCGCCGTTGAGGTCGAGTACCGTGCCCGAACTCCACTGGGCCTGCGGGGAGGCGAGCCACAGGACGGCCGCCGCGACCTCCGCCACCTCGGCGACCCGGCCGAACGGGCTCTGCGCGCGGATCGCCGCGCCCTCGTCGCCGGTCAGCCGGTGGGCGACCCGGTCGGTCGCGATGAAGCCGGGCGCCACCGAGGCGACGGCGATCCCGTACGGGGCGAGGGCGACGGCCAGCGACTGGCCGAGCGCGTGCACGGCCGCCTTCGTCGCCCCGTACGCCGGGTGGTCGGGCTCGCCGCGGAACGCGCCGCGCGAACCGATGTTGACGATGCGTCCGCCGCCGCCCTGCTCGATCATGCGCCCGGCGGCGAGGTGGCTCAGGCCCGCCGTGCCGAGCAGGTTGACCGCGACGTGGGCCCGCCAGGCGGCCGTCCACGCGTCGTAGCCGGTGCGGGCCGGCGGGTGGGGCGTGTTCACGGCCGCGTTGTTGACCAGGACGTCGAGCCCACCGAGTGCGCCGACGGCCCCGTCGAACAGCTCCCGCGGCCCGTCGGGCGCGGCGAGGTCGGCGCCGACCAGGGCGTGCCCCGTGCCGGCGAGGGCGGCGAGGGTCTCCTCGGCCTCCGCGCGGCGCGTCCCGTAGTGCACCACCACCCGGTCGCCGTTGGCGGCGAAGGCCGTCGCGAGCGCCCGCCCGAGCCCGCGCGAGGCCCCGGTGACGAGCACCCGCCGCCCGGCCCCGGGGAAGGCGGAGGCGTCCGGGGCGGGCGGGGCGCTGGCAGCGGTCGGGGCGGCCGGTGTGCTGGCGGCGGTCGGCGTGGTCGGGGCGTCGGTCATGGTGGCTCTCCTCGTCGTGGTGCGGCGTTTCGGGCGGCGGTTCATGCGTGCGATGGCACCGCGCCGTGCGGTGCGGCGCAGCGCCGGTCGTGGGGGCTTTCGCGGTGCCGGTCCCGGCCCCGCCCCCGGCGCCCGTGCTGGCGTTCGTCGGGGTGGCCCCGCGGCGCAACCGTACGGTCGGCCGCCCGACGTCCGCCCCTCACCCGCCCGTGGCCGGGCGCCCCGTGCCCGCCCGTGGCCGGGTCACGGCGTTCGCGCGCGGCACATGACGACGGGGCACGGCCACCGTGGCCGTGCCCCGTCGTCGCGAGTGGGTCGTCCCGTTACGGAGCCTCGCCCGCCCGCCCCGCGCCCGGCACCGAGGCCGGCCGGTCCGCGGGGTCGGCCGGGGCCGTGGGAGCGGGAACGGCGGGGGCCGCGGGGGCGGGGGCCGCGGAGTCCTCGTCCGCCGCGCCGCCCGCCGAGCCGTCCGCTGCCGCGTCGTCCACCGCCGCAGTGTCCGCCGCCGGCTTCGCCACCCGGGGCGCGGGCATCAGCCCGACCAGGGCCGTGGCCAGCAACAACACCACCGCGGCGACCAGGAAGGCCCGGCCGTACCCCTCCGTCAGGGCGTCCGCCGAGCCGCCCCCGACGGCCTCGGTGCGGTCGGCCGAGACCGTCACCAGGATGGACAGGCCGAGGGCGCCGCCGATCGTGCGCGAGGTGTTGAGCAGGCCCGAGACCACGCCCGCGTCGGTGACGTCGACGCCCGAGGTGGCCGCGGCCGTCAGCGGGGTCATCATCAGGCCCGCGCCGAAGGACATCAGGACGCCGGGGCCCAGGATCGTGGTGAGGAACGAGCCGTCCACGTCCATCGTGCTCTGCCAGCAGAAGCCGGCCGCCGCCACCAGCCCACCGGCCAGCGTGAGCAGCCGCGGGTCCACACCCCGCGCCATCAGCTTCGGCGCGAGCTGCGCCCCGACGATGATCGAGATGGTGTGCGGCAGCAGCGCAAGACCGGTGCGCACGGCGCTGTAGTCGAGCACGTTCTGCATGTAGAGCGACAGGAAGTACCACATCGCAAAGAAGCCGATGCCGCAGACCAGCAGCACCAGGTTGGCCGACCAGACGGAGCGGATGCGGAACAGCCGCAGTGGCACCAGGGGCTCGGCCGACCTGGACTCCACGGCCAGGAAGGCGCCGAGCGCGAGCAGCCCGCCGAGCAGCGGTACGAGCGCCTCCGGCCCGCTCCAGCCGTACGTCTCGGTCCGCGCGATCCCGTACGCGACGGCGCCCACGCCGAAGGTGACGAGGACGGCGCCCGGCAGGTCGAGCGGGCGGCGGGAGGCCGTCGCGTGCTTGCCGGTCAGCGAGACGGCCGCGGCGACGAACACCAGCACCCCGATCGGCACGTTGATCAGCAGCACCCAGCGCCAGGACAGGTAGTCGGTGAGGACGCCGCCGATGAGCCCGCCGGCCGCGCCGCCGCCGATGCCGACGGCCATCCACAGGCCGATGGCGCGCATCCGCTCGGGGCCCTCGGGGAACGAGGAGGTGATGATCGTCAGCGTGGACGGGGCGAGGGTGGCCGCGCCCACGCCCTGCGCGGCCCGGGCGGCGATGATCTGCCAGGGCTCCTGGGCGATGCCACCCGCGAGGCTGGCCGCGGTGAACAGGGCGAGCCCCACCAGGAACACCTGCTTGCGCCCGAACAGGTCGGCCGCCCGGCCGCCGAGCAGCATGAACCCGGCATAGGTGAGGGTGTACGCGTTCGCCACCCACTGGAGGTCGTCCGCGTCGAGACCGATCCCCTTCCGCATGGAGGGCAGCGCCACGTTGACGACGGAGACGTCGAGCACGACGAGGAATTGACCCGCGCACGCCGCGAGGATCACCGCCCAGGCGAGCGGTGTCGGCCGCGCGGGGGCGGGGGCCGGGACTTCGGCTGCGGCGGGACCGCCGGCATCTGTCTGCGACATGCCAGTCATGCTGGCAGCGGGGCGCCCGCCTGCCCCCGATCGCCCGCCGCGAGCCGGGCCCCACCGGGCCGAGTTAGGGGGCCGGGGACGGCCGGATAGGGGTCACCCCGGGGTACGGCGCACGCCCCTCGGCGCACGCGCTCCCGCCCGCCACGCCGCCCCGCACGCGGAGGTGGCGCAGGCCGCGGGGCGCCCCGCGCAGCCGCGCGTGCGGGAGGCGACGAAGCCGGAGAAGCAGTAGAAGCAGTAGAAACAACAAGAACAGCAACAACAGCAAGAACAACAGCAGCAACAGCGGAAAGCAGAGGAACGAGCCATGTCGCCCACGTCGGAGATAGTCGCCGCATTTTCCGCGGCCAAGGGGTTCATGCCGGTGGACGAGGGGCTGGCCCTGTACGCGGCGGCCGAGGAGGCGGGCGCGCTGCGGCTGCCGCTGCTTGAGGTGGGCACGTACTGCGGGCGCTCCACGCTGCTGCTCGCGGCTGCCGCGCGGGCGGCGGGCACGGTGGCCGTCACCGTCGACCACCACCGCGGCTCGGAGGAGCAGCAGCCGGGCTGGGAGTACCACGATCCGTCGCTGGTCGACCCGGCGGTGGGCCGGATGGACACGCTGCCCACCTTCCGTCGCACGCTGCACGCGGCCGGCCTCGAAGAGCACGTCATCGCGGTCGTGGGGCGCTCCCCGCAGGTCGCCGCGGTGTGGGGCGGCCGGCTCGGGCTGGTCTTCATCGACGGCGGACACACCGACGAGCACGCCGGCGGCGACTACGCGGGCTGGGTCCCGCACCTGGCACCACAGGGGCTGCTGGTGATCCACGACGTCTTCCCCGACCCGGCCGACGGCGGACAGGCCCCGTACCGCATCTACCGCCGGGCCCTGGAGTCGGGCGCGTTCGCCGAGGTGTCGGCCACCGGGTCGCTGCGGGTGCTGCGCCGCACCGGCTCGGGCCTCTGACTCACGCCCGCGCCCGCGCGGGGGGGGCGCGGGCGGGACGGGGGGCTGTGCGACGGGCGACGGGCGACGGGCGACGGGCGACGGCGGCACGGTCCGCCGGTACGGGGCCCTTCCGCCAGCGGCGCTGGCCCGCCCCGTACGACGCCGCCGCCGGCCCCTGCGCCACCGCCGCCCGGCGGGTCCGGCGGCCGTGGGCGACATTCACGGACGCATCGTCCGATGCCGCCCCACCGCGCACCGGGCGGCACCCGGCGGACTACCATCGCCCGCGTGTCGAACGGCAGTTTCCCCCCCACACCACGCCGGCTCGGCGGCACCCTCGTGATCGTGCTGGCCGTGCTCGCGCCCGTCTGCTTCGCAGGCTGGCTCGTCTGGCGCTCGCTGGACGAGGACGATACGGAGGCCGTGGGCGACAAGCCGGCCGCCGCCACGGTCACCCCATCGTCGCCGTCGCCGGCCGGTGGCGCACCGCGGGAGAAGCCCGCCGACTCGAAACCGGGACAGTCACCGGAGCGCACGCCCGACGGCGGGCGCGCGCTGCGGGGCAAGGTCGTGGTGATCGACCCGGGGCACAACCCCCGCAACCGCGACCACACCGCCGCCATCGCCCGCACCGTCGACGTCGGCACCCACCGCAAGGAGTGCGACACCACGGGCACGGAGACCAACGCCGGATACGCCGAGGCCACCTTCACGCTCGACGTGTCGCGCCGGGTGCGGGCGCTGCTGACGGAGCGCGGCGCGACCGTACGGCTCACGCAGGACGACGACCGCCCGTACGGCCCGTGCGTGGACGAGCGGGCCGCGATCGGCAACGAGGCGCGGGCCGACGCCGCTGTCTCCGTCCACGCCGACGGGGCGGGCCCCGGCCAGCGCGGATTCCATGTGATCTTGCCCGCGTCGGTGCGGGACGGCGGGGCGGACACGTCCGCCATCACCGGCCCCTCGCGCCACCTGGGCGAGCGCCTGGTGCACGGCTTCTCGACGGCCACCGGAACCGTGCCCGCCAATTATCTGGGCGGCGGCGAGGGGCTGACGGTCCGCGACGATTTGGGCGGACTCAACCTCTCCACGGTTCCCAAGGTGTTCATCGAGTGTGGCAATATGCGCGACTCAAAGGATGCGGCGCTGTTGACCGACGGACGGTGGAGACAGCGGGCGGCGCGTGGTATCGCCGACGGCATTACGGACTTCTTGCGCGGGACGCGGTAACGGCCCGGTTGAGCAGCCGTAACGGTCGCTCCCGATCGGGAGCACCCGGCCGATTCGGCGGTAGGTTCACCCGTACGATGGGGGGCCACCCCCACGCCCTCGCACTGCGCGTCCGGCGACAGCGACGACATCAGACGAGACCGATAGAGGACCTTACGTGAACATCCGCTCCCTCACTCGAGGCGATGGCGTGGTGATCGGAGCAGCGGTTTTGCTGTTCATCGCCTCCTTCCTTGACTTCCTTGCCGTCGAATGCCCGTCGGGCGCGCCGTCCTCGGCCTGCTCGTCCTGGAACGGCTGGAGCTCCGACTTCGCGCCCACCACGGCTGGCATCTTCATCCTCGGCGTGGTCGGGGCGGCCCTGGTCGTCGTCTCGCACCTGCTGCCGCAGCGCAACCTGTTCGGCCTCACGCTGGAGCAGTGGGGGACGGCGTTCGTGGTCTCCGCGGCGTTCACCTCCACCTGGACGATGCTCTTCAGCCACCCGGACGGCCTGGAGAAGGGCCCCGGGCAGATCATGGGCTTCATCGTGCTGCTGGTCCTGGCCGCGGCCACGGTGGTGGGCTCGCGCCTGCCCGCCCTCAAGGCCCCGCTGATGGGCGCGGCCTCGCCGCAGCCCGCCGCCCCCTACGGCGGTCAGCCGGGCCAGGTCGGGCAGCCGGCCGGTGGCTACGGCTACCCGGGCGCCGCGCAGCAGGGTGCGGCTCCTTCCTCGTACGGTGCGCCGGCCGCCGGCCAGCCCTCCTACGGTGGTCAGCCGGGTGCCGCGGCTCCGGCCGCGGCGGCCGGCGGGGAGTTCGCCCCGTTCTGGTTCGCCGTGCCGGTGGCGCGTCCGCTGTACGCGGAGGACGGCTCGGCCACCCCGATCGCCGAGCTGGCGCCGGGCACCTGGTACCTGGCGGTCGAGCAGCGCGGTCAGGCGCTCGTGGCGCAGACGCAGGACGGCCGGCGCGGCGTCCTCCAGGACACCACGGGCATCCAGCGCGGCTGATCCCCGGTCGTCGCCGAGAGGCATCCGTCGGCCCCCGTCCCACCCGGGCGGGGGCCGTCGCCGTGTCCGGGGCCGGCCCGCGGCCCGGCCCGTCATCCGGCGTCCGGCGGGACCCCGTCCGGGAGGTAGCGCCGGACCTTGCGGCTCGGGTCGGCGGCCAGTCGGGCCGCCTCGCGCGCCACCCCCTGCGGGTCGAGGACGCTCAGGGTGCGCCACGCTTCGGCCCGGACGCGTGCCGTGCGGTGCGTGGTGAAGGCCCGTACTCGGGGCACGTCGCACGCGGCCCCGAGGTCGGCGAGGCCGCCCAGGGCGCCGATGACGACCGCTTCCGGCAGCAGGTCGGCGGCGAGGGCGTCGCGGTAGACCTGCGGCGCGAGGCCGGTGTGGCCGCGGGCGTACAGGGTGGCGCGGGCGTGGTAGCGGACCCGGGCGTCGCGGTCGAGCACGGCGCGGCGCAGCGCCTCTTCGCCGTGCGGCTGGCGGGCCCGGGCGCGGAGGGCGCGCAGCCGGATGCGGGGGCTGTTGCTGTCCTCCAGGCACGGCAACAGCGCGTCCTGCTCGGCCGGCGTGAGCCGGGCCGAGGTGGCCACTCGGGCGGCCCACCGCCACAGCGCCGGGTCCCGCGTCGCGAACGCGGTCCTGACGGCCGCGACCGGATCGACCCGGGCCAGCCACCGGAGGCAGCAGGCGCGCAGCGCGGGGTCCCGGGAGCCTGCCCCCCGCCACAGCGCCTCCGTCCCGACCCGGTCGAGCAGGTCCGCCACGACGGTCAGCAGCGGGCCGGCCCTGCGGCGCCGGCCCAGGCCGTCGAGCAGGGGCAGCGCCTCGACGAGGAACGGCACGTGTTCCGTGGTCAGCCGGGGGGCCAGCGCCCGTTGGGCGCGGTCGCGGACCTCCGCGACCGGGTCGTTGAGCCGCAGCAGCAGGAAGGGGACGGGGAAGGCGCCCGGCGCCTTCGCGAGTTCGGCGACGCCCGCTTCCCTCGCGTACCCGGACCGGTCGAGGGACAGCAGGGCCGCCAGCGCCGCGCGGTGTTCGGCGGGCACGGCCTCGTCCAGCGCCCGCCCGTCGAGCAGGGCGCCCAGCCCGAACGAGGCGATGCCGTAGCGCCGGCTGCGGTAGTCGGCCTCAAGGCGCAGCACTTCCGACGGCGTCGCCCCGCGCAGCAGGGCGTCCACGCGGCGGGTCGCCAGGTCCGGCTCCTCGTCCCATGCGAACAGGGCCCGCACCAGGGAGTCCACCAGCAGCGACCGCTGGAACCGCCCCGCAGAACTGGACACCATCCGCGCCCGCCCCCGTCCCCTGTCGTCGCGCCCGGCCCGCTTGCCGGTGCGCTCGGCCCGCCCAGTGTTGCCGGCGGGACCCGGTTGTTCCATCGGGTTATCCGGGGCGGGGGCACGAGGGCGCGGGCCACCGGTCCTGGAGCACGGCCGGGACCGGAACGAGGTCGGAGGCGGAGCAGCCCAGGGCCCGGGGGCGTCGGGGCGAGGCAGCCCGGGTTCGGGGGCCGCCCCCGCCCCGTACCGTTCAGCAGCAGTCGGGCGCGAGCCCGGTGGGCAGCTCCGTGCCGCCGAAGACGGCCGTCGTGGCGGGGTCGCCGCCGAGGGCCGCCACCGCGAGGAGCAGCGAACCCGCCGTCCAGGTGGTGAGTTCGCGGGGCCAGATCGTGTCGTCGTCGAAGACGTACCCCGTCCAGTACAGGCCGTCGGCTGCGCGCAGGTGCCCGATCGCACGCAGCACCTGCACCGCCCGCTCCACGTCGCCCATCGCCCAGAGGGTCAGGGCGAGTTCGCAGCTCTCGCCGCCGGTGACCCACGGGTTGGGGGACACGCAGCGCACCCCGAGGTCGGGGACGACGAACCGGTCCCAGCCTGCGGCGATGCGCTCGGTGGCGGCGGCTGCGGTGAGGGCGCCACCGAGCACCGGGTAGTACCAGTCCATCGAGTAGCGGCTCTTGTCGAGGAAGCGCTCGGGGTGCTGGCGGATGGCGTGACCGAGCCAACCGAGCGCCAACTCCCAGTCCGGCTGTGGGTCTTCGCGGTGCTCGGCGATGGCGAGCGCGCAGCGCAGCGCCTGGTAGATGGAGGAGCAGCCGGTGAGCAGGGCGGCCGGGCGGACGAAGCCGCCCTTCTCGGGCGCCTCGCGCTTCCAGCCGATCTGCCCGCCGGGCGCCTGGAGGGCCAGCACGAACTCGATCGCCGCGTACACCGTCGGCCACATCCGGTCCAGGAAGGCGTCGTCGCCGGTGGCCAGGTGGTGGTGCCAGGCGCCGACCGCGACGTAGGCGCAGAAGTTGCTCTCCTTGCCGCGGTCGGTCGGCCGGTCGGCGGCGACCCCGTCGGGCGTGTCGGGGTAGGCCGCGTACCAGGAGCCGTCGGCGTTCTGGTGCCTGGCCAGCCAGTCGTAGGCGGCCTCGGCGCGCTCGTGCTCGCCCGCCGCGTCCAGGGCCATGGCGGTCTCGACGTGGTCCCACGGGTCGAGGTGGTGGCCGCGGAACCAGGGGATGGCGCCGTCCGCGCGCTGCACGGCGAGGATGCCGGCGACGGTGGCCGCGGCCTGTTCCGCGGTGAGCACGCCGGGCAGCACGAGCCGCTCGGTGCGCCCGGGGCCACGACCGGCGAGGGTCACGGGCCCTCCTCGGGCGCGACGGGGGCGGCGGCCGGCGCCGCGACGGTCGGCGGCTCAGCGGTCGGGGTGACGCCGCCCGAGGCGTCGGCGATCGGCGCGTCAGTGGCCGACGCATCGGCCGGCAGCACGCCCGCGGGCGCGTGCGGCTTGGTCGCGTACGCCACGAAGCTCTTGCCGATGAGCGGGTTGAGCGCGCTCTCGGCGAGCCGGGTGGCCCGGGGCTTCTTCATGATGTCCCAGACCAGCAGCTTGTGGTACGCGCGGACGGGCAGCGCCTTGTCGTTGTCGACGCCGAAAGCGCACTTGAGCCACCAGTACGGGCTGTGCAGGCCGTGCGCGTGGTGGGTGCCGTACGGGCGCAGTCCGGCCTCCCGCATCTTGTCGAGCAGTTCGTCGGCGCGGTAGATGCGGATGTGCCCGCCCTCGACCTCGTGGTACGCGTCGGACAGCGCCCAGCAGACCTTCTCGGGGCCGTAGCGGGGCACGGTGACCGCTATCCGGCCGCCCGGGCGCAGCACCCGGACCATTTCGGCGAGTACGCCCTTGTCGTTCGGGATGTGCTCCATGACCTCGGAGATGATCACGACGTCGAAGCTGTCGTCGGGGAAGGGCAGCGCGAGCGCGTCGCCCTCCAGGGCCGTTGCGGTGGCGTGGGCCGGTGCCTCGCCCGCCTCCCGCATGGCGCCGAACCAGCGGGCGACCTCGCGGATCTCCTCGCCGTTGCGGTCGAGCGCGACGACGTGCGCGCCGCGCCGGTAGCACTCGAAGGCGTGCCGCCCCGCGCCGCAGCCGAGGTCGAGTACCCGGTCACCTGCGGCGAGCGGGAAGCGGGAGAAGTCGACGGTCAGCACGGGGCGGCCCTCTCTTTCCTTCAGGGGTGGTGCGCGGTGGGGGGTGGCTCCCCGGGTCGGTGGTCGGGCCGGGCGGCGCGGCCTACGCGGCGGGCCGGCCGGGGCGATCGGGGGTGGGCTGAGGTCTCGGCCCGGGACCCGGCCGGCGGCCCGGTCAGCGGCGGCGGGCCGCGGCTGCCTGGACGCGGATCGCCTCGCGGTAGTGCTCGACGGTGCCGCGGGCCGCCCGCTCCCAGGTGAAGTGGCGCAGCACGCGCTCGCGGCCCGCCGCGCCGAGCCGGGTGCGGAGCGCGGGATCGGCGAGCAGCCGGCCGAGTGCCTGCGCGAGCGCGCCCGCGTCTCCGGGCGGCACCGCCAGACAGGTCTCCCCGTCCGGCCCTGCGACCTCGGGGATGGCGCCGCCGGTGGTGGCGACCAGCGGGGTGCCGGTGGCCATGGCCTCCGCCGCGGGCAGCGAGAACCCCTCGTACAGCGAGGGCACGCACGCCACCTGCGCGCCGCGCACCAGGTCGACCAGTTCCGCGTCGCTGATGCCCTTGACGAACCTGACCGCATCGGCCAGCCCGTACCGCTCGATGGCGGCGGCCACCGGTCCTGCGGTCGGCTGCTTGCCGACGACGACCAGGTGCGCGGCGGGCTGTTCCGTACGGAGCTTGGCGACCGCCTCCACCAGGTAGCTGAGGCCCTTGAGCGGCACGTCGGCGCTTGAGGTGGTGACGATGCGGCCGGGGACCTGCGGGACGGCGGGGTCGGGCGAGAAGAGGGCGGTGTCGGCGCCGATGTGCACCACGTGCACCCGGCGGGGCGCGACGCCGAGGTGGTCGACGATCTCGCGGCGGGACGAGCCGGAGACGGTGAGCACCGACGGCAGCCGCTTGGCGACGCGCTTCTGCATCGTGGTGAAGCCGTACCAGCGGCGCACGGCGGCCCGGCGCTGGCGGTCGGCCGCGGCGTCCAGCTCCAGCTTGCGGTCCACCGTGATGGGGTGGTGGACGGTGGTGACCAGCGGGAATCCGGCGCGGGGCAGGCCGAGGATGCCGTACCCGAGGGTCTGGTTGTCGTGGACGACGTCGAAGGCGCCGGGCCGGGCCGCGAGGTGCCGGCGGGCCCGCAGGCTGAAGGTGAGCGGCTCGGGGAAGCGGCCGGCCCACATGGTGCCGACCTCAAGGACGTCGATCCAGTCGCGGAGTTCGCGCGCCTTCGGCGTGCGGAACGGGTCGGGCTGTCGATACAGGTCGAGGCTGGCCAGCTCGGTGAGGCGGACGCTGCCGCCGGCCGGGAAGGCGGGTCCCGTGGTGTCGTCCAGGACCGGGTAGGGCTGGGCGCCGAGCACCTCGACGTGGTGGCCGAGGCGGGCCAGCTCGCGCGAGAGGTGTCGCACGTACACACCCTGGCCGCCGCAGAACGGGTTGCCCTTGTAGCTGAGCAGCGCGATGCGCAGCGGGGCGTCCTCGGCGGTCGGGGGCGCCGCCCGGAGCGGTTCAGGACCGGTCGCCTGCGCGGCCTCGGCACTCACTCGCGGCCCCCTTCATGCGGTGTGATGCAGTTCAGCGGGAGCGTAACCGCTCACCGATATTTAGAACAAGTTCCACCGGAGGAACGCGTGGCGGCCGGTGAACATTCCCCTCGCGCCGAGCCGCCTGCGGCCGGTCGCCCGCGCGGTGCGCCGCAGGGTGCGGCGGGGTGCGCACGGTCCGAAGGTCGGGGGTCGCACCGGTCGAACCCGCCCCGTACGCAAGGGTTCCGGTTCGCAGCGGCGCGTTAAAGTGAAACAGGTTTCAGCACTCGCACCGCCTTCAGGGCCCTGCCATCGTGCCCGGCGTGCGCCGTCGTTCGACGCGCGCCGGCACCCGCACCGAAGTAGGACAGATGACCGCAGCCTCGAAGCCGACCCCGACGCCGCTCACCGAGCGGCAGGAGGCACGCCGCCGCCGGATTCTGCACGCCAGCGCCCAACTGGCCAGCCGGGGCGGGTTCGAGGCGGTGCAGATGCGGGAGGTGGCCGAGAGTTCGGGCGTGGCGCTCGGCACGCTCTACCGCTACTTCCCCTCCAAGGTGCACCTGCTGGTGGCCACCATGCAGGACCAGTTGCAGCAGTTGCACGAGACGCTGCGCAAGCGCCCGCCGACGGAGGAGGAGCCCTCCGCGCGGGTCGCCCAGACGCTGATGCGGGCGTTCCGCGCCATGCAGCGCGAGCCGCGGCTCGCGGAGGCGATGGCGCGGGCGCTCACCTTCGCCGACCGCTCGGTCAGCCCCGAGGTGGACATGGTCTCCCGGTTGACGACGGCGATCATCGTGGACGCCATGGGTCTTGAGGGGGCGCCGACCCCGGCGCAGTTGTCGGCCGTACGCGTCATCGAGCACACCTGGCATTCGGCATTGATCACTTGGCTGTCCGGGCGGGCATCGATTGCGCAGGTAAAGATCGATATGGAGACCGTTTGCCGACTGATTGACCTCACCAGCCCCACCTGACACATAGGGGGGCGTGCGAGGCGCGTTTTGCATCCGTTGTGCGCCCCCGCGCCCCGTTTTGGCTCGATATCCCCATCCAAGTCCGGCTCGATCGCAGGTATCTATGGACCTCGCTCGGCAAGCGCCGGGGACGGGGGTTGGGGAGGGTTTCAGAACGTGATCCGAGTTCATCTAGTGCACGACACCCGACTGTTACGGTCCGCGCTACGCGCCCTGCTCAGTACGGCCTGCGACATCGAGACGACGGCGAGTTCCTGGCGGAACGCACCGAGCACCACGCGCGCGTTACGCCCGCACGTGTGCGTGGCGGACGTGGACTGTCCCGGCGCCGTCGGCAGTTCGGCCCTGGCCGACGGCACCGGGCTCGCCGGGCTGGCCCCCGGTCGCGGCGACACCGCACACGAACTGCTCGTCCTCGCCAACGCGGACCGCCCCGGCTGTCTGCGCCAGGCGTACGAGGCCAGGGCGCTGGGCTACGTCGACAAGAACGCCCCGCCCGACCGACTCCTCGCCGCCATCCGCCGGGTGGCCAAGGGGGAACGATTCATCGACGAGACGCTGGGCTTCGGCTTCCTCCAGGCGGCCGAGATACCCCTGACCAAGCGCGAGTTGAGCGTCCTGACGCTGGCCGCCGAGGGGGCGACGGTGGGCGACATAGCGCGCCGGCTCCACCTGTCGCACGGCACCGTACGCAACTACATGGCGGCCATCACCCGCAAGACCGGAGCCCGCAACCGGGTGGACGCCATCCGCATCTCGCAGGGGGCCGGCTGGCTGTGAGGGCCGGCCCCGCACGGCGTTGAGGGGCCCGGGGCGGGCCGGAGCCCGGCCCGGAGCCCGGGGCTGGGTCCGGCCCGGGGCACGTTCCCCGTGCGGCGGGGTGGTCCGGAGGTCATCGAAGCGCTACGGGCCCGTGCGGAAGCGTCCCCGCGCGCGGGGCTGGTCCGGAGTGGGGCGCGCTGATCACCCACTTGGTGGGGGGTCCCCGCACGTGCGGGGATGGTCCGGAGTTGCCCGCCTGGACGGGGCCGGTGACGTCATCCCCGCGCGGGGTTTCGGTCTCCGCAGCCAGCGGCGCTACGACGCCTCGCGCGGGCG
>NZ_JBLIWA010000003.1:274825-291866 GCF_047525675.1 Streptomyces sp. 796.1 | reverse complement strand
CCCCCCCCCCCCCCCCCCCCCCCCCCCCCCCCCCCCCCCCCCCCCCCCCCCGGGGCGGGGCAGCGCGAGGCGGGGCGGAGTCGCGGCGCGCGGTGCAGGGGTACGCGATGTGGCTCAGCCGGCCGCCGGGGCGGTGGGGGCCGTGCCGGCCGGGGCGGGGGGAACGGGGGACTCGGCCACGCGGGCGGCTGGCGGTGCGGCGGGGCCGTACAGCGGAGCGGTAGGGCCAGAGGGCGGGGCGGCAGAGGTGTGCGAGGGGGTCCAGTCGCCGGCCAGGTCGCGGTAGAGGGGGCTGGTGGCGAGGAGTTCGTGGTGGCTGCCGCTCGCCGCGTGCCGTCCGTCCATCACCAGCACCCGGTCGGCCCGGCGGGCGGAGCTGATGCGGTGTGCGATCACGATCAGCGTGCCACCGGGCCGGTCCGCGAACGCCTGCTCCGCACGGGCCTCGGCGGCCGGGTCCAGATGGCAGGTGGCCTCGTCGAGCAGGGCCACCGGGGCCGGCGAGAGGTAGGCGCGGGCCAGCGCGACCTGTTGCCGCTCGCCCGCCGAGAGCGCGGCCGGCCGCACCTCGCCGGCGAGTCCGCCGAGCCGGTCCACGAGCGGTTCGAACCCGAGCGCGGCGACGGCCGCCCACAGTTCGGGTTCGGGCACGGGCCCGGCCCGCAGGTAGCCGAGGTTGTCGGCGACGGTGCCGGTGAACACGTACGCCTCCTGCGGGATCAGCACCCGCGCGGCAGCCCGTTCGGCGGGGCCCTGACCGGCCACCGGGACGCCGTTGAGTTCCACCTCACCCGCGCGCGGCTCCAACAGCCCGGCGATCAGCCCCGCCAATGTCGACTTGCCGATACCACTCGGCCCCACCACGGCGAGCCAACCACCGGCCGGCACGTCCAGGTCGAGACCGCGGACGACGGGCTCGGCGTGCGCCCCGTACGCGAAGGTGACCCCCCGCAGCGCGACGGCCCCGCGGTCGCCCCGGCGCACGGGGCTGCTCGCCGGCCGGCGCGGGGCGGCCTCCGGCCGGGCACCAGCCGCACCCTCATGGCCGACCGGGGACGCCTGCTGCGGGGCCGGGCCCCCCCCCGCCGGGGCGACTGCGGGGTCTGGGGCCGCTGGCGACTTCGGGCCCGGGTCCGAGTCCGAGTCCGTGAGGCGGCGGATGACGACGGCCAGCCGGGAGCCGCTCAGGCCCACGCCCTGGATGAGGGCCTGGAGCGCGGGCAGCAGCGACTGGGTGAGGTAGGTGAGGGCGCCGACCAGCGCTCCCGCCGTGACGCCCCGGTCCAGCAGCCAGGGCGTGGCGATCAGCAGCAGGACCACCGGGAGCCGCCCGCCGATGCCGAGCGCCGCTTCCCTGACCATCCCCCACCTGGCCAGCGAGCACGCGGCGGCGGCCTCGGCCGCGATCCGCACCTCGGCCTCGGCCGCCACCCTCTCCTCGGCTCCGGCCGCGGTGATGTCCCGCAGTCCGGCGGCGGCCCGGCCGAGTTCCGCCGCGATCGCCTCGTCGGCGACGAGGAAGGTCTCCTGCCGACGGGCCATCGGGCGCAGCGAGGCGAGGAACAGCGCCAGCCCCAACAGCAGCGGCGGCAGTACGACCAGCAGCAGCACCGGGGCCAGCGAGAACAGGCCGACCAGTGCGCCGGCCGCGACGAACACGAACGAGCGGGCGACCATGACCAGCCCGGCGGAGGTCTCCCTGGCGATCTCGACCTGGTGGGTGAGGCGCGAGACGGCGGCGCTCTCGCCGGCGCCAGCGCCCCCGCCCACCGCGTCCCGCACCGCACGGTCGACCACCCGCCGCGCGAGCCCGTCCCGCAGCGGCTCCACGAGCGCGGCCACCTCGCGGTAGACCCGCCCGGTCCCGTACGCGCCGACGACGACGGCGAGCGCGGCCAGCGCCAGCCACCCGAGGCCGGTGCCGCGCTCCCCCGCGAGGAAACCGTCGTCCAACGCGCGGGCCAGCGCATAGCCGGTGAGGAACGTCTGCCCGGCCTCCAACACCGACCAGCCAGCCAACCGCCCGAGCACCCGCCACCGCCGCCCCAGGAAGCGCGCCCCCGCCGCGTACGGCCGGAAGGTGCAGCTGCTGCTGGTGCCGGTGCTGGTGGCAGCGCTGGTGGAAGTGCCGGCCCCCGTGCTCCCCCTCGCCCCTGCCCCCGCGCCCGTACGCGTACTGCTGCCGTCGGGCGCGTCGTGGTCGCCTACCGGTGGCGCGGTGTCCCGGGGGCGGGGCGGCGGGGTGCGGTCCGGGTCCGGTCGCGTCCCGTCAGCCATCGGCTGCCCCCTCCGGTCGGGTGTCGGTGCGCGCCCCGGCGGACGCCCGGTCCGGCTCTGGCGCGGCGTCGAAGGCCGCGCGGTAGTCGGCGTGTTGCCACAGTTCGTGGTGCGGGGCGAGGGCGCGGAGCGTGCCGTCGGCGAGCCAGGCCACCAGGTCGGCGCGGGCGGCGGTGCTGGCGCGGTGCGCGACGATCAGGCACGTACGGCGGTTTCGCTGTTCCAACAGGGCCGTGCCGACCTGGCGTTCGGTGACCATGTCCAGGCTTGAGGTCGCGTCGTCCAGGATGAGCAGCCGGCCCGGGTGGGCGAACGCCCTGGCCAGGCCGAGGCGTTGGACCTCGCCGCCGGAGAGCGGGGCGTCCGCGCACGGGGTCGCGTACCCGTCCGGCAGCAACCGGATGAAGTCGTCCGCGCGGGCCGCGCGGGCCGCGGCGGCGACCTCGTCCGGCGACGGTGCGGCCGGGCCGAAGGCGATGGTGCCGCCGACGGTGTCGCCGAGCAGCGCCGGCCGCTGGAAGGCGTAGCCGATCGCGCGGCGCAGCGCCGGGTGGCTGAGTTCGGGCAGGGGCACGCCGTCCAGCAGGACCTGTCCCTCGTCCGGGTCGGTGAGCCGTCCCGCGACGGCGGCGAGCAGCGACTTGCCCGAGCCGGACCGTCCGACGACGGCTACCGCCCGCCCGCCGGGGACGCGCAGCGTGACCCCGCGCAGGACCTGTCGGCCGCCGCGCGCGACGCCGACCCCGCACAGTTCCAACGTGCCGGGGCGGTCCGGTCCCGCGCCATCGCCCGCGTGCGCGCGGGAGGCGGCGTCGGTACGGGGGAGGGTGCGGGTGCCGTAGTCGGGCGGCGCGGGGTGGAGGACCTCGGCCAGCCTGCGGGCCGCGGCGCGGCTGCGGACCAGTGCGTTGATGCGGCCCACGACCATGCCGATGCCGGTGGCCAGGGCGGCGTAGCGGGAGGCGGCGAGGAGGCTGCCGACGCTGAGGCCGCCCGCGGCGAGTCGGACGCCGGCGACCGCGAGGACCAGGATCTGGAGCAGCGGGAGCACGGCCGCGGCCTGCGCGCTCGCCCGGCCCTGGACGCGCCACATGCGGTGGCCGTGCCGGCCGAGTTCGGGCAGACCGGCCAGGATGCGGGCGCGTTCGCGCGCGGCGGTGCCGGCGGCGGCCACCGTACGGGCCCCGTGCAGCGTCTCCACCAGTCGACCGGCGATCTCCCCCTGGCCTCGCTGGTAGCGGGCCACGCTGTCGGAGGTGTCCCGTACGAACGTGCGCAGGAGCACGCCGAGGACCGGCAGGCCGACGAGGAAAGCGAGGGCCAGCCACGGGTCGATGAGGACGAGGGCGACGAGTCCGCCGAGGGGCGTGAGGACGGCGGCGAGGGTCGCGGCGAGCGTGGTCGGGGCGGTGCCGGTGTGGACGGCGTTGCCGACGAGCCGGGACACCAGGTCGCCGTGGGCGAGCCCGTCGCGCCGCTCCCCCACGGCGAGTGCGTGGCGCAGCGTGTGGCGCCGGACCCAGGCGGTGGCACGGGCGTTGGTGGCGCCGGTGAGCAGTCCGCTCAGCGCGTCCAGGACGATCAGCAGCCCGGTGAGGGCCACACAGCCGGCGACCCAGCGCCCGGTGGCGGCGCCCCCGTCACCCCCGTCGCCCGCCCCGTCGGCGAGCAGCAGGTCGACCGTGTGCCCGACCGCGGCCGGCAGCGCGAGCCCGGCTCCGGCGGCGAGGGTGCTCACCAGGCCGAGCGCGAGGGACCGGCCCGCGGTGTGCCGCAGCACGTCCCGCAGCAGCCGGTCGGCGATCCGTACGGTCTGCGGATCGGCCGCGGGTTCGGCGGACGCGGCCGGGGCGGATTCGGTAGCCGGGGCGGCGTCGGGGGCCGGGGCGGGAGTGGACGAAGAGACGGAGGTGGCGGCAGCGGTGGGGGTGGGGCCCGGGGTGGTGGGGTGGTGGTCGGCGGTGGAGGCCATGTGCGGCGGTTCCTTCGCGGTGGGTGGGACGGCGGTCCCGGGCAGGGGCCACTCTGCCCGGGACCGCGTCCTGATCGACCGTTAGCGAACCGGCCGACCCTCGGTGTTCACCATCCGTGCGCAGCGCCCGCCGTGCAGCGGGGCGCGGTGGCTCAGAGGCAGAGGAGCAGGCTGACGTTGCTGTCGCAGAGCAGCAGGCTCGCGGTGCTCTCGTCGCCGCCGTGGCCGGAGAGGACGTCGTCGGACTCCAGCATCTGAAGGTCGAGAAGCGACATGGTGTCTTCCTTTCGTAGGCCCGCCCGAAGGGCGGTGGTGACGGTTGTGCATACGGCCCCCCGACGGGGGACCGGCTCTAGGGCCGCCGGAGCGGCGGGAGGAAGGGCAGTGCGGCGGGCTCGGGGTGCAGCGCCGCGCCGAGCGCGAGCAGGCACCCCGCTCCCCCGGTGCCGAGGTCCATGGAGAGGCGCATCATCTGGTCGCCCGGGAAGGCGAGCTGCCCGCGGTACGGCATCGCGTACCAGCTCAACTCGGCTATTTGGTCAGCCAGTTGACGCCCGAAGGGGCGTTGAGCACGGCCGGTGGGCGGCGCGGCGGGCTGTGGTGCGGCGCCGTCGGGCCGTGCCGCGCCGGGGGCCGGGTCGGCGGCCTGTTCGGCGTACGGAGCGTGGGCGGCGCCGGCCGCGGTGCGGCTGAGGTGCACGATCATGCCGGCGCGGCCGTTGAAGAGCCCGGGCTGTGCGTAGTACCGCATCTGCGCCGCGGGCGCGATGGCGTCCCTGGCCTGCCGTAGCCGTTCGTCGTCGCGGTGCGCCAGGAAGCTGTCGAGCACCATGCCGATGCCCACGCTGCCCGCGCCCAGGTAGGGCATGGTGCGGATGCGTTCGTCGACGACCAGGGTGCCGTGCCGGTCGGTCACGCACCGGTCCAGGTCCCGGCGCAGCGCGCGCTCCGCGAGGTCCAACAGGGCCGGGTCGCCGCGGTGTTCGTACAGCCGCAGGAAGAGCAGGGCCGGGCCCGACGCGCCGTAGAGCAGCCCGGCGCGACCGCGGGGGCGGCCGGCCGCGCCCGCCTGCCCGCCGCCGTCCGCGGCCTCGGCCGTGTCCGGCGTCGGCTCGTACTGCCTGGCGAGGAGTTCGGCGGCTTCCAGCGCCCGGTCGTGCAGGGTGCTCTCGCCGGTGGAGCGGGCCAGCGCGTCCAGTGCGAGGCCGACGCCGGCGACGCCGCCGTACAGGTCGGGCACCAGGCGTTGCCAGTTCTCGTCCAGGACGCGGCCGGCGAGTTCGACCGCGCGGTCGCGGTGACCGAGCCGGTCCAGTACGTACGCGACGCCCATCAGCCCGTCGTAGAAGCCGAGCGGGGTGCCCGGCGGGGGCGGGTCGGTGTGGGTGAGGAGCCACTGTTCGCCGTCGGGGTAGCGGGCGGCGCCCACCTGGTCCATGGCGTAGAGCACGCCGGCCGCCCCGTGGGCGACGCCGAGTCCACCGCCGTCGCCGAACTGCGCGACGTCGCCGGGGAAGAGCCGGTCGGCGCGGTCGGGGCTGGCCGAGGCGAGCATCGCGGCCACGATCGAGTCCCGGCTGCGCGGCCAGTCGGCCGGCTCGACCGGCAGGTACCCGCGGCGCTCCGGGCCGGGGGCCGCCGGCGCGTTCGTGGTCGGCACGGCGTCGCCCCGTACGGCGGTTTCGCCACCTACGGCAGCGTCGTCTCGTACGACGGCGTCGCTCCGTACGACGGTGAGCCGTACGGCGTCGGGAGGCGCGGCCCCGGAAGCCGCCTCGGCAGATGCTCCCGCGGAAGGTGCCGCCTCGGCGTCGGTGCCCCCGATCACCGCGACCGCTTCCGCGAGGAAGGCTGCCGGGACCGGGAACCGGTCGGCGATGATCTCGGCCAGGTGCGCCGCCTTGCCGCGGTCCAGTACGAACAGCGTGGTCATCGGCACGAAGAGGGCCAGCCGCAGACAGGCGAGCGCGTAGTGGTCGACGGCGAAGCCGCGGCGGTCGGTCGGGGCCATGAAGCCGGGGTGGGCCAGCGACTGGCGCCGCCCCTCGTCGATGTGGGCGGCGGCCTCGAAGTCGATGAGCCGCACCGTCTCGTCGTCGGGCGCGACCATGATGTTGAACATGTGCAGGTCGTTGAAGACCACGCCCCGGCCGTGCACGGCGGCCACGGCCGCCTCCACCGCCGCGTGCACCCGCAGCGCCCAGGCCGTGTAGTCGGCGACGGCCGCCGGGTCGGGGTCGGCCGCGAGCAGTGGGTGGCGCTGGGCGAAGAAGGAGTTCAGCGGCCGGCCCGGTACGAAGTCCATGACCAGGAAGCGGTGGTCGCCGAGTTCGAACCAGTCCCGCACGCCGGGCGCCACGCCGAGGCCGGTCAGCCGCTCCAGGGCGGTCTTCTCGCGTTCGAGCCGCTGCACGGCGTCCGCCCCGTCGGCGGCGAGCCCCGCGAAGGGCCTGGCCTCCTTGAGCACCACCTGCTCGCCGGTGCGGGTGTCGGTCCCCGCGTACACCCCGCCGCCGTTGGAGAAGTGCAGCGCCCGTTCGATGCGGTACGGCAGGTCGGCCGTGGTCGTCGCGTTGCGCGCCGCGAGGTGCGGGGCGAGGAACTCCGGCAGCCGCACCCACGGCGGGGTGTGGAAGGCGGGGTCGCGGCGGTCCGGCACCAACTGCCCCGTCGTGGGGTCCTCGATGGCCGGCACCAGCGCGCCCGCGTCGTCCACGCAGTACCGCGGGGCGAAACCGCCGTACCGCACGTACAGCGGGCCCTCCCCCCAGCGCAGGTCGCTGAGGACGTACGGGCCGGGCTCGCCCTCCAGGAGTTCGCCCAACGCGGTGAGGGTGGCGTGCAGTTCGGCCTCATCGAGCGGGTAGAGGGTGAAGAACTTCCCGCTGGAGCCGCGGCCCGCGTACTTGGAGTTCCGCAGGTGGAGTGCGCTCGGCCCGGGGATCAGCTTGAACGGGAGCTCCTTGGCCACGCAGTAGTCCCAGACCTTGGCCGCGGTCTTGTCCGCGTTGTCCAGACAGGCCGAGACGTGGATCTTCCAGCCCTGCAAGGGCCGTTCGACGCGCGGCGCCCCGGCCGCGTCCACCGGGTGGTAGTGCAACCAGTCGCCGACGAGCTGCCGTCGCCAGCCCTCGGGGGCGGGGCGCTGCGCGGCCTCGAAGAGGGTGCCGCGCGCGGGGCGCGGCGGGCGCGGGGCGCCGTCGGTGCCGGCTGCGGCTCCCGCTTCGACTCCTGCTGCGGCTCCGGTGCCGGCTTCCGTCGCGGCGTCCGGCGCCGTCGGCAGCGCTTCCGGCTGCCCGTCGGCCGCCTGCGCTTCGGGGGTTTGCTCCTGCGCACGGGTGAAGCGATCCGGGGTCTCGTAGAAGAACCTGTCGGCCAGGCAATAGACCTCGTACCGCTTGTCCATAGCGCTCCCTCTCTGCGGCGATGACTTGAGCGTCGCACCCACCCCGGGGCTGCGGACAGTCACATTCGTCACGAGACGGCTATGCAGAACGCATGAGTAACTTAGTGCCGCGGGCGGGGAATCGCCGTACGGAAGCGGTACGGGGTGGCGCCTGCGGAGCGGTGTGACGGGGCGCCTGCGGAGCGGTGCCGGGAGGGGCTTCGGCACGGTGGCGGGAGGGGCGAGCGCCGGCCCCCGGCGCGGTGCCGGGTGAGGTTCTCAGCGCGGTGGCGAGCCGCTTCAAAGCCCGGCGGCGGGTGCCGACTTGGCGCGGGTGGCGGTGGGGAGCGGGGCCCCGGGCGCGGGGTGGTGGGCGCGCCCGGGGCCGGCCGGCGCGGTCAGTCCGCGGGCGGGAAGACGGGTTCGCCGCCGGGGGCGAGGCGCAACGCGATGGCCTCAACGGGACAGCTCTCGGCGGCCTCCAGCACGCCGTCGGACGCGACGGCCTCGGCCGCGACGGGCTCGGCCCGGCGCCCCGCGCCCATCCGGAACGCCTCCGGCACGCTGCCCGCACACAGCCCCGATCCGATGCACGCACCCTGATCGACCTCGATGTGCCAACGCTCTGCCATGCGACCTCACCTTCCGCAGGTGCCCCGGGGGCACGTGGACCGTCCCCGCGCACGATAGGCCCGCCGCCCTTCGCCCCAACTCCCGCCCCCCGCAAGGCGGCTGGCCGCGCCGCCGCACCCGCCGCGGCATCGCCCCCGCCCTGCCGTGTCGCCGCCACCACGCCGCCACGCCGAAACACCCGAGGCGGCTCCGTACGGCCCCGCACCGCTCCGTACCGAGCGCACGCGACCTCGCGCACGTCCGTGCGCACGTACCGGCACGACTGCGACCCCGTCCCACACCGCGCCGCCCCCAGCCCCCACCCCGCCCCGTACGCCATCCCGCGCCCCGCCCCGTACGCCCCAGGTCGCCAACCTCAGCCTCGCTCCGCACGCCCCCCACACCCCGGGCCGCCACCCCGCCCGGCAGCCACTCCCGACCCGCCCAGTGACCACCCCCATCCGGCGCAAGCCCCTCGGACAGGGGCCGAGGCCGGGGCGTCGACCTGCGGATTTTTACGCATCGTGATGACTTGCAAAGTCTCCGTGACGTCTTTAGCGTGCTTGATGGCAGTTAGGGAGATTTTCATCTGATCTGTCCTTATTGCTGCTGGGGTGCCCACCGGGGTGCCGGCGAGTGATCGCCGGCACCGTCCGGCCGCGCCACAGCCCCCACTCACCGCACGCTTCCCCGAAGATCCGGCGCTCCCCACCGCGGGGTGGCGCTCCCCACATCTCTGGAGACACAGATGTTCTTGCAGTCCACCGTCAGCAAACTCGCCCTCACCGCGGCGACGGGCGCGCTCGCGCTCGCCACCGCCGCCACCCCGGCCCTGGCGACCTCCACCCCCACCTCCCCGGAGGCCTCGCAGAGCGTCGCCAAGGACCGGGCGCACTACAAGGGCCGGGTCATCGCGAAGACGGGCCTGCTGGTCCGGACCGGCCCGAGCCAGAAGCACAAGGTCGTGGGCGCGCTGCCGTACGGCACGATCGTCAACATCGTGTGCAAGGTGAACGGCCAGAACATCGACGGCAACCCGCGCTGGTACCTGCTGGACACCGGCAAGTGGGCCTGGGGCGCCGCGCGTTACATCGAGAACATCGGCAAGGCCCCGCACTGGTGCTGACCCGACGCCCGGCCCGGCCGGAGCGATGAGCCGTCGGCCTTCACCGTCCCCCAGGACGGTGGGGGCCGACGCGCTGGTGCGGTGCCCCTGGTCACGGGCGGGAAACGGCCGGGGAGCGGGCCGCGGGGGTCGCGCGGGCGGCGGATAAGCTGTCGCGGACAACTGCATCCTGCCCCGGGGCGGGGAAAGCCGGTGCGAGGCCGGCGCTGACCCGCAACCGTGAGCGCGGCGCACCCCGGCGCCGCCGCGCGAGCCGGACCACCCGTTCCCGAGGCGACAAGGCTCCCGGAGCCGGTCGCGCCCCGTGCGGGCGAGGTCCGGTCGCCGGCACCCGTCGTGGTTTGCGGAGCTGAGCCCGGTGCTGCCGCGTGCGCGGTGGGCGGCGTGCGCGGCTGCGTGCCCGCGGCGACCGACGCCGTGGTGACCGACACCGCGGCGCTATCCACCGAGAGGCACCGACCATGGCCCCCTCCTTCGCCCTCCCCGTGCGCCGCGGCGCCACGGCGCTGGCCTGCGCCGCCGTCCTGGGCGCGGCGGTAGCGCCCGCCGCGCGCGCCGACGAGTCGCCGGCCCCGCAGCAGTCGGGGTCCGCGCCGGCCCCCACCGCCGGCAAGCACACGGGGCTGTACGGGACGAAGGACCCCAAGTTCGACGGGGTGTGGCGGACCTCGCTCGCCTTCCTCGCGCAGAACGCGGCGGGCGTCACCCCGGCCCCCGAGGCCATCGACTGGCTGGCCGGCCAGCAGTGCGCCGACGGCGGCTTCGCCACCTACCGGGCGGACGTGAAGAGCCCGTGCGACCCGAAGAAGGGCGAGTTCAGCGACGCGACCGGGGCGGCCGTGCAGGCGCTGGTCACCGTCGGGGGGCGCGGCACCGTGGTCGCCAAGGGCCTGGAGTGGCTGACCAAGCACCAGAACGCGGACGGCGGCTGGGGCATGAACCCCGGTTCGCCCACCGACCCCAACTCCACGGCCGTGGTCATCGGCGCGTTCGCCGCCGCCGACAAGGAGCCCGGCGAGGTCAAGTCGAAGGACGGCAAGAACCCGTACGACGCGCTGCTGCGCTTCCAGCTCACCTGTGACGCCAAGCAGGCCGAGCGGGGCGCGTTCGGCTACCAGCCGGACAAGGCGGGCAAGCTCGCGCCGAACGCGCTGGCCACCGCCGACGGTGCGCTGGCCGCCCGTGGCGAAGGCTTCCTCGTGGAACCGGTCAAGGCCGCGGACAACGCCGCGCCCAAGGTGCTGGCCTGCGGCGACGGCGCGAAGTCGGCGAAGGAGCAGCAGCGCGGCGACGACGGCCCGGACGAGGCGCCCGACGGCGCGGCCGAGGCCGCCGCCGCGTACCTGGCGACCACGCTCGCCGCGCACGGCCAGCACCTGACGTCCGCACTGCCCGGCGCGAAGCCGCAGCCCGACTTCGGCAGCACCGCCGACGCGGTGATCGCGCTGGCGGCCGGCGACCACCACGCGGCGGCCACCGGCGCGCTCCGCTGGCTCCAGGGCTCCGGCAACGGCGCGCTGGCCTGGGCCAAGGACGACCCGGGCGCGCTGGCCAAGCTGGTGCTCGCCGCCCACGCGGCCGGCGCCGACCCGCGCGACTTCGCCGGCGCCAACCTGGTCGACCAGCTTGGCGCCACCGGCCCCACCCCGAGCGAGGCCCCTGCGGACGCCTCCGCGGCCGAGGACGCCAAGGACGAGAAGGATGACAAGGACGAGAAGGACGACGGCGGCGGCATGGGCGTCTGGTGGGTCGTGGGCGTCGGCCTGGTCGCCGGCGTCGGCATCGGCTTCCTGCTGAGCGGCCGTAAGAAGCAGCAGCTCTGATGCCCGTCGAGCGTGCGCGGGCGGCCGGCGGCGGTGCGGGCGCCCGCGAGGCGGTGCCGTCGACCCGCCGGCCGGGGCGCCAGCGGCCCGGGCGCGTACGGACCTCGCGCGTCCGACTCCTCGGCCTGCTGCTCACCACCGTGCTCGCCCCCGCCCTGCTCGGCCTGTGGGCCGCTGCCCCGGCCGCAGCCGACGGCTATCGCTACTGGTCGTTCTGGCAGCGGGACGGCGCCGACTGGACGTACGCGACCGAGGGCCCGGCCACCGCCAGGCCCGGCGACGGGGACACCGTCGGCTTCCGCTTCGCGGTCAGCCGCGACGCCAGGGACGCGGTACGGCCGCGGGGCGCCGCCGACTTCGCCACGATCTGCGCCGACGAGCCGGCCGGGGGCGACGGCAAGCGGGTCGCGGTGGTCCTTGACTTCGGCACCGCCCAGGACGCCCCGGTCGGCGAGCGCCCGCCGCGGCCCCGTACCGCCTGTGCCCGCATCGCCGGCGACGGCACCGCTGCGGACGCGTTGGCGCGGGTGGCGAAGCCGCTGCGGTACGACAGTTCGGCGCTGCTGTGCGCGATCGCCGGCTACCCGAAGTCCGGCTGCGGCGAGCAGGTGCGCGGCGACGGCAACGGCGACGGCCAGGCCGCGTCGGACCGCCCGTCGGACGCCGGCGACGCCTCCAGCGACTCCGCCGGCGGGGGCGACGGGGACGGCGGCGGCCCGTCCGCCGGGCTCATCGGCGGTGGCATCGCCGTCCTCGCGCTGGCCGCCGCCGCGCTGTGGCAGGCGCGCCGCCGGCGCGGATGAGCCCCGGGGACCGATCGTGAGCACCGAAGACCGGCCGGCGCCGCGCGCTGCCCGCCGTCCGACCGCAGGCGCTGGCCCGCGCCGGCGGTCGGCCTGGCGGGCGGTCCGCGCACCCGTCGCCTCCCGGGCCGGCGCGCTGCACGCGGGCGCCTGGTGGGTGTGGGCGCTCGGGCTCGCCGTCGCCGCCTCCCGCACCACCAATCCGCTGCTGCTCGGCCTGTTGGTGGCGGTCGCCGGCTATGTGGTGGCGGTGCGCCGCAGCCAGGCGCCGTGGGCCCGTTCGTACGGCGCCTTCGTCAAGATCGCGCTGGTGGTGATCGGCATCCGGCTGGTCTTCGCGGTCTTCCTCGGCTCACCGATCCCCGGCACCCGCACCCTGTTCACGCTCCCTGAAGTGCCGCTGCCGGAGTGGGCCAAGGGGGTACGGGTCGGCGGGCGGGTGACGGCCGAGGGGCTGGTGTTCGCGCTGTACGACGGGTTGAAGCTGGCCGCCCTGCTGATCTGCGTGGGCGCCGCCAACGCGCTGGCCAACCCGGCCCGGCTGCTGAAGTCGCTGCCGGGGGCGCTGTACGAGGCGGGGGTTGCGGTCGTGGTGGCGATGACGTTCGCCCCGCACCTGGTCGCCGACGTGCAGCGGCTGCGCGCCGCCCGCCGGCTGCGCGGCCGGTCCGACCGCGGACTGCGGGCGCTCCTCCAGGTCGGCCTGCCCGTCCTGGAGGGCGCGTTGGAGCGCTCGGTGGCGCTGGCGGCGGCGATGGACGCGCGCGGGTACGGGCGCACCGCGCAGGTCCCGCCGGCCGTGCGGCACACCACCACGGTGCTGAGCGTCGGCGGCCTGCTGGGCGTCTGCGCCGGCACGTACGGGCTGCTCGCCGCCGACGGGGCCGGCTACGCGCTGCCGCTGCTGATCGGTGGGGTGCTCGCCGCGCTCGGCGGCCTGTGGCTCGGCGGACGCCGCTCGGCCCGCACCCGATACCGGCCCGACCGGTGGGGCGGGCGCGCCTGGCTGGTCGCCGGGTCGGGCGTCGCGGTCGCCGGGCTCACCATCTGGGCCGCCTCGTACGCGCCGGGCGCCCTGCACCCGCCCGCCGTGCCGCTGACCGCGCCCACGCTGCCGCTGTGGCCGGCGCTCTCGGTGCTGGTCGGGCTGGTGCCCGCGTGGGTCGCGCCGGCGCCACCCGACCGGGCGGACGCCGGGCCGCGCCGGAACGCGGCCGAACCCGCAGCCGAGCCCCCGCACCGCGCCGGTCGGCGCCCCGTCCCCCGGGGCGCGTCGCACGGCCCGCTGCCCGCACCGAAGGAGACCGAGCGGTGATCCGCTTCGACCGGGTGTCCGTCCAGTACGACGGCGCCGCCGCACCCGCCCTGCACGGCGTGGACCTGACCGTCGCCGAGGGCGAACTGTGCCTGCTCGTCGGCCCGTCCGGGGTCGGCAAGTCCACCCTGCTCGGCGCCGTGTCGGGCCTGGTGCCGCACTTCAGCGGCGGCACCCTGCACGGCACCGTGACCGTGGCCGGCCGCGACACCCGCACCCACCGGCCGCGGGAACTCGCCGACGTGGTGGGCACCGTGGGCCAGGACCCGCTGGCCCACTTCGTCACCGACACCGTCGAGGACGAGCTCGCCTACGGCATGGAGTCGCTGGGCCTGCCGCCGGAGACGATGCGCCGCCGGGTGGAGGAGACGCTCGACCTGTTGGGCCTGGCGCCGCTGCGGGACCGGCCGATCGCCGAACTGTCCGGCGGCCAGCAGCAGCGGGTGGCCATCGGTTCGGTGCTCACCGCGCACCCGCGGGTGCTGGTCCTGGACGAGCCGACGTCCGCGCTCGACCCGGCCGCCGCCGAAGAGGTGCTGGCCGTGCTGCAACGCCTGGTGCACGACCTGGGCACCACCGTGCTGCTGGCCGAACACCGGCTGGAACGAGTGGTGCAGTACGCGGACCAGGTCGTGCTGCTGCCCGAGCCGGGGGCGGCGCCGGTGGTGGGCGAGCCGGCCGAGGTGATGGCGGTGTCGCCGGTGTACCCGCCGGTGGTGGGGTTGGGGCGGCTGGCCGGCTGGTCACCGCTGCCGCTCTCGGTCCGCGACGCGCGCCGCAAGGCGGGGCCGCTGCGCGAACGGCTGACCGGGGGCGGGGGCGGGGGCACGGGCCGGGCGCCCGGTGCAACGGCCGGCGGCAGTGCCGGCGGGGCGGCCCGCGGGGCGGCTGACGGAGCGGCCGAGGCGCACGCACCGCACCCGGGCGGCGCACCCGTACCGCCCGCACCCGGGCCGCTCGTACCGCCCGCGCCCGGGTCCCTCGTACCGCCGGAGTCCGGGGCCGAGCCCGTCGGTCGGGCCGCTGGCCTGTCCGTGCGCCGGGGCCGGGTCGACGCGCTGCGCGGGGTCGACCTGGCCGTGCGGCCGGGCGAGACGGTGGCGCTGATGGGCCGCAACGGGGCCGGCAAGTCCACGCTGCTGTCGGCGTTCGTGGGCCTGCACGAGCCGGCGGCCGGCACGGTACGCGTCGGCGACGCGGTGCCGCACCGCACCCGACCGGCCGAACTGCTGCGCCGGGTGGGCCTGGTGCCGCAGGAGCCGCGCGACCTGCTGTACGCGGACACGGTAGGGGCCGAGTGCACGGCCGCCGACCAGGACGCGGGCGCCCCGCCCGGCACCTGTCGGGCCCTGGTGGGCGAGCTGCTGCCGGGCGTCGCCGACCAGACCCATCCGCGCGACCTGTCCGAGGGGCAGCGGCTCGCGCTCGCCCTGGCCGTGATCCTCACCGCGGGCCCGCCGCTGATCCTGCTCGACGAGCCGACCCGCGGCCTGGACTACGCGGCCAAGGCCCGCCTGGTACGGGTGCTCCGCGCGCTGGCGGCCGACGGCCACGCGATCGTGCTGGCCACGCACGATGTGGAGCTGGCGGCCGAACTGGCGCACCGAGTGGTGATCCTCGCCGACGGCGAAGTGGTGGCCGACGGCCCGACCGCCGAGGTCGTCGTCTCCTCCCCGGCCTTCGCCCCCCAGGTCGCCAAGGTCCTCGCCCCACTCCCCTGGCTGACCGTCCCGCAGGTGGCGCACGCCCTGGGGGACCCCGCATGACGGGGCGGTACGGGACGGCTGCGGGCGATGGCCCCCAGGGGCGCGGCGACGGGGACGACGCCAACGGCGCGGCTGACCGGTCCGAGCGGCCGGGGGCACCGGAGCGGCCCCGAGCCGTCCAGCGGCAAGCGCGGCCGATCCGGCTCGGGCCCCGTTCGGTGGCCGCGCTGGTGCTGGTCAGTGCGGTCGGGGTGGCCGCGTTCGGCTGGCCGCTGCTGGCCGACTCCGAGTCCGGGCTCGCCCACTCGCGGGACGCGCCGTGGCTGTTCGCCGCGCTGCTGCCGCTGCTGCTGGCCGTGGTGGTGGCCACGATCGCCGACACCGGCATGGACGCCAAGGCGATCGCGATGCTCGGGGTGCTGGCCGCGGCCGGCGCCGCGCTGCGCCCGCTGGGCGCCGGCACCGCGGGCATCGAGCCGATGTTCTTCCTGATGGTGCTCTCGGGCCGGGTGCTCGGGCCCGGCTTCGGGTTCGTGCTCGGTGCGGTGGCCATGTTCGCCTCGGCGCTGCTGACCGGCGGCGTCGGCCCGTGGATGCCGTTCCAGATGCTGTCGATGGGCTGGGTCACGATGGGCGCCGGGCTGCTGCCGGGCCCGCACCGGCTGCGCGGCCGGGCCGAACTGTGGCTGCTGGCCGGCTACGGGGCGGTGGCCTCCGCGCTGTACGGGCTGGTGATGAACCTCCAGGGCTGGCCGTACATCGGCGGCCTCGGCTCCAGCATCTCCTTCGTGCCGGGCGACCCGCTGCCCGAGAACCTGTCCCGCTTCCTCGCGTACCACCTGGCCACCTCGCTCGGCTGGGACCTGCCGCGCGCCGTCCTCACGGTCGTCCTGGTCCTCACCCTGGGCGGCACCGTCCTGGCGGCCCTGCGCCGCGCCACCCGGCGCGCCGCCTTTGACGCACCGGTGGCCTTCCAGCCGCACGAGCCGGCGCCGTAGCGGGTCGCCCGGGCGGGGCAGCTTCGGGTGCGGGGCCGGCCGGGCGGGGCACCAGGCGCGGTTCTCGGCCCGGGCCGCCGGGCAACCGCCGGCCCGATGCGAACGCGCCAGCCCTGCGGCGAACGCGCCAGCCCTGCGGCGAACGGGTCAGCCGGGGCGAACGCGCCAGCCCCCACCGCATCAGTCCAGGTCGAAGGAGAGTTCCGGCCGGTCCCAGCGGACGGCCGGTGGGTTGGCGCGGCGAGTGCCGGTGCGGCGGGCGCCGACGCTGCGGTAGAAGCCCTCGGCCGGCGGGTGCGCGACGACCTGGACGCTGGTCAGGCCGTACGACCTGGCCTCCGCCTTCATGTGCTCGGCCAGCCGGCGGCCGATGCCGAGGCCCTGCGCCCCGTCGGCCACGAACATCAGGTCGAGCTCGGGCGGGTCCAGGACCAGGGCGTAGAAACCGAGCAGCCGGTCCGTACCGTCCACGGCGACGAAGACCCGGTGCGCCGCGATGTAGTCGGCGCCCACCCGGTAGCCCTCGACCATGGCCGCGTACTCCCCCCGGTACGCGCCGGACCGTCGCACCAGCCTCGTCAGCCGTCTGGCGTCACTCGCCGTGGCGCGTTCGATCCTGATGTCGCTCACCCGCATGGCCCCACTCCCGCTCGTCCCGGCCCACCCGGGCCTCCCGCCGGCCGACGGGAGACCGGTGGCCCCGCGGTCGGGGGCGCAACACCGGCAAGGCAATGCCTCGATCGACTCGCAGCGTATGCCGAGCGGGGACCGGCCTCGCACCGGGGGTGGGCGGGCTGCCGCGGCCCGCGGACCACCGGGTACGTGCCCCGCGGCGGGCGGCGGCGGGGCAGCGGGCCGGCAACTGGGTGCGGCCCGGACGGGTGCGAGGGAGAGCAGCACGGCCGCGCACGCCCCGGCCGCTCCTCCCCGGGCCCGCGCTGGCGAGCGTCCCGCCAGCCCCGGCCGGCACCGCGCGGGGTGGCGCCGATGGGGCCATCGAGGTGAAAGTGGGGGGGGGGGGGGG
>NZ_JBLIWA010000003.1:268650-274814 GCF_047525675.1 Streptomyces sp. 796.1 | reverse complement strand
CCCCCCCCCCCCCCCACCTGCGCCGGGTCACGGGCCCGCAGGCGCGGCCCGAGCCCGTACGCCCATGGCCGCGAGGCCCCACGAGGGCGCGCGGGCCCCGCCGGAGGGCTGCGCCGACGTGCCGGCCACGGCCGGACGGCACGGACACGGCAGGAACGGGGCGGAACGGGGCAGGGCGGGAGGGGGCGAGGTAGTGCGGCGGGGGAACGGGGCGGGACAGCGGGAACGGGACGAGGCGGGGCGGGGCGGGGCGGCGGGGGAAGCGGGGCGGGCCGGCGGAGGGTTCGGCACCGGACGCGTCCGGCCACGGCCAATTCGGCTCCGTTGCGGGCGGGTTGCTGCCACGTCCGGGTCCCGTCTTCGCCAGGACACATGGCGGTGACGTCGGGACCCTACACTCGCTCGCGTGAACCAGGCATCGGGGGACGGCCGGGAGTACCGCGTCGCGGAATTGGGCCGCGCGGCGGGGGTCAAGGTGCGCAACCTGCGCTACTACCAGGGCCGCGGGCTGCTGCCACCGCCGCGCTACGTGGGCCGGGTGGCGCTCTACTCCGAGGCGCACCTCGCCCGGCTGCGGCTGATCAGCGACCTGTTGGCGCGCGGCTACACGGTCAAGGGGATCGCCGAGCTGTTCGCCGCTTCGGACCGGGGCAGTTGCGTCGCGGAGTTCCTGGGCTTCGAGGAGCACTTCACCGAACAGCAGCCGGCGCGCGCCGGCCCCACCGACGCGCCGGTGGTCACCTGCCGCGCGGAGCTGCGCGAACGCTTCGGCGACCAGCTCACCGACGAGACCCTGCACCGCGCCGCAGAGCTCGGCTACCTCACCGTCGACGGGGAGACCATCACCCACCCCAGCCGCCAACTCCTGGACAGAACAGAGGAGTTGGTACGCAGCGGAGTCCCCCTCGCCGCACTCCTCACGGTGAGCGCCCTGGTCCGCGACCACACCACGGAACTGGCCGAACACCTGGCCAGCGCCGTCCGCACCCATCTCATCGACGGCGACGGCGGCAGCGACACTGCGGACAGCGGCGACCGCGGCAGCGAGGGCGACGGCGGAGGCAGGGGCGACGGTGCGGACGGGAGCGCCCGCACCGGCACCGGAGCCCCCGGCAGCGCCGTCACCACCGCAGGCCCCGGCGACGCACCGGACGCCACCCCCGGCGCCGACCCCCGCGACAGCGCCACCCACGGCGCGCCGGGCCGCCACCCGCGCGTACCGGCAGCCGGGCGCGTGGCAAGCGCCATGGCCACCCTGCGCCCGCTGGCCGGCGAGTTGGTACGCGCCGAGTTCGCGCGGGCGATGGGCCTCCAGGTGGCGGCCGAACGCGCCCACCACGCGCCGACCGCAACCCAAGCCCCGATCCCGGCCGCGACGCCGCACGAGCACAAGGCGCCGCCCACCGGCCCGACCGGCAAGGGGCCGGCCCGTACCACCGCCCAGGCAACGGCCGCCGACCCGGCCGACGGGACGGACACGAGCACGCCGGCCGAGCCACCCCGCGGGACGGACCCGGAGCCGGACGCCGACTGAACCAACCCGCAACAACCGCCACACCCACCCCACGGCATGATCACGCCAACTGCGGCCCCGCAACCGGCTCCGACAACGACGTCATAGCCGCACCTAGCCGACCCGCCGTGCCGCCGACCACAGATCTGACGCTCCGTCAAAACCTGCCTGACCGGCCGAAAACCGCTCTGAGCTGATCTTGTCAATGGTCATTGGCAGCTTTAGGCTCAAGCCCGTTACATCGCGTAATGAGCTCGGTTCATGTTGTGCGCGGACCCCGTTCCGCGCGGTTGCTCTGAAGGAGCCCCTCATGACGAACCGCACGCACCGCTCCCGCGTTCTGACCACGTCCGCCGCCGGCGTCGCCGCGGCAGCCGCCATCGCGCTCTCGCTGGCCGGCACCGCGACCGCCGAGTCGTCGGCCCGGGCGGCCGGCTCCACCACCGTCTCCCCGGCGGGCCACTACTTCGCCGCCAAGCAGTCGGGCGACGTCGTCCTCAAGGCCGGGCCGCTCACCGTGACCTGTGCCGTCTCCACCTCGCAGCCGACCGGCAGCGGCACCGCCAACCAGATACCGGCCGCGCCCAACAACACCAACGCCAGCGGCCCGGTGTCCGGCACCATCTCCGCGCCCACCTTCGAGTCCTGCACCAGCAACGTGCCGGGCCTGAACGTCTCCATCGCCACCTCCGGCACCTGGGGCATCTCGATCCAGCACGGTGCGCCGATCACGGCCAACCTGTCGACCCCGAGCGGCGGTCTGGTGATGTCCCTGACCGGCGCCCTCACCTGCACCGGCACCTCCGGCGCGGCGAACGTCGGCGGCACCTGGACCAACGGCGCCCCGGCCAAGCTCGCCTACGCCGAGTCCAGCGTCCCGGTGACCATCACGGGCGGCGCCGGCTGCCCGACCGACATCACCTCGGCCACGCTCAGCGCGGCCTACGACGTCTCCGACGTCACCGACCCGGCGACCGCGCTCACCGTCACCGCCTGACCTCAAGGAACCGCGCCGACAGCCCGTACGGACCGCGCCGCCAACGCCAGGCACTCGGCGGCGCGGCCCGTGCGGGCCACTCCCCGTCGCACCCGCCGGGCCGGCCGCACGGCCGCCGCACCCCGCGCTCGCCCGCTCCCGCGCCTCCCCTACCGTTGGCGCATGCCTGCCACCCCTGCCATGGCCTCGCTGACCCAGGCCGTGCCCCTCATCGACGGCGTGCTGCTCCGCCCCGCGGCACCGGCCGACGCCCCGGCGCTGGCCGCGGCCCTGCGGCGCAACCGCGAGCACCTGCGGCCGTGGGAACCGCAGCGCCCGGACGACTTCTTCACCACCGAGGGCCAACTCGTCCGGCTCCAACAGCAGGTCCTGGAACGGCACTCCGGGCGCGAGTTCGGCTGGCTGCTGGTGGACGGGACGGAGATCGCCGGTTCGATGACGCTGACCGGCATCGTGCGCGGCCCCTTCCAGAACGCCTCGCTCGGCTACTGGATCGCCGCCGACCGGATCGGCCGCGGCCTGGCCACCGCCGCGGTGCGCGCCGTGTGCGCGGCGGCCGACCATCGCCTGGCCCTGCACCGGGTGCAGGCCGGGACGCTGCCGGACAACGTGCGCTCCCAGCGCGTCCTCGCCAAGTGCGGCTTCGAGCGGATCGGCACCGCCGAACGTTACCTGCACATCGACGGCGCCTGGCGCGACCACGTCCTCTTCCAACGCATCCTCAACACCCACGACCCGATCTGAACCACCGCCCCACCCCGCCCGGCCCCTGACTTCACCACTGCCTGACCTCCGCCGGGCCGCTCCGGGCCGTACCGGCGCCGTCCGGACCCGCCCGGACGCCCGGACCGTGCCGTGCCGCGCGTACGGCCGTTCGAGATGCGGTCAGGGGCGCGCGGACGGATGCTTGCTGAACGCGACGATCCGTTCGGGGCGAGCGGGAGGGCAGGGATGTTCTCAGGTCTGGGCCGTCTGGTGGTACGGCGGCCGTGGTGGGTCATCGTGACCTGGATCATCGCCGGTACAGCGGTCATCTCGCTCGCCCCCAAGCTCACCTCCACCAGCGACGAGGCAAGCTTCCTGCCCTCCAGGTACGAGTCGATCAAGGCGATGGACCTCCAGGAGGAGCAGTTCCCGCAGCAGCAGAACGTGGGCGCGATCATCGTCTTCCAGCGCGCCGACCGCGCCCGGCTGACCGCGGCCGACTCCGCCGACGTACGCAAGGTCGCCGACCGGTTGGCGCGGCAGAAGATCCCCGAGGTGCAGGACGTCAGCGCCACCCCGGTAGCACCCAACAAGCAGGTGCAGACCGCGATCGTGGCCATGCCCAAGCTGAACAACCCGGAGGACACCGCGCAGCAGGACGCGGTCCAGGAGATCCGCGACGAACTGCCGTCCGCGCTGCGCGGCACCGACCTCACGGCGGGCGTCACCGGGTCGGCCGCGCAGGCCCTGGACGAACGCGAGTCGGCCGACCGGGCCGGGGTGCTGGTGGCCGTCGGCACCATCGTGATCATCGTCGTCCTGCTGCTCGTCATCTTCCGCAGCCCGATCATCGCGCTGCTCCCCGTGGTGCTCATCGGCCTCATCGCACCGCTCGCCACCGGCCTGATCGCCAGCGCCAACGAGCTCTTCGACATGAAGACCGACAGTTCCATCCGGGAGCTGCTGACGGTGGTGCTGTTCGGCGTCGGCACCGACTACATCCTGTTCCTGCTCTTCCGCTACCGGGAGGCGCTACGCGCCGGCGAGGACGCCAAGAGCGGCATGGTGCACGCCGTGGAGCGGGTCGGCGAGGCCATCGCATCGGCCGCCGGCGCCGTCATCGTGGCGTTCGCCGCGCTCGCCCTGTCCACGCTCGGCATGTTGAAGTCGATGGGCCCGGCCCTGGCCATCGCGGTCTTCGTGACCCTCCTCGCCGGCCTCACGCTGGTGCCCGCGGTGGTGTCGCTGCTAGGCACGCGGGTCTTCTGGCCCTCGCGCTCGTGGCGGGCCGAACCGTCCGGCACCGGCTTCGCCCGCTTCGGTGCGCTCCTCGCCCGCCGGCCCGCGGTGTGGGCGCTGGCGTCGGCGGTCTTCATGGGGGCGCTCACGGTGGGCGCGCTCGGCTACCGCGCCAACTTCGACCTCGCCGGCTCCTCGCTGCCCAAGTCCAAGGAGTCGATGGTCGCCCAGCGCGACATGGAACGGGGCTTCCCGGCCGGCACCACCGACCCGAGCTCGGTCTACCTCGACGCCACCGACGGCCGGCCGCTGGACCCCGCCGCCGTGGCCGCGGTCCGGGAACGGCTGCGGGCGGTCGACGGCGTCGGCTCGGTCGACCCGGCCACCCTCAGCAAGGACCGGCGCACCGCGGCGTACGAGGTGGTGCTCACCGACCCGCCCGCCTCCGACGACGCGCTGGACACGGTACGTACCGGACTGCGCCCGGCCGCAGACGAGGCGGCCCCGGCCGGCACCCGGGCCCTGGTGGGCGGCACCACGGCGGTGTACGTGGACATCAACAAGGCCGTGGACCGCGACTACGCCGTGGTCTTCCCGGTCGCCGCCCTCTGCATCATGATCATCTTGGGGCTGCTGCTGCGCAGTCTGGTCGCGCCCTGGTACCTGCTGCTGTCGGTCGCGCTCGGCTTCGGTGCCACGCTCGGCGCCACCTCACTGCTCTTCCAGCAGATCGGCAGCCAGCCGGGGCTGATGTTCATGCTGCCGGTGATCATGTACCTGTTCGTGGTGGCACTGGGCACCGACTACAACATCCTGATGGTCTCCCGGCTCCGCGAGGAGGCCCGCGAGGGGCGCGAGCCGCGGGACGCGGCGGGCACCGCCGTACGCCACTCGGGGCCGACCATCGCCGCCGCCGGCGTCATCCTCGCCGGCACCTTCGCCACCCTGATGCTCGCCGGCAACGCCACCCTGTCGCAGATGGGGTTCGCCCTGTCGTTCGGCATCGTGGTGGCCGCGTTCGTGATGGCCATGATCTTCACGCCGGCCCTGACGGCGCTCATCGGCCACACGGCGTGGTGGCCGGGCCACGGCGACCGCGGCCGACCGCCGCCCCGTACACCCGCCCCGACCGCCGCCCCACGCTCCCCCACCGACCCACCTGCGCCCCGGCCACAGGACCCGCCCGGCTCTTGAACGCGGGGCCCGGCCCCAGTCACGTACGGCGGGGGACGGCTCGGGCGGTGCGGCGGTGCGGCGCGGCTGGGGCGGTTACGACGGGTGCAGCGGGCGGGTACGGGGCGGGGCCGCGGGTCAGCGGGGCGTGTCGGCCGGGGTCGGCTGGTCGTCCGCGTCGGCTTCCGGGTCCTGGGCTGGGTCCGGATCCGGGGCTGAGTCGCGGTCGGCGTCGGCCGGGCCGGGCCGGAGGGTGGGGGCGGTGCCCGAGGCCGGGGCGGTGCCGGCGGCGGGAGCCGCGGCTGTCGGGGCCGCGCCCGAGGCGGGGCCGGCACCGGCGGTCGGGCCCGTGCCCGAGGCCGGGTCGACGACCGCCACCGGGACCCTGGTCAGCCGGTCCTCCGCCGCCGCGGCCTCCGCGGGCCGGGCCGCGCCTGCCGCCGGGCCCCCGGCTTCCGTGGCTTTCGCGGCGTCCGGCGCGCGGGACGGGGTCCCCGCCGCAACCGGGACGGAGGCGGGCCGGTGCGCGGGGCCGGC
>NZ_JBLIWA010000003.1:246422-268634 GCF_047525675.1 Streptomyces sp. 796.1 | reverse complement strand
GACGCCGCCACGGGTTCCGCCCCCGGGAGCTTCGCGCGCACCCTGGCCCAGAGCGCGGCCGGCCCACCGGCCCGGCCCGCGCCCGTCTCGACCGGCGGCCGGCCGGCGCCGGTCAGCACGTACTGGAGGGCGAAGCCGGCGGCGACCACGGCCGCGCCGCCCACCGCGTCCAGCAGGTAGTGGTTGGCGGTGCCGACGATCACCGCGGTGGTCAGCACCGGGTACAGCAGGCCCAGCACCTTCATCCACAGCTTGGGCGCCACCAGGGCGATCACCACGCCGCACCACAGCGACCAGCCGACGTGCAGCGAGGGCATCGCCGCGTACTGGTTGGACAGCTTGGTCAGCGCACCGAAGTCCGGGTCGTTGAGGTCCTGCGGGCCGTGCGCGGTGTCGATGTAGCCCATGTCCATCAGCCGCGGCGGCGCCAGCGGGTAGAGCCAGAAGCCGAACAGGGCGATCAGCGTCGCGAAGGCCAGCGGGGTGCGCGCCCAGCGGTAGGTGGCCGGGCGGCAGGCGTACAGCCAGCCGAGCAGCGCCATCGGCACCAGGAAGTGGAAGGTCGAGTAGTAGTAGTTCATGCTCGCTTCGAGCCACGGAGTGTCGGCCACGAAGTGGTTGAACCAGTACTCGACGTCGATGTGCAGCCAGCCCTCGATGTTCAGGATCTGCCGGCCGTGCCCCTCGGCGAGGCTCCGCTCGTCCGGCGCGTGGGCGCGGATGAAGGAGTAGCCCCAGTAGCCGACGCGGATCAGCATCAGCTCAAGGAGCAGGTTCGGCCGGGACAGCGGGCGCCGCCAGAACTTCAGCATCGGCACCCAGGAACGCCCCGTCGTGACCGGGTCGGCGGTCCGCGCCGGCAGCGGCTTGTCCCACTCCGGCGCGGTGCGCGCGAGGAAGGGCACCACACAGGCCGCGGCGAGCGCGGCGAGGAGCTGGGCGTTGTCCCCGACGAAGTCGAGCCCCTTCATCTCCGGCATCAGCGCGGTCCGGTTGAGCGTCATCACCAGCACCACGAGCACCGGCCACACCAGCCGGTCCGACTGCCTCCGCCCCACCCGGCCGACGACGGCCAGCAGTATCCACAGCAGTTGGTGCTGCCAGGAGGTGGGCGAGACGGCGAGCGCCACACAGCCGGTGACGGCGGCGGCGAGCAGCAGTTGCCCGTCCTGCGCGTACCGCACGGCGCGCCGCAGGCCCACCCAGACCACCGCGGCGGCCAGCAGCGCGAGCAGCGTCAGCTCCACCGGGCCGCGCAGCCCGGCGCGCAGCAACATGCCGTGCAACGACTGGTTGGAGAGGCTGTCGGCGCTGTCGCCGAGCCCCGCGCCACCGACGTGGTGCACCCAGTACGTCCACGAGTCGTGCGGCATCGCGGCCCAGGCGAGCGCGGAGCAGGCGGCGAAGGTGGCACCGGTGAGCGCGGCCACCCGGCGGCGCCCGGTGCACCACAGCAGCACGGCGAAGAGCAGCAGAGCCGGCTGGAGGGCCGCGGCGACGCCGATGAGCAGGGCGGACTGCCGGGCGGAGGTCTTCGGCAGCAGGGTCAGCAGCACCAGCAGGACGGGGATGATGCTGGTCTGGCCGAGGTTGAAGGCGTTGCGTACGGGCAGCGAGAGGACGATCAGGCTGATGGCGACGGGGGCGGCGAGCAGCGCGGTGCGCCGGGAGACGGGGGCCGGCAGCGAACGGGCGGCGACCAGGCCGAGTACGGCGACCAGCAGCAGCGTGCCGAAGGTCCAAGCGACGCCGAGGCTCTGCTCGGCCGCGCGGGTCAGCGGCTTGAGGACGAGGCCGGCGAAGGGGGTGCCGGTGAAGGCGTCGGTGTCGTACAGCGAGCCCCGCACGTGGAGCACGCCGTTCTCGCCGATCCAGGTCTCCAGATCGGTCAGGCGCTGGTCGGGTGGGAGTCTCAGGACCGCCGCGGCCTGGCGCGCGGCCAGCAGACCAGCCAGCACCCACAGTGCGGCCAGCGCCATGCCGATCCGTGACCGGGCGGCCGGCTCCGCCCGCGCGCCCGAGGATCTGCCCCGTCCACTCCGCTCACCGTCTGCCACGCCCTGCTGCTCCCCCACTCGCCGTGTCACTCGCATCCAATGTTTGAGACCTTACTGAGCCCGTGAGTAAGACGCGGAACACCGCCGCGTCACCTGACTGCCTCCGCACATTGCCCGGAAGCGGTCCGACGGGTAACCGCCCATATGCGTGTACGTCGCCAGGGGTAATTTCACCACTTTCCCGTGGGCCGGCTCGCCACTGGGTGCCGGCGCGGGCGCCCTCGGCCGGGGCGGCGCACGGCGAGATCGCCGCACCCCCGGCGGCTGCCGCGCCCCTGGGCGGACCACGCCCGATGCGATACGGAACGGCGTCGGGCCCGCGGTGCGCGGGACCTCCCAGCGGGCGCGGCACACCACACCACGGCACCGGTGAGTCGTTCGTCACGCCGCCCGTCCGGAACGCCCACCCACCCGTAGGGCAGCCCGCCCGCAGCACGGCCGAACACCGTGGGGGCGCGGGGCCACGGGCGGCCGTACCCTCCACCACCGCCGCCCTGCCCCGCCCCACGGCTGTCCGCTGACCCACCCGGCACGCGGCGCCTCCGGGCCGCTGCGGGGTGACACAGCCGTGCACCGTGTTGACGCCGGCCGGAGCCGGCCCGTGGGTACGCCGCGGGGCGGCGGGGAGGGCGGGCGTGCGGGGCGAAGCCGTGTGGGGCGAGGTGGCGCGGGGCGCGGACGTACGGGGCGCGGACATAGGGGGCGGGGCCACACGAAGCGAGACGGCGCGCAACACAGGCGTACGTGGCAGAGCCACACGGGGCGCTGTGACGCGCGGCGGGGCCGTGGACGGCGGCCTGGTACGGAGCCCGGGCACCAGGAGCGTGGCCACGGACCGTGGACCGGCACGGAGCACGGGCACCCGGGGTGGGACCGCGGAGGCTGGAGTCGGGTGGGCCGGGTGGCGGGCGTGTGGGGCGGGGGCGGTCGCGGGCCGGGCGTGGGCCCGGCCGTCCACTCGTGGCGCCGTCGCGTTCGCTACCTCCACCACGTCATTGTGCCGCGGCCCCACGGGGGCCCGCGCTGCGAGCCCGCCTCATCTGGCCTGCGGCGCCGTGCCCGGGCGCCGGCGCGCACCAGCGTCCAAGACCCGGGCGCCGGCGCCGCGACACCGTGCTTCCATGCGCTATGACACCAAGATCGCGGTCGTGGTCCGGGAGGACCTGGCCGGATGGCAGAAGCTCAACGTGACCGCTTTCCTCTCCAGCGGCGTCGCACACGCCGCCGCCGACGTGGTGGGCGAGCCGTACGAGGACGGCTCGGGCAACGGCTACCTGCCGATGTTCCGCGAGCCCGTCCTCGTCTACACGGCCGACGCCCCCGCGCTCACCCGCACCCACCACCGCGCACTCTCCCGCGAGGTGGCCACGGCCCTGTACCCGGTGGAGTTGTTCAACACCGACAACGACGTCGACAACCGGGCCGCCGTGCTCGCCGTCGAGGCCGCCGACCTGGACCTGGCGGGGCTGGCACTGCGCGGCCCGCGCAAGGACGTGGACAAGGTGCTGCGCGGCCTGCGCCTGCACGACTGATCCGGCGCGGGCGCCCACGGCGGGCGATCATCACCCCAACCGATCGAAGCACCGGCGCCGCCGCACGCCCCCGCCCCTGCCGCGCACGCCCGCGGTAGGGGCTCGCCGCGGCGTCGGCCGGAGGTCCGTAAGCCCGGCCGGCGCCCGCGCGCCGGGCCGCCACCGCGGCGACGCTGATGATCCACACCGGGGTCATCTCCGGCCACCCCGGTGCATACTGACCCCGGTCAAGCGGCAATCGGGCCCCTCGTGGTTCCCGGGGGAGTTCCATGCACACGTCTCGCGTTCTCATCGCACTGACATCCACGGCCCTGCTCGGCGCCGTGCTGGCGGGTTGTTCGGACGACGGCGGCGGTGACGGGGCCGCCCCGTCGGCCGCGCCGCAGACCGCCACGGCCCCCGCCGACTCCCCCACTGGCCCCTCCGCCGATCCCGCCGACGACGCGCTGACCGCGTCCGCCTCCGCACCCGAGCCCACCGCCGCCACCTCGGCCGCGTCGACCCCGCCGCCGTCCCTCGCGGTCGGCGAGTCGGGCACGTACCCGGTCGGGAAGACGGACGAGTACGGCGAGGGGTTCACGGTGACCTCCACGATGAAGGTGACCGTCGTCGAGGCGAAGTACGTGACGCCCGCCCAGGTGGACACGACCAACCAGCCGGAGCACGGTCAGTACGTCTCCCTCACCCTCACCGTGCGCAACGTCGGCAAGGCGGCGGCCGAGTTCTCCTCGTACGGGATGATGAAGTGGGAGGACGGCCAGACGGCGGCGCAGGACGCCACCACGCTGGAGGGCGTCGGCGAGGGGCTCGACCTGGACACGACGTACAAGCCCGGCCAGTCCGTGACGGGCCGGCTCGTGCTGGACGTCGTCCGCCGGGGCGGGACCGTCAGCTACTACGACAACAACGCGCAGGGCGAGGCCCCCGCGTTCACCATCGAGCTGCCGAAGTAACCGGGGCGGAGCCGCAGCCGGGGCCGTGCTCCCGGGCCTCCCCGCTCCCGCCCCCTCCCGCGCCCAGCGTCGCCCACCACTCATCCACCGCCGCCCACCGCCGCGCCCGGCCGGAACGCCTCCGCACCCGTGTAGGAGACTGCTCGTACGGATCGAAGTCCAGGTCACCGATGGGGTGGCCGCCCCGGTGAGAGGTGTCGAAGGTGTCCGTCGTCAAGATCAATGTGCTCACTGTTCCGGCGGAGCAGCGCGAGGTGTTGGAGCAGCGGTTCGCCGCCCGGGCCGGCGCGGTGGAGAGCTCCGACGGTTTCGAGTGGTTCGAACTGCTGCGCCCCGTCGAGGGCACCGACCAGTACCTGGTGTACACCCGCTGGCGCAGCGAGGAGGACTTCACGGCCTGGCGGGAGAGCACGATGCAGGCCAGCCACGCCGGCGGCGAGGGCGGCGAGCGCCCGCGGCCGGCCGCCACCGACGCCACCCTGTGGTCCTTCGATGTCGTCCAGCAGGCGGCCCCCAAGGGCTGAGCACGACCCTCCCCCGCAGGGGCCGGGCGAGCCGGACCGGGACGGGGCGGGACGGAGGGGCGGCGGGCCGGGGGCGTCCGGCCCCGCCGCCCCGTTCTCCGTCTCCGAGCCCCGGGACCGACCGCCTGGCCCACACGGCCCACCGCACCGCGCCCCCCAACTCACCGCGGCCCACCGCACAGCCCGCCGCCCGCACCTCACGCCACAGCGCGTACCCCACACCCCACCCGCCCCAAGAAATTCTGCTGCGGGCCGCCGCGCCGCTCCCGACAATGGCCCGCATGACCTCATCCACCCCCGCTTCCGCCCGCCCTTCCGCCCCGCGGCCCGGCTGGGAAGTCGGTCCGCGTTCCGTGCACGCGGCGGACTCGGAGGCGCTGCTGCGCGCGTACCTCATCGAAGTCAGCGACCGCTACTACCTGCTGCACGAGGGGCGCCGCTCGACCGACGAGGAGATCGCGTCGGGCCTGGTCGAGTTCCACAGCAACGACCTGGTGCCGCCGAACGCGGTGTTCCTGGTCGGGCGGTACGCGGGCGAGCCCGCTGGCTGCGCGGGGGTGCGGCTGCGGGACGCGGCGACGGCGGAGTTGAAGCGGCTGTACGTACGGCCGGCCGAGCGCGGCACGGGCGGCGGCGCGGCGCTCCTGACCGCGGCCCACGCGGCGGCCAGGGAACTCGGCGCCCGACGGATCATCCTGGACACCCGGCACGACCTCGTGGAGGCGCGGGCCCTGTACGCACGGCACGGGTACGGGGAGATCGAGCGCTACAACGAGGACCCGTACGCGGAGCACTGGTTCGCCAAGGAGTTGGACTGAGACCGGCGCCGGGGGTCCGGCCCGGCCTGCCCGCGACCGCGGCGCGGCCCGGCCTCACTCCGACCTGTGGCGGGCGCCGGCCCGCGGGCGGTAGGCGTCGCCGTTGTGCGGGCGCTCCCCGTCGGAGCCGCAGAGTTCGCCGGTGAGTTCGCGCACGAGCGCCACCAGGTCCGTCGGCCGGTCCGGGCCCCACCAGTCGCCGAGCAGTTCCGCCAGCGACTCCTCGCGGGCCCCGGCGAGCCGGGCGGCGACCTCGCGGCCCCGGTCGGTGAGGACGAGCGCCAGGCCCTCGCGCACCGCCAGGTGGCCCTCCTCGACCTGCCGGGCGGCCTCGGTGACCACGCCGAGCGGCAGGTCGGCGCGCTCGGCGAGCAGAGCGGGCTCCACCGAACCCTGCCGGTTGATGCGCAGCAGCAGCCAGCAGGCGGCCGGCCGCAGATCGACCCCGGCCCGCTGGGCGATCTTCACGTAGACGTGTTTGCGGCCCTCGCGGCTGCCGAGCGTGGACAGCGCGCGGGCCACCTCGTCCCGCGAGGTGCGCTCGACCGGGTTGCTGGAGATGACCTCGCTCGCCTCCGGGGCGGTGACCGAGCCGCGCAGCGGTTCCTCGCGCAGGAACCAGGCCAGCACCAGCGCGATCAGCACCAGCGGCACCGCGTACAGGAAGACGTCCGTGATGGAGAGCGCGTACGCGTCGAGCACGCCGCCGCGGGCCGCGGGCGGGAGCCCGCCGACGGCGCGCGGGTCGGCGCTGAGTTGCCCCGGGTCCACGCCGGGCGGCAGGGGCTGTCCGGCGAGCGCGTCGGAGATCCGCGGGCCGAGCTTGTTGGCGAAGATCGTGCCGAAGATGGAGACGCCGAAGGAGGCGCCGATGGAGCGGAAGAAGGTGGCGCCCGAGGTGGCGACGCCCAGGTCCGCGTAGTCGACCGAGTTCTGCACGATCAGCACCAGGACCTGCATGACCAGGCCGAGGCCGAGCCCGAAGACGAAGAAGTACGCGCTCATCTCGACGACGCCGCTGTGCCGGTCGAGTTGGTGGAGCAGCAGCAGGCCGAGCGCGGTGACCGTGGTGCCGGCGATGGGGAAGATCCGGTAGTGGCCGGTGCGGCTGACGATCTGTCCCGACGCGGTGGAGGCGATGAGCAGCCCGAGCACCATCGGCAGCATGTGCACGCCGGACATGGTGGGCGAGACGTCGTGCACCACCTGGAGGAAGGTTGGCAGGTAGGTCATGCTGCCGAACATCGCGAACCCGATGACGAAGCCGATCACCGAGCACAGCGTGAAGGTGCGGCTGCGGAACAGCTTGAGCGGCAGGACCGGCTCCGCGGCCCGCCGCTCCACCTGGATGAACGCCGCGAGCAGCACGATGCCGAGCACGCCGAGGCCGGTGATCTGCCAGGAGTCCCAGTCGTAGCTGACGCCGCCGAGCGAGGCCATCAGGACCAGGCAGGCCGCGACCGCGGCGATCAGGAAGGTGCCCAGGTAGTCGATGGTGTGCCGGGTGTCGCGCCGCGGTACGTGCAGGGCTGCGGCGATGACCAGCAGCGCCACGACACCGACCGGCAGGTTGATGTAGAACACCCAGCGCCAGCTGAGGTGGTCCACGAACAGGCCGCCGAGCAGCGGCCCGAGCACGCTGGTGGCGCCGAACACGGCACCGAACAGGCCCTGGTAGCGGCCCCGTTCCCGGGGCGGCACCAGGTCGCCGACGATCGCCATGGAGAGCACGATCAGCCCGCCGCCGCCGAGCCCCTGAAGCGCCCGGAAGCCGATGAGCTGGGGCATGTCCTGGGCGATGCCGCACAGCGCCGAGCCGATCAGGAAGATCACGATGGCGATCTGGTAGAGGTTCTTGCGCCCGTACTGGTCACCGAGCTTGCCCCACAGGGGCGTCGCCGCCGTGGACGCCAGCAGGTACGCCGTCACCACCCACGACAGGTGTTCCAGGCCCCCGAGGTCGCTGACGATGGTCGGCAGCGCCGTGGAGACGATCGTCTGGTCGAGCGCGGCGAGCAACATCCCGAGCAGCAACGCCCCGATCGCCACCCAGACCGCGCCCTGCTGGTGCCCGTCGGGGCCGTGCGGGTCGTGTGGTCCGTGTGCCGGGCGCGGCCCCCGCGGGCCGTGTGGGTCGTACGGGCCCTGCGGCGCGTTCGGGTCGTACGGCGCGGGCCCTGCCGGGTCCGGCGGACGGCCGGCGGCGGCTGTCGCCGTCTCAGGTGCCGTGGCGCCGGCGGCGGATGCGGCACCGGCGGGCGCGGCTGCGGACGCGTGGTCGGCGGCGGGCGGTTCGCCCCCGGTCCGGCCGGTGCCGGGCGGGTCGCCCCGTGCGCCGGGCCCGCGGTTCGGCGGGCGGGCGTCCTCGACCATGGCGGCTCCTCGGGTCGGGCTGCGCCCCTGATCCACCAGCGGCGGTCAGCTCTGCTACCCATCCTCACCCGTTTGCCCGGGTACGGCCTGCCGAGCCCGCGCCCGGGGCGGACAACCGCCTGCGCGAACACCTGTCCGGTCTGCATAATCGCCTGCGACCCCGAGGAAGGGAAAACCGTGACGGGAGAACTCTGCCCGCACTGCTTCGCACCGCCGCGTGCGGACGGCCGCCCCGGTTGCACCTGCGCCACCCGGCTCGGCGACCCGTCGGACACCGCGGCGACGGCCCTGCTGCCCGGCATATCCGGGCCGCACCCGACCGACGCGGCGTCACTGGCCGACACGGCGATCCTGCCGACCGACCGGTCGGCGCTCGCCGCCGAAGCGGCGACGCACTCCGGCCCCAACCCGGATGACCTGCGGCTCTTCGACGACGTACCGCCGGCGGCCGGTGCGGCGGCCGGCGATGCGCACTCCGCTGTGGGCGGCACGGCCGCCGGGAGTGCCGGAGGCGCCGCGGGTGACGGGTACGGGCCGGACGACGGCTCCGGACCCGGGCCGGACGGCGCGGCCGGGGGCGGGCCGGCGGCCCGGCCGGCGAGCCACCGGCGGCGGCGCCCGGTGGCGATCGTCCTCGCGGCGGCCGTGCTCGTCGCCGTGGTGTGCACCGTGGCGTTCGGTACGGGGTTGCTCGGCGGCGACGGGGGCGGCAGCGACGACCAGGCCGACGGGACGTCACCGGACGGACAGCAGACGACGTCCTCCGAGCCGCTGCCGACCTGGGACGGCAAGATGACCGACAGCCCGAAGCCGACGCCGGGCGGCAGCAGCAGCGCCTCCCCTTCGACCTCGCCCTCCTCGTCGCCGTCCGGGAGCGCGAGCGCGTCCCCTTCGGCGTCGTCGAGCCCGAGCGGCGAAGAGCCCAGCGCCTCCCCTTCGCCCACCGCGGCGCAGTCGTCCGACGCGGCCCCCGAGCCGACCGACGAACCCGACGACCGCCCCACCTCCGCACCGCCCCCGCCGGACCCGACGGACGACCCGCCGCGCCCGACCGGCCCGCCCGTGCTCCGCCAGGGCGACAGCGGCCCCGAGGTCGCCGAACTCCAGGACCGGCTGCGCCAGACGTGGACGTACGGGGGCTCGGCGGACGGCGAGTACGACGCGGGCGTCGCCAACGCGGTCGGCACCTACCAGCGCCGCCACCACCTCACCGGCGACCCCGAGGGCGTCTACGGCCCGCACACCCGCAGCTATCTGGAAGCCCGTACGGACAAGCCCTGACGCGGCGGCGGGACCGCGCTGCCTCGCGCGCACGCGCGCGCGAAGGTCCGGCTTCCGCCGGGCCACGACCGCTCCCCCGTCACACGCCAGCTATGAGCTGTTCATCGGCGCTGGTACGGAGGGCGCTGGCGTCCGGCGGCGTCTCTTTGTATGTTTGAGGAACAAAGTGGTTCCGCCCGCATCCCTGACCGTGGGCGGAACCGCTTGCCTCCGCGCACCGCCGCGCCCCGCCGAGCCCAGGAGTGCCCCATGGCTCCCACGAGCACGTCCCAGACCCTCACCGCCGTCAAGGCGCTGCTCCTCGACATGGACGGGACGCTCGTCAATTCCGACGCCGTCGTGGAGCGCTGTTGGCGGCGCTGGGCCGATGAGAACGGGCTCGACGGCGACAGCGTGATCAAGATCGTGCACGGGCGGCAGGGCCACGCCACCATGGCCGTGCTCCTCCCCGACCGGCCGGTCGCCGAGAACCTGGCTGACAACGCGCGGATGCTCGAATGGGAGACCTCGGACGTGGCGGGCGTGGTGCCGGTGCAGGGCGCGCCGGAGTTCATGGCCGCGCTGGCCGACCTGCCGCACGCGCTGGTGACCTCCGCCGACCGTGGCCTGTCCAGGGCCCGGATGGACGCCGCGGGGCTGCCGATGCCGCGCACCCGGATCACCGCCGAGAACGTGAGCGCCAGCAAGCCGGACCCCGAGGGCTTCCTCAAGGGCGCCGCCGAACTCGGCTTCGCACCCGCCGACTGCGTCGCCTTCGAGGACTCCGAGGTGGGCATCGCCGCGGCCCGCTCCGCCGGGATGCGCGTCGTGGGCGTGGGCCCGCGCGCGGCGGTCCACGAGCCGACCGCCCACGTGCGCGACCTCACCCAGGTCCGCGTGGAGGCGCTGCCGACCGGTGACATCGCCCTGCACATCGCCCCCTGAGCAGGCCGGGACGAGACGCCCGGGCGGAACGGCGAGGCCCGGCGCCGGGCCTCGCCGTCGCCCACGGTGGTACAGGCTGATTTCCTACCCGACGCGCCGTGCCGGCCGTCGTCCCCGCACCGCGGCGCCGGGTGCCCCACCCTGGGCTGGTCTTCGCGCGGGCGCGCACGTGCGTGTGGGCCCGCCGTGAGCCTTGGGATGGGAAGGGGTACACACCGATGACCTCCATGGGGAAGCCGGCCGCGGCACGGGACGGGGCCGCCGGACCCGGCTGCGGGCCGTCCGCCAGAGCCGGCGCGTTGGGCCACCCGGGTGGCGCCGCCCCGTGGCACGGCGCCCGGCCCGCGTCGGCGGACGGCCGGTGCGGCGCATGACTGAGGACGAGGCCATTGCCGCGATCGGCGATGCCGTGGAGGACCTGACCACCGGCCGCACCGGGGTGCTGACCGACGCCGGCCCGTACACCTCGCCGACGACGCGGCGTACGACGTTCCTGGTGTTCATCCGGCCCGAGCGGGGCGGCGTCGAGTGGACCGTCGAACCCGAGCAGGTGCGCCGCCGGGCCGACGCGGCGGCACCGCACCGGTGCGCGCCCCCGGGTCGCCGCCCGTTCCGCGGCCATCACCGCGCCACGCGCCGCACCACCGCCCCCGGCCCGCCGCCACCACTGACGCGCTGACGCCCGCCGACCTGCTGGCTGGCCGGCCAACTGGCTGACCTGATGTTTTGCCGACGCTCGCCGGCGCCTGGCGATCCGCCGGCGCCTGGCGGCGACCCCGGTCACCGCACGGCGCGCGTCGCACGGCGCGCTTGGCGCCGGCATGTGTCGCCCGCCGGTCGCTACGCCGAGACCGCCTCGTACAGGCTGAACACGGCCAGCAGCAGCATGACGCAGGCGCCGATCTTGGTGATCAGGCGCAGCGGGACGTACTTCATCAGGGTGCGTCCACCGACGATGCCGATGCCGGCCACCGCCCACAGGGCGAGTACGGCGCCGACGCCGACGGAGATCGGGCTGTCGTAGCGGGCGGCGAGGTTGGCCGTCATGATCTGGGTGAGGTCACCGAACTCGGCGACCAGGATGAGCATGAAGCCGCTGCCGGCGACCTTCCAGAAGCTCTGGTCGGCGGGCTTCTTGATCTCTTCCTCGTCCTCGTCCTTCTTGAACAGCAGCATCGCGGCGCCGGCCAGGAAGAGCACGCCGACGATGGCCTGGAGGAGCCGCTGCGGCAACAGCGTGAGCACGCTGCCGGCGGCGATGGCGAGGGCGACGTGGACGACGAAGGCGGCGGCGACACCGGCGAAGACGTACGACGCGCGGTAGCGGGTGCCGAGCATCAGGCCGGCCAGGGCGGTCTTGTCGGGAAGTTCGGCAAGGAAGACGACGCCGAAGGTGACGGCGGCGACGGTGAGGCTGAACACGGGGTGGGATTCCTCGTTCGGTCGGGCGTCCGCACCGAAAGGGTCCCTGTTCGCGGGGTCGCTTCGGCACGGCAGCGTCGGACACTGCGGCCGAAGGTCTCGCTGGCGCAGTGGCACACGAGACGTGACACGCCACCTAGGCGTGCCCACCCGCAGCCACCCGCCTCCGGGCGCCGGCCCCCCGTTCCCCCTGACGCGCGAGCGTCCCACCTGATGGTGGTACGGGGACGGTGAGCAGTATGTCGACGGTCCGGCGAAGAGCTACTCCCCTTCTGCTGTCGACGAGGATACGTCAGCCCGTGCCGCCCCTCCGCAACCCTCCCCCGCCCGACGCTCCCGGGCACCACCCCGCCCACCATCCCGCGCACACCCGCCTGACCAGCACGGATGACCTCCCCGCAGGGCCGGCCAGGAGAGCGGGCCACCGACTGGCGCCCGGGCCACCGCCCCCGCGTGACGTTGCCCACGACGAGCGCCGCACCGAGCGCGCCCGCTCCCGGCCCCGTACCGCGCGGGTACGACACGGCGCCGTACGCGGCCCCGAGCCACACCACACACGGAGCCGCGTACGAGCGTGGCGGGCCCCCACCCGCCGTACGCCACGCCATGCGACCAGCACGCGCAAGCCCACGGCCGACACCCACAAGCCCGCAACCAGCACCCGCGGGGCAACGGACGGCCCGGCCCACCCCACGCGGCCCTTGGCCCGCGGCACGACCCACGCCCTCGCACCCGTACGCGCCGCAGGTCAGAGCAGCTCACGGGGCGTCAACGCGCCGGCCGCGCACCGGCGGAGAGCCCGGCGGCGTACCGCGCGCCCCCTTGCTTTGACATGACCGCGTCGTCACGCTGTTACCTGGCGCCCACCCCAGAGCAACCCGGCGCCGAGACCATGTCCGGGCCACAGCGCCCGTTTCCCCCCACTCCAGAGGGAGTTCGCCATGTCCCGTACGGACACGACCTCTTCGCGTCGCGGCATCTACGCGCGTCGAGCAACCGCCATCGGTGGTCTGGCCACGCTGGTCGGCACGTTGGTGATGAGCGGCCCGAGCGCGCACGCCGCGCCGCCCGCCCCGCCGAGCGCCGGCACCGCACGCACCTACCTCGCCCAGCTCACCGTCAAGTCCGAGGGCTCGTCGAGCGGTTACAGCCGCGACAAGTTCCCGCACTGGAGCACCCAGAGCGGAAGCTGCAACACCCGCGAGGTCGTCCTCAAGCGGGACGGCAAGAACGTCGAGACCAACAGCAGTTGTGCCGCCGTGAAGGGCACCTGGTTCTCCCCCTACGACGGCGCCACCTGGCGCGCCGCGTCCGACGTGGACATCGACCACGTGGTGCCGCTGTCCGAGGCGTGGAAGTCCGGCGCCAGCTCCTGGACCAACTCGCGCCGCGAGGGCTTCGCCAACGACCTCACCCGCTCGCAGCTCATCGCGGTGACGGACAACGTCAACCAGGCCAAGGGCGACAAGGACCCGGGCAAGTGGCTGCCGCCGACCAAGAGCTACCACTGCACCTACGCCCGGATGTGGGTCTCGGTGAAGCACTACTACAAGCTCTCCGTGGACAGCGCCGAGAAGAGCGCCCTCAGCCGCATCCTCAACGGCTGCTGACGGCCACCGACGGTCGTCGGCCGCTCCTGACGGCCACCGGTGTGGCCGCCGGCCGGCACCGACGGCTGCCGAACCGCCGGTGACGGCCGCTACCGGTTGACAGCCGGCCCGGCCCCGACCGGATCCGCCGCCCCGACCGACGGGGCGGCGGATCAGTCGTTCGCTACTCCTGCCCGTCCGTCTGCTCGGCCGCGATCTCCGCCAGCGCCCGAGCCACGTACTCCGCCGTCGCCTCCCTGGTCACGCCGAGGGCGGTCAGCGCGCCGACCCCTTCCCCGTGCTCCAGGAGGGCGAGCAGGATGTGCTCGGTGCCGACGTAATTGTGCCCGAGCCGCAGCGCCTCGCGCAGGGTCAACTCCAGCGCCTTGCGGGCGCCCGCGCTGTACGGGATGAGCTCGGGGACCTCATCGGCCGCCGCGGGCAGGGCGGCCAGCAACGCCTCCCGCGCCCGCTCCAACGCCACGCCCTGGGCCGTGATCGCCCGCGCGGCCAGCGCCTGCGGCTCGCCCAGCAGCCCGAGCGCGAGGTGGCCCGGGCCCACCTCCGCGTTGCGCGCGGCAGCGGCCTCGTTGTGCGCGGCCACCACCACGTTCCTGGCCCGCTCGGTGAACTGGTTGAAGCCCTGGCTCACGTCGACTTCGGCGGCCTCGTTGGCCCCCTTGGGCACGAACCGCTTCTGCGCCGCCTGCCGGGTCACCCCCATGCTGGCGCCGATGTCGGTCCAGGAGGCACCGGAGCGGCGCGCCTGGTCCACGAAGTGGCCGATGAGGTGGTCGGCCAGTTCGCCTAGGTGGTCCGCCGCGAGCACGGCGCCGGCGAGCTGGTCCAGCGCGCCGGGGTGGGCCTTCTTGATGGCCTCGATCAGCTCGTCGAGTCGGATCGGAGGCGTGATCCCTAAGGGTTTCGTCATGCCGTCAACCGTAGGTTGACAGGGTGCCCGGCGTCAACCTCGGGTTGACAGTCGCGGGCGGCCCGCCAGCGCGGGCCGGAAGAGGACGATCGGCAAGCCAGGGGGCCGGGGACGGGAGCCGGGGCGAGAGTCGAGGAGAGCAGAGGAGAGCAGAGCCGCGAGCCAGGATCGACGACCAGGAGGAACTGGAGCCGACTCCGGCGACCGAGACCCGGGGGTCAGGGACGGCAGTCACGGCCGGCGGCCGAGAGCCGACAGCGGCCAGATACGGCAAGGACAGACCAAAAGCGCACCGCAAAACCGAGATCAACGTCACCGCAATGGCGATTTCCAGCCACGGGCACACCATCCGCCCCACCCCCGGACCAGCAAAGTCCATGCGGCTGATTAAAAGTCCATACCAACTGGTCGAGACCACCTGACGGTCATGCTCATGTCGCTCTAGGCTCTCCGCATCGACCAGGCGCGTTCACGAGACGTCGCAGGCGAGCGGGGGCCCAGGCGCCACGCGACGACCCCACACGATGCGGTCGCCACTCCCCCACCACCCCGCCACGCAGCGGCGATGGACCATGCGGACCGGCCACCCACCCACGGGGCCGCGAGCCGCCCGACCGATGCACATCCCCCCGCACCGAGCAGCACCAAGTGGCAGAACTTGAACTTGCAACAACTGATGAGGCGTCCCTAACCTGGCCACCTCGTTGTTTCCCGTCCCCGAAACGAGGAGTCCCCCTGCCATGTCATCCCCCAACCCCCTGAACGAACATCTCGACGCGGCCCGGCCGTACGCGACCTCGCTGTTCCGCATCGTCGTCGGCCTGCTCTTCGCCTGCCACGGCGCCAAGACCCTGTTCGGCTCCTTCGGCGGAGTCGATGGCGCGGGCGGCACCATTGACGCCGGCACCTGGCCCGGTTGGCACGCGGCCGTGATCCAACTCGTCGGCGGCATCCTCGTCATGACCGGCCTGTTCACCCGCAGCGCCGCGTTCATATCCTCCGGCTCGATGGCGTACGCGTACTTCGTCGAGCACCAGACGGAGAAGCTGTGGCCGATCGAGAACGGCGGCGAGGCGTCCGCCATGTTCTGCTGGGCCTTCCTGATCATCATCTTCACCGGGCCGGGCGCCTGGGCCCTGGACCGCTTCATCGGCGCCAGCCGTGAACAGAGCGCCAGCGAGCCGCACCGCCAGCCGACCCGCGTCTGATCCACCCGGGCCCCACTCCGGCCCACCGCGCAGCGGCGCCCGCGCCGCCCCGCACCCCCGGCCGCGCCCCGATGTCGATCGAGGCGCGGCCGGTGTCGTTCCCGGCGCGACCCGGCGCCGTTCGGGACACTCTCCTCGATATCGGACGGACCGCGGAGTGTTCGCGGGTATCCCTACCGACCTGCGGATGTAACGACGTGATGACGAGTCGACATATCGAGATACCGGGTCCGGACGGGCTGGCCGGCCCGTTATGCGCTGTTGCTCATGGTGTGCCCGTGCGTTGCGGAGGGCTTACCGGTCCGTAACCGCCGGGCCACCGTCGCGGACCCCGTTCATACGGCGTGACCTCGGCGTTATGCAGCGGTCATGGGCGGTCTCGGCTCGGTATGCTCTGGCAGCACAGGCGTACGCTGTATGGCTGTTGCTGAAGAGGCCGCTCCTGCCGCTCCCTTGCGACGTCGCGGCGGGGGAACGGGATCGGGAGAGACGTTGCTGGAAACCTTGGGGTCGCTGGTCGACACCCCGTGGATCTACGTGATCATCGGTGCATCCGTGGTCTTGGACGTCTTCCTGCCCGTCCTGCCCAGCGGCATCCTGGTGGTCGCCGCGGCCACCGCGGCGGCCGGCACCACGACCGCCGACGCGGTCAACGCGGCGCGCGGCGTCAAACCCGACGCAGACATCCCCGAGATGCTGGCCCTGGTGCTCTGCGCCACCACCGCATCCGTACTCGGCGACATGGTCGCCTACCGACTGGCCTGGCGCGGCGGCGAACGCCTCGACCGGGCCATCGCCCGCTCCCGTCGACTGACCTCCGCACAGCAGAAGTTGGGTGCCGCACTGGCGCGCGGCGGTGGCGCGCTGGTCGTCCTGGCGCGCTTCGCGCCCGCCGGGCGCTCCGTGGTGAGCCTGGGCGCCGGCGCCGCACACCGCAAGGTCGCCGAGTTCCTTCCCTGGTCCGCGCTGGCCGGGCTGATGTGGGCGGGGTACAGCGTGGGCCTCGGCTACCTCGGTGGGCAGTGGCTCGGCGCCACCTGGTTGAGCACCGCGGTCTCGGTGCTCGCGCTGGTCGCGGTGGGGACGATCGCCGGCTTCGTGATGAGCCGCCGCCCCAACAAGCGCAAGGCCCCGCAGCCTTCTTGACCGCCGCACCACCGAAGCACCCGAAGCACCCGAAGCACCCGAAGCACCCGAGCCATTTCGCACCACCCGCACCGTCCGGACCACTCACGGGCCCGCGCCACTCCCGGCGCGGGCCCGTCGGCGTCCGCACCACCCCGCGATGTCCCGGCCCGCCGCACCACCGCCCGCCGTACCGGCCATCGACTCCGCCGCGCCCCGCCCGTACGCCAACTCGCCAACTCGCCACCCCCTGCGGCCAAGTCGCCAACTCCACCGCCCTGCCCCGCAAGCAGCCCGCCCCCACGCCGGACCAGCCCGCGCCCGCTGCCCGTCTGCCCGCCGGGTCGGGCCCGTTGACCGCGTGCCGTGACCGGAAACGGGCAGTGGGGGTCCTACCGCGGTGGGCACCCGTGCACGAGGCGAGAACGCGAATCCGGATCAAACACCGCACGTGAGATCCGGATGCCGGGCCCTCGGGTAAATCCGGTTATCGTCCCTCCCATGCTCTTCACTTCCTCTTGCCCTTCTGCATGGTGACCTCGCGCGCCCGGTTCGGTTGTGCGGTCGTGGCCGGTGCGGCGCTACTGGGCGCCGGCGTCTTCGCCGTACGCGAACTGGTGGAGGACGGGACCGATCCGCTGCCCACCGTCCCGGACGAGTACCGGGCCACGATCGAGGCCGCCGCCCGTACCTGTGAACCGCTTTCGGTGCCCCTGCTCGCCGCGCAGATCGACGCGGAGAGCCGGTGGGACCCCCGGGCCAGTTCCGGGAAGGCCGACGGGATCTCCCAGTTCGCGCCGGTCACCTGGACCGAGTGGGGCCGCGACGGGGACGGCGACGGCAAGGCCGACGTGTGGAACCCGAAGGACGCGATCCCCTCCCAGGCCCGGTACATGTGCCACCTCTACGACTCGGTCAAGAACGTCCCCGGCGACCGCACCGAGTTGGCGCTCGCCGCGTACAACGCCGGCCCCGGCGCCGTACTGCGGGTGCGCGGCATCCCCGAGTTCAACGAGACCCGCGGCTACGTGGACCGCATCACCAAGCGGCTGCTCCCCGACTACGAGCAGACGGAGCGGGAACGCCGCGAGAAGTTGGGCGGCGAGTCCGGCACGCCGAACCCCGACGCCTCGGCCGGCACACCGGCCGACGGTGCCACCCCGGACGGCGACGGCGCGCCCTAGCCGCGCGCCCCAATCGTCAACTGCGCGCCGCACCACCCACCCGACGGGGCCGCCGCCCACCCCGCGGCCCGTACCGCCGCCCCGTCACCGGCCTCGCGCGCACCCGCGCGCGGGGCCGGCCGCGGTCACGTCGGGTCAGCGCCGAGGAACTCCTCGACGGCGCGGACCAGTTCGTGCGGGGTCTCGTCGGCCGGGTAGTGCCCGGCGTCGGCGAGTTCCACCAGGTCGGCGTGCGGGTACCAGCGCAGCCAGGTCGCCCGCATCACCTCGGCCGACAGCGCCGGGTCGTGCCGGCCGACCACCACCCGTACCGGCAGTTCAAGGCCCTCGATCTGGTCGTGGAAGTCCTCCCCGGCCCAGGAGTCGAGCCAGGCGCGCAGCGCCGCCGGGTCGCCGTGTTCGACCGAGTGCCGCACCATCAGGTCGAGCCAGGCGCCCGGGTGGCGCCCGCCCGTGGTCAGGTCGATGATCGTGCGGCGGTGCTGCGGATGCTCGGCCGCCCCGGCGAACAGGTCCCACTGCTCCCCCGACATCGGCACGCCGCTGGCCGGCACCGGCGCGATCCCCACCAGCCGCCGCACCCGGTGCGGCGCCGCCGCCAGCAGCCGCTGCGCCACCGCGCCGCCCATGGAGTGCCCGACGACGGAGAAGCGGTCCCAGCCCAGGTGGTCGGCGAGGGCCAGCAGGTCGGCGGCGGCCTCCGCGGTGTCGTACGCACCGGGCACCTCCCGCGCCTTCCCGTAGCCGCGCAGGTCAGGAAGGACGTAGCTGTACGCACGCCGGTCGACGTGCGGCAGCACGGCGGCGTAGGTGGCACGGTCCGAGAGCCAGCCGTGGACGGCCACGACCCGGTGCGGGCCGTCTCCCACGACCTCGTGCGGTGGTACGAACGGAACGGGGGGAACCACGACGCCTCCGATTCTGTCGGCCGCGGGCGCCCGGCACACCCGCAGGGCATAACCGTGGCCGCAACGCGGCGCCCCGGCAAGGTGCCGGACCGGATCAACCGGGAGGACCGGCCACCCACCAGCCTCCCGAGCGGCGCGCGCCACCCGGCCACCGGCGGGCCGCCAGCGCCGCCGCAGCCGTACGAGATCGTTCCCCGGATCGGGAACCCGCCCCGTCACGTGACCGGGTTCACCGCCGGTGCGGGCCCGTCCGGCGCCCTGCACGGCGCGCGGCCGGGAGATACTTCCCACGGCCGTACGCATCCACCCGGTCGAACGCCGGGCGGCCCACCGCGTCCAGCGGGTAGGCGTGGGGCCCGGGGGCATACGCGTGCGGACGGACGAGGGCCGGGGCGGCGGTACGAGCACCGCCGACCGGCGGCGCAGATGAGCGAAGGAGCAGCATGAGAATCGGAATCGTCGGTGCTACCGGACAGGTCGGCGGGGTCATGCGCGGGGTGCTCGCCGAGCGCGGGTTCCCGGTGGAGCAGTTGCGGCTGTTCGCCTCCGCCCGTTCGGCCGGGCGCACCCTGCCGTGGCAGGACACCGAGATCACCGTGGAGGACGCGGCCACCGCCGACTTCTCCGGCCTGGACATCGTGCTGTTCTCGGCCGGCGGCGCCACCGCGCGGGCGCTGGCGCCCAAGGTGGCGGCGGCCGGCCCGGTCGTCATCGACAACTCGTCGGCCTGGCGGGCCGACCCCGAGGTGCCGCTGGTGGTGTCCGAGGTCAACCCGGACGCGGTGGCCGAGCGCCCCAAGGGCATCATCGCCAACCCGAACTGCACCACCATGGCCGCCATGCCGGTGCTCCGCCCGCTGCACGCCGCGGCCGGCCTGACCAGCCTGGTGGTCACCACCTACCAGGCGGTGTCGGGCAGCGGGCTTGAGGGCGTGCGCGAGCTCGAAGAGCAGATCCGCAAGACCGCCGAGACGGCCGCCCGGCTCACCCACGACGGCTCGGCCGTCGAGCTGCCGGCACCGAACAAGTACGTCCGGCCGATCGCGTACAACGTGCTGCCGATGGCCGGCTCGCTGCTCGATGACGGTTCGGGCGAGACGGACGAGGAGCGCAAGCTCCGCGTCGAGAGCCGCAAGATCCTGGGCATCCCGGAGCTGCTGGTCTCCGGCACCTGCGTCCGGGTGCCGGTGTTCACCGGTCACTCGCTGCAGGTCAACGCCCGGTTCGCGGAGCCGCTCAGCCCGGAGCGGGCGGCCGAGCTGCTGGCCGCAGCGCCGGGCGTGGAGCTCTCCGACATTCCCACCCCGCTCCAGGCCGCCGGCCAGGACCCGACCTACGTCGGGCGCATCCGGCGCGACGAGACGGTCCCCGACGGGCGCGGCCTGGCCCTGTTCTGCTCCAGCGACAACCTGCGCAAGGGCGCGGCGCTGAACGCCGTGCAGATCGCGGAGCTGGTGGCGGCCGAGTCCGCCTAACGCTCCCGCCCCACCGGCCCGCACCCTGTCGTGTGGGCCGCCCGGCACGGGCCCCGGCCGCACCACGCGGCACGGGGCCCGCGCCGTACCCCGCCCCCTCTCGGCTGGCCCGCCCCGCCGGTCCTTTCCGTACGCGTCGTCCCCCGGGGCTCATCTCGTGTCGTCGGCCGCTCGCGCCTTGGCCGGGTCGGAAGGGGCCGCCGGGGCGGACGGGGTTCCAGCGGCCGGGACCTCGGCAGAGGGGGCGTCCGGAGCTCCTTCGGCCGGCGGTGCCGCGTCGCGGACCACGGGTCGGGCACGGACCGCGTCCGACAGCGGGCCCGCCGCCGCGTCTCCGAGGCCCGCCAGGGTGATCGCGAGGTAGCGGCGCCAGTCCCCGGTGCCGTTGCGGATGACCGCCGCGAGGCCGCAGACGATCATGCTGAGGTCGATCACTTCTATGTCGGGCCTGATGGTGCCCTGGGCCCTGGCCCGCGCGATGAGTTCGGCCGCTATGGCCTCGGTGCGCTCCGCCGCCGTGCCCTTGGGCCTGGCCGAACCGAGCGTCGCCTCGATGGACGCGGTCAGCCCCCGGTCGGTGGCGAGCACCTCGCCGATGTGCCAGAGGTAGCGGGCGAGGCCGTCCGCCGCGTCCGGGCACGGCACGCACCGGGTCCGGCCGAAGGTCACGATCTCCGCGTGCCGCTGTTCGCCGGCGGCCTCGATGAGCGCGGCCCGGCTCGGGAAGTGGCGGTAGACGGTGCCGATGCCGACCCCGGCGGCCCGGGCCACTTCGGGCATCTGCACGTCCTCACCGCGCGCCGTGAACAGCGCGCGTGCGGCCTCCAGGACACGGGTCCGATTGCGCTCGGCATCGGCTCGCGGCTTGCGCCGCCGTGGGGGCGATGAGGTCGACACGCTGCCCGATCCTAGTGCCACCCCCGCCGGGGCGTTCCAGAACGGTGTTCCAGGCACCTGGTATTTACGCAGGTCAGGGCGGGTTTTACCGTTCCAGCGTCCCGTCTGGCGGCGGATGTCTTGCCCGCCGGGCGCGGGCATGGCGGAGTTGCCCCATGAACACGCACTCGCACCTCGACCACGCCGCCGAGCAGTCGGCCGGCACCACCACGACCCGCGCGTTCGCCGCGGGCACCCCGGGCCGGCTGGCCCGTACCGGCGTCATCGGGCTGGCCGTGCTGGCCGCCGCGGCCACCACCGCCGTGCTCGCCCCCGCGGCCGGCGCCGCCCCGCGCCACGGCGCAGCCGCCGAGCCCGCGTTCCTGGAGCCGAACGAGCTGCCGCCGCACCCGACCTCCCCCTGGTACGCGAGCCCGGTCACCGCCGGCGCGCCGGACCCGCTGCCGTTCTGCGTCGGACCCGCGCTGCCCGGCGCCACCTCCGTACACCGCTCGTTCTGGACCGAGTACGACACGGGCGCGGTGCAGGTGACCGTCGTGGAGCGGGACGAGACGCGCGCCAAGTCGCTGGCCGCGTTGTGGAACAAGGCCGTCCGCGAGTGCGCGGACAAGGCCGAGCAGCAGGACCCGGACACCACCGCCGAGTTCAAGGACTACGGCAAGCTCAACGTCGAGGAGGGCGCCAACGTCTACGGCATCCACACCGCGCACGCCTGGGGCGGCTCCGACATCAACCTGTTCTCGGTGGGCCGGGACGGGCGGACGGTGACCGTCGTGAAGTGGGGCCAGATGGGCAACTTCCAGCACGCGCAGGTGGCCGACTTCAAGCAGACCACCACGACCGCGGTCAACAAGCTGTACTGAGTCGGGCATTCGCCGTCTGGTGCCTGGCACCAGACGCCTGACACCTTGGCCCGGCCTCCGGCGGCGACCGTAGGCGGGCACCGAACACGGCGGCCCGGTCCGCCCGCGCACCGTCGGGGTGCGCGGGCGGGCCGGGCCGCGGCGGTGG
>NZ_JBLIWA010000003.1:238777-246412 GCF_047525675.1 Streptomyces sp. 796.1 | reverse complement strand
CCCCCCCCCCCCCCCCCCCCCCCCCGGCGGTCGTTCGCGGGGCGGGAGGGGCGGGCGCCGGTGCGGGGCACGGCTGCCGTGGGGGAGGTGTGGGTCCGGCCGCGCGGCCGGCGCCCGCCCCGCCCTCAGCCCGCGAACGGGACGGTCACTTGAGGAACGAGCCCTTCGCGAAGGCGCCGAGGCCGCTCAGCCCGCCCGCCCACAGTTGGTTGACCCGGGCGGACTCCTGCGCGTTCGGGTTCGGGTTGGTGCAGGACGGGCCGGGGCCGCCACCGGACATCAGCTCGCTGCACGGGCCCGAGTAGTGGTCCGGCAGGCCGAGCACGTGGCCGGTCTCGTGGGTGGTGACGCGGACCGAGTCGTACTGCTGGTTCTGCCGGTAGTCGAGGAAGATGTAGCCGCGGCCGTGGCCGTCGGTGCTGGCGTACGAGCCGCGCGGGTCGTTGCCCTCGCGGTACGAGAAGTCGCTGCCGCCCGAGCCCGCCTGGAGCTTCACGTTGGTCACGTGGGAGTTCCAGATCGACGCGCTCCGCGCGATCTGCGACGCGAAGGTGGGCGCGCCGCTGGCGTTGTAGGTGACGGTGACGGCGCGCTCGCCGGTCCTGGCCTGCTTGGCCTTGGCCGACTTGATGACCGCCTCGAAGAACGCCTTGGTGGCCGCGGCGTCCTCGCCGGAACCCTGGTACGCGGCGATGCTCGCGGCGGTCGAGCGCTGGCCGGCGTCCGCGGTGGGGGCGGCGGTCGCGGGCAGCGCGGTCGCGGCGGCCAGGCCGAGGCCCAGCGCGGCCGACAGGAATATCGCAGAGCTCTTCATGTGGGGGGACTCCTTCGGGCCTCCGGGGCCCCGGCGATCACTGTGGGGTAGCGATCGGGGCGTCCGGAACGGGGTGTCCCGCCGAGTGTCAGGGACATGCCGCACGGCGCGGATGATGCCAACTGCCGATAGCACGGAGCTATGGCCCCCAAAAGCCGCCTAGGCTCCATACCCCCGCATTGCGCCACGTCGCGGCGCCAGAAGGCGGCGGATTCGACCACGGAATGCAATGCACCGGACAACTCCTGCACGGACAGACGATCGGATGACGTGTCTGGTGTGTGTCGTGTCCACGCCGATATGCTCCGCTCGTGGAGCTCGATGTGAGACACCTCCGTGCGCTCTGTGCTATCGCCGACGCGGGCAGCGTGCGCAAGGCTGCGCTCCAACTCGGCATGACGCAGCCCTCCCTCACCACGCAGCTCAGGCGCATCGAGAAGGCGATCGGCGGCCTGCTGTTCACCCGTGAACAGTCGGGCAGTCACCCGACGCCGCTCGGCCGCTCCGTCCTGGCCCGCGCCCGGCCGATCGTGGCCGACATGAACGCCCTGATCAGCGCGGCCAAGGACGCCGCGGCCCACATCAACGGGGCACACTTGCGGATCGGCAGCACCGGCAACCGCGCCGTGGCCGGCTGGCTCCGCAGGCTGCACGCCAGGCTGCCGGAGACGGACACCACGATCCACGTCGACATATCGGCGACGATGCTGCTCCAGATGGTGGCCACCCAGCAGTTGGACGTGGCCTTCGTGCACGAGTTCACCGGCTTCCCGCTGTCGGTGCCCAGCGGTGTCGAGCGGCGCGTCCTGCTCGCCGAGGAGCCGCAGTTCATCGCGCTGCCGGCGGACCATCCGGCGGCCGGCCGCACAGTGGTGCGCCTGGCGGAGTTGGCCGACGACCACTGGGTGGTCGACCTGACCGTCGACGACGAGTACGCCGCGCTGCGCCAGGTGTTCGCCGGAGCCGGCCTCAACCCGCGCGTGGTGCACGTCAGGGACACCACGACCGCCGCCGAACTGGTCGCCTCCGGCGAGGCCGTATCGCCCTGCCAGCCCACGACCGCCCCGCGCCCCGGCATGGTCATCCGCCCGCTGCACGGCGACCCGCTCACCGTACGGCTCTTCATGGTCTCCCGGCCGCAGACCACCACCGGCACCCGCGCCGACGCGCTCTACGCCGACCTCAGGTCCGCCTACCTGGAACTGGCCTGGGCCAATGCCGCGTACCGGCTGTGGCTGCTGCGCCACGACAGCCCGCTGCTGCGCGCCGACGCCCCCGGGCCCGATGCGGGGCGGGGGGCCGCCAGGCGCGACGGCCTGTCGCCGGCCGCGCTCTCCTGCCTGGCCCCCGTGCCGATCACCCTGGCCGCTCCAGAGCCTGCTCCAGAGTCGGCACGGGCCTCAGCAGCCCCGTGAGGTTGGCGATCTCCATCATCCGCAGGGTGATCTGTTGCACGCAGACCAGGCCGAGCCGCCCGGCGCGCCGGGCCATCCGCGCCTCCGCGCGCACCAGCAGGTCGAGCCCCGTGCAGTCGAAGAAGGTGGTGCGGCTGAGGTCCACGACGACGTGCGGGGGGCCGCTCGGCGCGGTCGCCTCGTCAAGAACGACCCGGATCTCCCCGACGGTGGCGAGGTCCACATCCCCGGACAGTTCCACGACCGTACAGCCGCGCACCGCGTACGACCGTGCCAGCCGCCCGCCGTCGCCGTACCCGCTCGCCCCACCGACATCGCCCGCGCTCATCACCCACGCCCCGACGGGCGCCGCAGCCCCGGCTCCCCCGCTCGCTGCCGCATCCCCCACGTCCCCCGTGCCCCATGTCATCCCCCGGTCCTCTGCCTGCCCGTCAGCCCCGGCCGCCGCCCCGGACTGCTCCGAGCCGGGCTCCCCTTGCGTACGGATGGACGCGGCGGCCTCCCCGTACTCCGCCGCCGCTGCCCGTCGTTGATGGTCACAGCCCATGCTCAGGTCCCCACGTCCGCCTGGCCTGCCGCCCTGACACAGGTGCGCCTGGCGCCGGTGTCCGATGCCCGTCGGCGTCGATTTCACGCCATCCGCACCTGGGGTGACAGGCGGGCCACGCTAGTAGTGAGCATCGAGCAGACAGCATGCAAGAACGATTCTTGCGCACGGAAGAACACTCGTACGAGTGAAGCAACCCCCTTGCTCTTGTTGTTGACGTCGCGTCAAACATGTTTCCCGGCCAACACCTGTCCGTAGCCCGTCCAGAAGACCGTCCCACCACCCCGCACCCCCACCCGACGCGAACGACACGATCCCGCCACGTTGGCGGCTGTCGCCAGCGAGGGGCTGAATGATCCGGCCCCGAGGTGAAGCAGCGCTGGGACGACGGTCGGGGCGCGCTGGGGTGGCGTCATCGGGGGCCGTGGGGAAGGGCGTCGGGGCCGGGCCTCGTCGAGGAGAAGCGGGCCGCGCCCGTGGAGTAGTGGACTCCTTGGTGGACTCAGGGCCCCCGGACACGACGAAGCCCCTCATCGCCGAGTCGGGACGAGGGGCTCATACGCACCCTGACCAGGGACTTCGCCGAGGTCAGGAAGGGTGGGCGCAACAGGGATCGAACCTGTGACATCTGCTTTGTAAGAGCAGCGCTCTACCGCTGAGCTATGCACCCGGGCATGAGCCGACAGCCTACCCCGACCATGCCCGGTACTCGCAAATGCGTAGGCCGCCGGCGGACGGCCGCTGGGCTGGTGGGGGCGGGTGGCGCCGTGTGGGGCGGGCCGGGCGGGGCCGTCTCCCTGGGTAGGTGCGGGCCGGCTGGGAGCGGCTTCGGCGGCCGGGCGCGGGTCGGGCCTACGGGGCGGGACACCGGCGCGGGCGGGGCAGACCTGGTGGGCGGACCCGGCTGGCCCGGCTGGATCGGGCTGGATCGGGCCGGCTTCGGGGGGCGGGTGTGAGGTGGCGGGGTTCGGTGGCGAACTATCCGGCCCGTGTGTTCGTCCCTAACGGATGGGAGAATGGCATCCGGGCCTGGGGCGATTCATCGGGAGAGGGTAGTGACGGCGACCACCGCGCAGTCTGTGCACCTACTACGCCGCCTGCTTGGGGACCGACAGCCCGCCCGCACGTCCAAGGCCCTCGCGGCGCCCGCGGCACCTGCCGCGTCGACGCCCGCCCCACACCCGGCCCCGGCCGCCGCGCGCACCGCGCCCGCGGCGCCCCGCACCGCAGCGGAGTCCGCCCACCGCACGGTCCGCCCCGCGCGCCCGCCCCGTACCGCCAGGACCGTCCGGGCCGCCCGGACCGTGCGCGCCGCGCGGGCCGTCCAGCGCACCGCCCGCCAGCCGCGGGGCGGCCACCGCCGTGCCGTGAGTGACCTGCTGGTGTTGGCCGCGGTGCCGGTGCCGTTCGTGCTGGCCGCGCTGGCGGGGGCGTTCACCGGTGGGGGCACGCGGCGGTGGTTCGGGCGCGGGGAGAACCAGCGGGCCGAGGCGCAGGCGGCCAAGGACGCCGCTGCCGCCGCGTTCTACGAGCTGGACACCGCCCAGCGTGACCTGCGCATCTCCATCGAGACGATCACCGCGGTCGACGACTCCCCGGCCGCGCGCAAGGCCGTCAGCGACTTCGCCGCGCTCGGCCAGCGCATCGACCACGTCAGCCACGACTACATCACCGCGGTCGACGCGCACGACCTGGACCGGGACGACCTCGAAGCGGCGGCGGCGAGCCGCGCCCGGAGCGAGTTGACCCGGGCGAAGACCGAGCTCGAACGGGCCAAGGGCGACCTCGACCGGTTCGCGCAGGGGCTCGGCCCCCTGCTGCGTACGGCGGAGACCCAGTTGGCCCGGCTGGCGCCGGCCGTGGAGCGGGCCCGGCAGGCGCTGCTCGCGGCGAGCAACGCACTGGACGCGGTGCGCGCCGCGGGGCTGCGGGCCGACGACCTCGCCGCCCGGCTCGCCGCGCTCGCCCCCGAGCTCACCAAGCTCAACCAGGGCGCGGGCCAGCACGGCGTGCCGGAGACGATCCAGCGCGCGGACCACGTGCTGCGGGCCGCCGAGGCGGTGCGTGGCGAGGCCGAGCGGCTGCCGGCGACCGCGGCCGACATCGACCGGCGGCTGGTCTCGCTGCGGACCCGCGCCGAGGCCATCACCACCCGTACCGAGGGCGTCGCACCGGTACTCAGCGAGTTGCGCCGGCGCTACAGCGCCGCCTGCTGGCAGGACCTCCAGTCGGTGCCCGAGCAGGCCGCGCGCTCCGTCGAGCAGGCCGAGGCGAAGCTGAAGGAGGCCAGGGCCGCCCGGGAGGCGCAACGCTGGCCGGACGCGCTGGCCCGGCTTTCGACCGCGCGCGCCCTGCTGAACACGACGGACGAGGCCGTCTCCGCCGCCGGCGAGCGGCTGCGCCGGCTCGACGCGGTATCGCACGACCAGACGGGCGAGATCGAGCGCACCAGGTTCGCCGTGCGGGACGCCCAGCGGCTGGCGATGGCCGGCCGCAACACCCCCGACCCGCGGCACGCCCGCCCGCTGGACGACGCCGTCGCCCGCCTCGACCGGGCGATCGCCGGCCTGGAGGGGCGGCACCCGGACTGGTGGCACTTCCTCACCGAGACCGAGGCGGTGCGCCAGACCGCCGCCCGGGTCGTCCAGGAGATCCGCGGGGAACTCGGGGCGGGCGGCGGCTGACCCGCCGGGACGGCGCGGCCCTTGCGCAGGTCGCGGGCCGCGCTGCCCGGCCGGCACCCCGCCAGCGCCGCACCGTTCGGGCGGCGGGGCCGCTGCCACCGGTCCGCGGTTAGGCTGCGGGCATGCCTCGTTACGAATACCGTTGCCGCGCCTGTGGCGCGAACTTCGAGCTCAGCCGGCCCATGGCGGAGTCCAGCGCCCCCGCGACCTGCCCCGAAGGGCACGGCGACACGGTCAAGCTGCTGTCCACGGTGGCCGTCGCCACCGGCGGCGGTGCGGCCCCGCGCGGCGCAGCGCCCGCGGGCGGCGGGGGCGGCTGCTGCGGCGGGGGCTGCTGCGGCTGACCGTCCGCGGGGCCCTGGGGCCGGCCCTCATCGCCGCGGCCCCGCGGGCGGGGCCGGGCCGCCGGCCGCCGGCCCTCACTCCTCCCGGCGGCGGGCCAGCGTCAGGCCGTCGGCGATCTCCAGGAAGACCGATTCCACCCGGGTGTCGGCCCGCACCCGTTCGTTGAACGCGTGGATCGCGGCGCCCTCGGTTGACGCACGGGCGGGGTCGAGCACCTCGCCGCCGTAACAGACGTTGTCGGCGACGATCAGGCCGCCGGGGCGGATGCGGGGCACCAGCTCCTCCCAATAGCCGAGGTATCCCGGCTTGTCCGCGTCGATGAAGGCCAGGTCGACGTGTGGCTCCGCGGGCAGGGCGCGCAGGGTCTGGAGCGCGGGGGCGATCCGCAGGTCGATGCGGTCGGCCACGCCCGCCTCCTGCCATGCCGTACGGCCGTACGCGGTCCACTCCTCGGACACGTCGCAGGCGAGCAACGTCCCGTCCGGCGGCAGCGCCTGGGCCAGGAAGAGCGTGGACAGGCCGGTGAACGTGCCGACCTCCACGACGCGCCGGGCGCCGATCAGCCGCGCCAGGAAGGCGAGCAGCGGTCCCTGTTCCTGTGCCACCTGCATGGGGGCGTGGTCGGGCAGCTCGGTCCTGGTGCGGTCGATGAGTTCGCGCTGGACCGGGTCGAGCGGGGGATTGTGCGCCAGTACGTAGGCGTGCAGTGCGGTCGATGCCCGGCGGCTGCCCTGTGCCATGGGTGCCCTCTCCGCCCACCCCCGGGTGGGCCTGCCACATCCCGCGGGCCTCCCGCGGGCTGGTGGTGCCCCGTTCGGCGGCGGGCCTCCGTGGCACGGGGTGCACGTAATCCGACCGAACGGGCGCCCCATCCGGCACGGCGTGCCGAGCGGGGCGCTGCGCCCTAACTACCCACGTACCGGAGCACGGCAAGCACCCGGCGGCTGTAACCCGCCGTGCCGGTGAGGCCCAACTTGTCGAAGATGGCGTTGATGTGCTTCTCGACGGCGCTGCGGGAGACGTGCAGCCGCTGGGCGATGGCGGCGTTGGCGTGGCCCTGGGCCATCTCGCCGAGCACCTCGCGTTCGCGTTCGGTGAGCCGGGCCAGCGGGTCCACATGGGTGCTGCGGGCCAGGAGTTGACGCACCACCTCCGGGTCGAAGGCGGCCTGACCTGCGGCGACCCGCTCCAGCGCGTCCAGGAACTCATCGACCTGCATCACCCGGTCCTTGAGCAGGTAGCCGACGCCCCCGCCGCCCGGCGGCATCTCGCCGGTCAACAGCTCGGTCGCGTACCGCTTCTCGACGTACTGGGACAGCACCAGCACCCCGAGGTGCGGATGGCGGCTGCGGATCTCCAGGGCGGCGCGCAGGCCCTCGTCGGTGTGGCTGGGCGGCATCCGCACATCGACGCAGACGGCGTCCGCCGGATGCCGGTCGACGGCATCGAGCAGCGCGGTGGCATCACCCACCGCCGCGACCACGTCGTGCCCCTCCTCGGCGAGCAGCCGGACCAGGCCCTCCCGCAGCAGGGTCGAATCGTCGGCCAGGATTACGCGCACGGCAACTCCGCGGTGAGGGTGGTGGGGCCACCCGGCGGGCTGTCCACCCGCAGGGTGCCGTCGATCGCCGCGGCCCGCTGGGCGAGCCCGAGCAGGCCGCTGCCCGTCGGGTCGGCGCCGCCGGAGCCGTCGTCGGTGATGCGCACCCGCAGCACCAGCGGCAGGTGCGGGCCCGGGGCGCCGGCGCCCGCCCGGGGCACGGGCGCGGTGGGCGGCGCCGCCAGGCGGCCGGGTGGTGCGGCGCGCCCCGGCGGGCGCTCCGTCGGGGG
>NZ_JBLIWA010000003.1:211069-238767 GCF_047525675.1 Streptomyces sp. 796.1 | reverse complement strand
GCCCCGGCGTCGGCAGCACCGCCGGGGCGCAGGTGAGGGCGATGTGCACCCGTCGCGCGCCGGAGTGCTTCACCGCGTTGGTGACGGCCTCGCAGACGATGAAGTACGCGACGGTGCGGACCGCGGTCGCGGGCTCGGCCGGCAGCCCGTAATCGAGGCGTACGGGCAGGCCGGAACGCTCGGCGACGGTCTCCAGGGCGGCCCGCAGACCCGCCTCGTCCAGCACCGTGGGGTACACCCGCCAGGCCACCTCGCGCAGTTCGTCCAGGGCCTGCCGGCTCTCCTCGTGGGCCTGGGCGAGCAGGGCCTGGGTGCGCTCGGGGTCCTGGCCGCGGCGGGCCCGCCCGAGCAACATGCCGAGCGCCACCAGCCGCTGCTGCACCCCGTCGTGCAGGTCGCGCTCGATGCGGCGGCGCTCGTCGTGCACGGCGGCCACCACCCCGGCCCGGCTGGTGGCCAGTTCCTCGATCCGCCGGTGCAGGGCGTCCTGCGGGTGGACACCGAGGAAGTACCAGGCCAGCCGCTGCTCCAGGGCGACGACGCCGAACAGGCTCTGGGCGGCGAGGAAGAGCAGGAACAGCCCGCCGATCGCGGAGGAGATCTGGGCCAGCCGGTTGTGGTCCTCGAACATGAACCAGCCCCAGACCAGCAGCGATCCGTACCCGGCGCCGACCAGCACGGAGAACACCACGAGACAGCCGAGCAGCCCCAGCAGCCAGCGCACGGCCAGATAGCCGAGCGCCCGGCTGCCGCCGAAGTCGGAGCCGATCTCGACGCCGAGGAAGTACGCGAGGCGCCGCCGCTCCCACTGCACCAGCCGGCGCGCCCCGCGCGCCACGACGCGCAGCAGCGCCTGCCGGGCCCGCGGCCAGACGAACACGCACAACAGCGCGAGGCCACCCAGCGCCGCGTAGCCGAGGCCGAGCAGGGCCGTGCAGCCGCCGACGGCAAACCCGAGCGACACCCGTAGCCCCTGCCCCACCCATCTCCGCATGCCCCGCACGCTAACCGCCCGCCGCCTGCCGGCGCACTGAGGATTTCCGCAGGTCGAGACTGGGGCGCACGTCAGGTGCGGGGCGGCGCCTACGTGCCAGCCGCCTCACTCCGCACCCCGCCCGCGGCCTCCGTCCCCACCGCGTCCACCGCCTTGCGGAACTGTCGGACGATCTCCTCGCCGGCGGCCACCCCGCGCTGGGCGAGGGCGCTCACGTGCGGGGCCGACCACTGCACCGCGGCCAACTCGCCGTGCCCCGGGCGCCAGCCCTGGTCGGCGGCGAGCAGCAGGTCCGCGTCGAGCAGTGCGTCGCCGGCGCTGAAGACCTGCGGGGCGTCGGTGCGCCGCGCCACCTCGGCGACGGCCGCGCTCTTGGTCAGCGGGCGCGGCACCACGTACAGCTTGCGGCCCTGCAACGAGACGCCCCAGCCGCGCTGGTCGGCCCAGTCCGTCAGCTCCTGCACCCACTCAAGCGGCAGCAGCGACCGCTCCACCACCAGATAGGCGAACAGGTCCTCGGCGACCCGTTCCTTGAGCAGCCACGCCGGGTCGGCGGTGGCCAGCAGATGGGCCCTGACCTCGGCCAGGCCGGCGGACGCCGCGCCCAGCGCGCGGCTGACGGTGCGCTGCCAGTCGGGGTCGGTGCGGCCGTCCACGAGCAGGTGGCCGCCGTTGGCGCAGACCGCGTACCGCGGCGGCGGGCCCGGCAGGTGGATGCGCCCGAACTGCTCCCGGGTGCGGGTGGTGGCGGGCACGAAGTCGGCGACCGTGGCCAGTTCGGCCAGCAGCCCGGCCGCGGTCTCGGTGAGGTACGAGAGCGGCTTGCCCTGGTAGACCTCCACGCACAGCAGCCGCGGCGCCTGCGCGTCGGGCACCTCAAGGTCGAGCGCGGCGGCCGAGTAGATCAGCGTCCGGTCCAGGTCGCTGGCGACCAGCGGCCGGCCGGCCCCGGTGCCGGCGCTGGTGCCGGTCGCGGTGGCGGGGCGCTCCGCCCCGGTGGCGGCGCTCACTGGGCCACCGCCCGACCGTCGGCACCGGTGGCGCCGCGGGTGTAGCGCGGGTGGATCAGCCCCACGCAGGTGTACGGCAGGTCGTCGACCTCTTCCACCGGCACCCCGCGCTGTTCGGCGAGGAGCCGTACGTGATCGAGGTCGGCGCCCGCGCCGCGCTGGGCCAGCACCTTCCACGGCACCCGGCGCAGCAGCACCCGGCTGGTCTCCCCGACACCCGGCTTGACCAGGTTCACGTCGTGGATGCCGTACGCCTCGCTGATCCGCTCGACGGCGGCCCAGCCCTCCCAGGTGGGCGCCCGGTGGCTGCCGACGAACTCCTTGGCGTCGCGGGCCGCGGCGTCCGCGACCTCAGCGAACCGGGCGGCGATGGTGTCCAGGAAGACGCCGGAGAGGTCCACGTCGGCCAGTTCGCGGTAGAACTTGGCGCCGTGGAACTGGCCGGGCCGCACCAGGTCCGCGCGGAGCACGGTGCGCGAGATGAGCCCGGAGACGGTGGAGTTGAGGCAGGCGGACGGGATGAGGAAGTCGTCCCGGGTGCCGTAGGTGCGCACGCAGCCGCCCGGGTCGGCGAGCACGGCGATCCGCGGGTCGAAGCCGCGCGCCCCGCCGGCCTCCTCCGACGCCTCGAACCCCTCGACGGCGGCGGCGAGTTCGCGGGTGATGGCGCCCTTGCCGGTCCAGCCGTCCACGAAGACCACGTCCACCGGGTCGTGATGGGTGGCCAGCCAGCGCAGCGCGGCGGTGTCGATGCCCCGGCCGCGCACGATGGAGATCGCGTAGTGCGGCAGGTCGATGCCGTGCGCGTACTGCGCCCAGCGGCGCATCAGTACGCCGACCGGGGTGCCGGCGCGGGCCAGCGAGACCAGGACGGGGCGCGCGTTCGGCCCGCGGCCCGGGCGCTCGGAGTGTTCGGCGAGCACCGTCTCGGTGACGGCCCCCACCGCCCGGGCGATGCGCGCGGCCGAGGTGTCGAGCGCGGCCCGGAAGAGCTCGTGGTACGCGGCGCTCGGCTGGTACTCGATCGGCAGCGACTCCGCGTAGTGCGCGCCACCGTTCTGCACCGCCTCCTCGCGCTCCTCCACGGGCGCCTCAAGCGGCACGTCGGAGAAGTCCTGCAACAACCACCCCACGTCGTCGGCGGCGTACGAGGAGAAGTCGGGTCCGCGGAGCGGTTCCTGCATGGGTGTGGCCTGTCGGTCGAGCACGCCACGCGGCGTGCGGGTGGTCGGGGGTACGGCTTCGGGGTGCGGGGCACCCGCCTGGGTGGCGGGGGCGGTGGGGGCTGGCGCGTGCGCCACGTCCGTCGCGTCGGCTCCAGCGGCAGCACCGTCCGCGCCCCCCGCCGCGTCGGCCGGTACGTACGACGGCACGACCGCGAGCACCAGCCGCTCCGTCTGCGCCGCCAGTACGTCGATGAGCCCGCCGGGTGCGTGCAGCGCCGGCGTGTCAGCCGTCGAGTCGATGACGGCGACGACGGCGTCGAACCGGCGCGCGGCATCGCTGCCGGGCGCCACGTTGTACGCGAACCGCGGCCCGGGCCCGTCCGCGGGCTCGTCGTGGGCCGGGAAGGTGAGCCGGGTGCGGATCGCATAGCCGGGGTCGTCGAGCGCGAGCACGGGCGAGCGCGTGGTGGTGGAGTACCGCACCTCGGCGACGGGCGGCGCCGCGGGCGCGGCACCGCGCACGACACCGTCCGCAGCCGCGCCGCCGGCATCCGCCACGGCACCACCGCCCGCCGGGGCGCCGCTGACTCCCGCACCGCCGTCGTCGTCCCCGGCTGCCCCGTCGGCCCCGGCGTCGAACTCCGCCTGCAACGCCTCGGCGAGCCGCAGCGGGGCGTACATCAGCTCTTCGAAGCCGAGCACGAGCACCCGCGGGGTCCGCTCCGCCGCGGCCTTGCCCGCGATCCCCAGCGCACCGGCCACCCGGCGGGCCATCCCGGGCAGCGCCGCCTCCAAGATCGCCCGGTGCTCCGGCGTGAAGCCGTGCCGCCCGCCGTCGGGCAGGCCACCGGGCCAGCTGAGGTCCACCCGGTACGCGGCAGGGCGCGGCCCGGCGGGGTCGGGCTCCACCCCCGCCCCCACGGCAGCCGCAGCCGCAGCCGCCTCGTGCTCGGCCACCAGCGCCTGCCCGCGGGCGAGCACGTCGGCGGGGAGCCGTACCGTGCCGGCGGCCAGCGCCACCAGGTCCACCCGGGCGCCGAGCGTGGCGGCGAAGCGGTCCAGCGTCGCGCGGTCGTCCGCCGAGCGCATGTCGACCAGGGCCACCACCACGTAACGGTCCCGCGGGAAGCGCCGGTGCAGCGTCTGGATGGTGTTCAACACCGTACGGCCGGTGGAGAACTCGTCGTCCACCAGCACCAACGGGCCGTCCCCGGCGAGCAGTCCGGGATCTTCCGGCAGCAACAGGTGCGAGGTCGCGTGGCTGTGCTCCTCCTCGAAGCCGCCCACCGGCCGGACCCGCGCGATCGGCCGGCGCGTCGAGTGCAGGTACGGGGCGAGCGCGAGCCCGTCCGCGACGCTGTGGCCGAGGCCGGTCGCCGTCTCCGCGTACCCGAGCACCACGGCGCGTGCCGCGTCCGCGTCCCCGAGCAGCGCGCGTACCCGCTGCCCGAGCCGCACCCCCGCCCCGTAGACGACGGCGGGCCGCTGCGGCACGTGCTTGCCGAGCACGTTGGAGACCAGCAGGTGCGCCCGGCGCGGGTTGCGCCGCAGCGCGAGGCCGAGCAGCTCCCGCAGCCGCTCGTCACCTCCGCCCCGCGCACCGTCGGCGTCCGGCGCACGCCCGGGAGCGCCACCCGGTGCGCCGTCCGGCACCTCGCCGGGCGCGCCCACCGGTGCGTCCTTGAGGCCGACCCCCAGATGGTCCGCGACCCACTGCCCCGACCAGACCACGCGCTGCCCCACTCCCTCGTCACTCATGCCAACACCGTCCCGCATCATCGCCCTCGCTCGCCGCCGTCCGGCACCCGGCCACCACTCCGACCGACCGCCCGTGCGACCGTCCGTCCGACCGCCCGTGCGACCGGACAGCGGCCGGCCCCGGCCCGGCCCCGACGTCCACGGCCACCGTCGCAGCGCCCGTCTCGGTCACCGCACCGTCCACCGCCGCCGCGCTCACCCGGTCGCCGGCAGCCCCGCCGACAGCAGTTCCACGAACCCGACGCCCTCCCGGGCCACCCCGAACACCTCGGCCCGCAGCAGGGTCCGCTCGGCCCAGGCCCGGTGCGGCTTCACCTCGTTCATCTTGTTGGTGTACGCCGAGCGCAGCACGCCGCCGCCCTCACGCTGCGGCTGGAGGATGTCGACCGCGTCGCTGAACTCCTCGTGGCTGACGACCGACAGCGCGTGCACCGGCGCCACGTGCGTCGGGTGGATGCACGTCTTGCCCTGGAGGCCGTTGGCCCGGTCGAGTTCGATCTCGCGCAGCAGCCCGTCCATGTCGTGCTCGATGAGTGCGGTACGCAGCGCCTCCGCCTCGCCGGTGAAGGGACTGCGCCGCAACTGTGGCTTGAACATCCGCTCGTGCGGCTTGAAGTACTCCCACACCGGCCCGGTCACCGTGAACCCGGTGCCGTCCGCGCGGCCGAGCACATTGACCACGTCGGCGATGACGGAGGCGACCAACTGCACGTCGTACGCGGTCATGTCCGGCGCCCGGCGCAGCCCGTACGCCGAGCAGAAGTCGGTCACGCCGAGCCGCAGCGCGAGCACCCGGTCCCGGTACTTGTCGACGGTGCGGGCGATGCCGCCGAGCGTCTCGGCCCGCGTCTCCAGATGCAGCAGCTCCGGCGACTCCAGGACCGGCATCACGTACAGCCGCCGCGCCAGGTCGAGATCACAGGAGGTCAGCGCCTCCAGAAACGGTACGCCTCGCTCTTCGGTGAACTTCGGCAGTACGAATCCGGACAGCCGGCGAACCGCCGGTCCGAGCCGGTGCACCAGGTCCGGGATCTGCTCGGCCGTCCGCACCCGGATGAACAGCAGTGGCAGTTCGGCGCCCGGCACCCGGGTGTCGAGCGCGGCGAAGTGCCGGACCAGGTTCTCCTCGCCCTCGGCCACCTCACTGTCATCGATCGAGTCCTCTAGGCACACCACCATGGAAACCACGCCTCGACCGGCCTGTTTGACGATGGCATCGGCAAGGTTGGGGCGGGTGGCCGGGGTGTAGAGGGTGGCCCCAAGAGCGACCGCGAGCGTGCCGGCGGGTGCGTCCGGAGTGAACTCGGCCGGCTCCCGATGAAAGAGGCCCTGCCGCACTTCCGACGATAGATATCCGAAATGACGCATTTGACTCCCTGAGCTGCCGTAGCCCTCCGACGGCCCGACTGGCCGGAAGCGTGGCCGATAATCGTACGACCGTTGAAGGTCAAGAGTTCCCCAAGCGGGTGAAAGTCCGATAACTCACATGCATACACAGGGTGTACGCGACCCTTCCAGCCTGCCTCGCGGCGCCGTTCCCCGCGGCCCGTGACCCGCCGCCGGCCGGCGCACGGCCCCCACGTTGTTCGCACCCCCCTCGGGAAGGCAGGATTGCCGGCATGACGCACGTGATGTCGAAGGGGTCGAACATCCCGCTGCCGGCAACGGCCGTACGGGCCGTGCTGCGCTGGACGCCGGGGCCCGAGGTGCCGGACGTGGACGCCTCCGCGCTGCTGCTCGCCGCCGACGGGCATGTGCGCTCGGACGAGGACTTCGTCTTCTACAACCAGCCGCGCCACCCCTCCGGGCTCGTCCGCCACCTGCCGAAGAAGCGGCTGGCCGAGGGGCTGACCGACACCATCGAGGCGGATCTGGGGCCGCTGGAGCCCGCGGTGCACCGGGTGGTGCTCGCCGCGTCCGCCGACGGCGGCCCCTTCGGCCGGGTCCAGGACCTGTGCCTGCGGCTGTACGACTGCACCGCGCCCGAGGGCGCCGAGCCGTTCGCGGTCTTCGAGGTCACCGCCGAGACCGGCGAGGAGACGGCCCTGATGTGCGGCGAGCTCTACCGCCGCGGGGACCGCTGGAAGTTCCGCGCCCTCGGACAGGGCTATGACTCGGGCCTGGTCGGTCTCGCCACCGAGTTCGGCATCTCGGTGGACGACTCCGAGGCGCCGGCAGCGCCCGAGCCGAGCGCCCCCGCGCCGGCCACGCCCGACACCACGGGGCCGACGGTGGCCGCCCACCACGCCGCGGCGCCGCCGGCCGCCGTCGGCCCGTCACCCGCGCCGCACCCGGGCACCGGCTACGGCTTCCCGCCGCCCCCGCCGGCTCCCCCGGCCGCCGTACCGCCGCAGTCGACCAGCGCACCCGCCTACGCAGCGGCCGACGCGAGCCCCGCCGCCCCCTGGGGCAGTCACCCGGCGCACCCGCCGGTGCCGGCCCAGCAGCCCGCGTACGGCTACCCACCGCATCCGGCCTACGGCTATCCGCAGCACCCGCAGCCGGTGCCGGCCGCGCCGCAGGCGCCGTTCCAACTGCCGCCCCAGGGACCACAGTTCCAACGGCGCCGGTAGCCGCACCCGGGCCCGCTCAGATCTTGGCCTTCTTGTAGCCCCGACCCCACTGGAGCCCCCAGCCGTACAGCCGGTCGAGTTCGGACTGGAAGCCGTAGACGTACTTCACCTCGCGGCGCACCACGATCTCGCCCTTGACGTTCTCGATCATCACCACCGCGCACGAGCGTGCCTGCGGCGCCCGTTCGTCCAGGGTGATCTCGATGCGCGGCCCGCTGCTGGGGAAGAGCGTGACCACGCCGTGCGTACGGTCGAAGGCGGGCGTGCCGTCGTAGATGTAGACGAAGATCAGCAGCCGGCTGAAGTCGTCCTTGTGGTCCAGGTTGATGTAGATCGTCTCGCCGGACCCCGAGCCGAACCGGTCGTCACCGCTCAGGTGCACGTACGGCGACTCGTTGAGCGACCCGAAGAAGTCGCCGAGCGGCTGCACCACGCCCTTGCCGCCGCTCTGCATCTCGTACATGCAGGCCAGGTCGAGGTCGACGTTGACCATCGCGGGGCCCTGCGTCTGCACCATCTCGGGCTTGAACATCTGGAGCGGATTGCGCCACGAACCACTGCGCTGCTTGGCGTTGAAGTCGGTGGTGCGCATCCGCCAGGACAGGTTGACCCGTAGGTTTCCGCTGGCCGCGCCCTGTTTGGTGAGCGAGATGGTCGGGCGCCGCTTGGTCAGTTCGATGGCGCCCGATGCGCCACCGGTATCGAAGACCTGCGCCGACCCACGCCCCCAGCCGCTCCATAACGGCATTGCCTACACCCCCATGTCTGACGAGACACCCATGACGACGGGGCGGGCCGCGAGGAACAACCTCGCGGCCCGCCCCGTAGAAGAATTCCGCATCCGGGCCCGGGTCACACTCCGGAGGTGACCTCGGACTTCTCGTTCGAGCCGGCTTCGCCCTCTTCCGCCGCAATGCGACGGTTGCGCACCAGCGAGGACCAGAACGAACCGGCGATCAGCGCGACACCGATGAGACCGGTGATGACCTCGTGGATGTGCCACTTGATGGTGATCAGCAGCAGCGCGGCCAGCGCGCCGATCGCGTAGTGCGCGCCGTGCTCCAGGTACACGTAGTCGTCCAGGGTGCCCTGGCGGACCAGGTAGACCGTGAGCGACCTGACGTACATGGCGCCGATGCCGAGGCCGAGCGCCATCCAGAAGATGTGGTTGGTGACGGCGAACGCACCGATCACACCGTCGAAGGAGAACGAGGCGTCCAGCACTTCGAGGTAGAGGAACATGAAGAACGCGGCCTTGCCGGCCAGGCCGATCATGGTGGGCTCCTTGCCCGCCTTCTTGGCCTCTTCCTCCGCCTCGTGCTCGCGCTCCTCGTCCTCTTCGAGCTTGTCCTCGAAGTGGCCGGAGAGACCGCCGACGATCAGGTACGTGATCAGGCCGGCGATGCCCGCGAGCATCACCGTCGCCGCCTTGTCCACGTGCCCGCCCCCGTGTTGGGCTGCGGATTCCGCCCAGGTGGTCGCGGCGATCAGCAGCACGATCAGGGCGGTGCAGACCGAGAGCCCGTCGATCTTGCCGAGCCGTGCGAGCGGACGCTCAAGCCAACCGATCCACTGGTGCTCGCGCTCGTCGAACAAGAAGTCCAGGAAGATCATGAGCAGGAACATGCCACCGAAGGCCGCGATGGCCGGGTGCGCGTCCGTGACGAGCTGTTCGTACTTGTCGGGGTCGTCCATCGCCAGCTTGACGGCCTCGATCGGCCCCATCTGAGCGGTGACGGCGACGATGACGACGGGAAAGACCAGCCGCATGCCGAACACGGCGATGATGATGCCGACGCTGAGGAAGATCTTCTGCCAGAAGGCGTTCATCTTCTTCAGCACACCGGCGTTGACCACCGCGTTGTCGAAGGAGAGCGAGATCTCCAGGATGGAGAGGATCGCAACGATCGCGAACGCCTCCCACCCCCAGAAGATCGCAGCACAGGCGAGTCCCGCGGCGGTGACGCCGAAAGACCAGCCGAAGGTTCTCAGGAGCACTGGCCACCCAATCGTGTGTGAGGGGTCCCCCGCGCGCTAGTGCGCGGTTTTACGAAACGTTGACCCCGAAGTCTAGAGCGATGCCACGCAGACCGGACGCGTACCCCTGACCGACGGCACGGAACTTCCACTCGCCTCCGTACCGGTAGACCTCACCGAAGATCATCGCCGTTTCGCTCGACGCGTCCTCGCTCAGGTCGTAGCGGGCCAGTTCGCTGCCGTCCGCCTGGTTCACCACGCGGATGAACGCATTGCTGACCTGCCCGAAGCTCTGGCCCCTGGCGTCGGCGTCATGGATGGAGACCGGAAAGATGATCTTGTCGACCTCGGTCGGCACCTTGGTCAGGTCCACGATCAGCGACTCGTCGTCGCCGTCGCCCTCACCGGTCAGGTTGTCCCCGGTGTGTTCCACCGAGCCCTCGGGGCTCTTGAGGTTGTTGTAGAAGACGAAGTACTCGTCGCCGAGGACCCGACCCGACCGGCACAGCAGCGCGCTGGCGTCGAGGTCGAACGGGGCACCCGTGGTCGAGCGCGCATCCCAGCCGAGCCCCACCAGCACCTGGGTGAGATTCGGCGCGGCCTTCGAGAGGGAGACGTTGCCTCCCTTGGCAAGCGTTACGCCCATGTTCCTGTGTCCTCCCCAAAGTCACGGCGCCCGTACGGTTCGCGCGACATCACCGCACTACTCGTACTGCACGCCCGCTGGTCTTGCCAGTACTGCTCGTACTGCTCGTATTTCTCGTTGTGCTCTTGTGTCCTTGCGGCCGGCGCTCCCACCGCCGGCGGGCTGGGCCGGTGGGTCCGGGCCCAGGGACCGGGGCCCGCGACGGACCGGTCGTGCCGGGCGACTGGCCGTTCGCCTCGGGACCGTGGGCCCCGTTGGTCCAGCCTGCCCCGTCGGCCCCGGTGGTCCTGTCGGTCACGGCGGTCGGTCCCGCCGGTCCGGGCCCTCCCGGCGCTTCCACCCGGTCCCGTCGCTCCGGTCGCGCGGCACGCCGGTGGCGCGGTACGCCCGCGGGCCCGTAGCACCGCCCTGTGGCCCGGCCCCGGGCACGAGGGGGGCAACTTGCCCCCGCCGCACCGGAGCCGGACGGGAAACCCGCGGGCGCGGGCTCCGGCCGGAACGGTGCGGCCAAGCCAGCGCGGCGCGCTCGACCCCGCACGCCGGACCACCGGACTACCGGGCCACCGGCCGTAGCAGCCGGCTCACGGCACGTACGGCACCCGGCCGCGTGGCCGGGGCGCCCGCACCGGGTCGGCCCGCCGCAGAGGCACGTCCGGCGCCGCACTCCCGGGGTGAGTCGGGCCCCCGCCGGAAGGCCGGGGTGTGCGGCGCCGAAGGTTGCGCGGTGCGGCGGTCAGACGTTGACGCCGAAGTCCTGCGCGATGCCGCGCAGGCCCGAGGCGTACCCCTGGCCGATGGCGCGGAACTTCCACTCGGCACCGTTGCGGTACAGCTCACCGAAGACCATGGCGGTCTCGGTCGAGGCGTCCTCGCTCAGGTCGTAGCGGGCCAGCTCGACGTTGTCGGCCTGGTTGACGACGCGGATGAACGCGTTGCGCACCTGGCCGAAGCTCTGCTGGCGGGTCTCGGCGTCGTAGATCGAGACCGGGAAAACGATCTTGGCGACATCGGCCGGCACGCCGGCGAGGTTCACCTTGATCTGCTCGTCGTCGCCCTCGCCCTCACCGGTGATGTTGTCACCGGTGTGCTCCACGGAGCCGTCGGGGCTCTTCAGGTTGTTGAAGAAGACGAAGTTCGAGTCGTTGGCGACCTTGCCCTCGGCGTTGGTCAGCAGCGCGCTGGCGTCGAGGTCGAAGTCAGTGCCCGTGGTCGTACGGGCGTCCCAGCCGAGACCGACGATGACGGCGGTCAGGTTAGGGGCTTCCTTGGTCAGCGAGACGTTGCCGCCCTTGCTGAGGCTGACTCCCACGAGTCCTCCCAGGTGAGTTTCGTCAGGAGCACAGCGTGCCCCCGTCATACGGTTGCCATCGGATCAACGGTTTGATCCTAGTGAGCGGTTCCCGCCCAGCGGTACGACCCTGCACCGCCGGGTGCGGGTGTCGCGCCCGATCCCCCGGCCCGCTCGACCGCGGGGGCGCGTGGAGTGCCCGGGACGCGGCGGGCTAGAGCGCCGCGAGCGCCTCGGCGTAGTCGCCCAGGTCACGGGCGTCCGGCAGGCCGTTGACGACCGTCCAGCGCACCACGCCCGACTTGTCGATCACGAAGGTGCCGCGCACCGCGCAGCCCTTCTCCTCGTCGAAGACGCCGTAGGCCCGGGAGACCTCGCCGTGCGGCCAGAAGTCGGAGAGCAGCGGGAACGTGAAGTCCTCCTGCTCCGCGAAGACCCGCAGGCTGAACGGCGAGTCGTTGGAGACCGCGAGGAGCTGGACGTCGTCGTTGACGAACGTCGGCAGCGCGTCGCGCAGCGCCCCCAGCTCGCCCGTGCAGACACCGGTGAAGGCGAACGGGTAGAAGAGCAGCACGACATTCTTCTCTCCGCGGAATTCGGCGAGCGTGATCTGCTCCCCGTGCTGGTTGCGCAGAGAGAATTCCGGGGCCTGCGTGCCGACCTCGACCGTCATCGGGCGGTGTCCCTTCGAAGGAGCTCAACGGTTTCTCGACGGATCCACGGATCTCGGGAGGACCCGGGTGGATCTCGGGAGACCTCGGTGGACGGCGCCCACCCTACGCGCAGAGCCCCCGTCCGGCCGTCGCCGGATGGGGGCTCTCACCTGGCCCGGGGCCGATGCGGTCAGCGGCCTCAGCGCTTGCCGGAGCGAGCGGACTTCGGGGTGACCAGGCGGCTACCGCTCCAGTCCTTCCCGGCGCTGATGCTCTTGGTCTGGGACAGACCTGCGGTCGTCGCCGACTCGCCGATGTCGCTGGGCTCCACGTACCCGTCGCGCCCCGTCTTGGGGGTCATCAGCCAGACCGAGCCACCGTCGTCGATCATGGTGGTGGCGTCCACGAGCGCGTCGGTCAGGTCGCCGTCGTCCTCTCGGAACCACAGCACCACGGCATCGGCCACGTCGCCGTAATCCTCATCGACGAGCTCGGTGCCGGTGAGCTCCTCAATGCCCTCACGCAGCTCCTGATCGACATCGTCGTCGTAGCCGATCTCCTGGACCACCTGCCCGGGCTCGAAACCCAGCCTGGCGGCCGGATTGGTCCGCTCCTCCGCGTGGTCCGCGGTCGCGCTCACGGATTGCCTCCTGTCATCCTGCGAGAAATTGTCTTGATCGCCTCGCGCGTACGCGGGGCATTGGGCGTAGTCCACACGTGCCGGGCGGTTAGCGCAAGTACCCGGCTCCCGATCCCGCCCAAACGTTGACGACTCGCCGCAACTCACATCCCGACACGAGCGCCATAAGTGATTCAAGACACAGGGTTTTGCCCGCCTTGCGAAGTTCTTTTCCACCGCTACGACATTCGAGGTCGAACGCCCGTACACCAGGGACTTCCATGGTGGGCGTATGGTTGCGATTTGGCCGTCGCCAGCCCACGGGTCCTCGCAGCGCCCGTCTCACCCAGTGGTGGTTACCCCTGAGTAGAGATGACGTATCTGCTCACCGCGGTACACGATGGATGACGGCGCGATTGCAGGACAGCAGGACAGTTTGCAGACCGCGTGCGCAGCAGCACTCACGTGCCGAGCACGACACGACAGAACAGCGAAGGAACAGCGTGGCTTCCGGATCAGATCGCAACCCGATCATCATTGGCGGCCTTCCCAGCCAGGTCCCGGACTTCGATCCCGAAGAGACCCAGGAATGGCTCGACTCGCTCGACGCAGCCGTCGATGAGCGAGGCCGGGAACGCGCCCGCTACCTGATGCTCCGCCTGATCGAGCGCGCCCGCGAAAAGCGGGTTGCCGTGCCCGAGATGCGCAGCACGGACTACGTCAACACCATCGCGACCAAGGACGAGCCGTTCTTCCCCGGCAACGAGGAGATCGAGCGCAAGGTCCTGAACGCGACCCGGTGGAACGCGGCCGTCATGGTCTCCCGCGCCCAACGCCCGGGCATCGGCGTCGGCGGCCACATCGCCACCTTCGCCTCCTCCGCTTCCCTGTACGACGTGGGCTTCAACCACTTCTTCCGGGGCAAGGACGCGGGCGACGGCGGCGACCAGATCTTCTTCCAGGGCCACGCGTCGCCGGGCATCTACGCCCGCGCCTTCCTGCTCGACCGCCTCAACGAGCACCACCTCGACGCCTTCCGGCAGGAGAAGTCCAAGGCCCCCTACGGCCTCTCCAGCTATCCGCACCCGCGGCTGATGCCGGACTTCTGGGAGTTCCCGACCGTCTCCATGGGCCTCGGCCCGCTCGGCGCGATCTACCAGGCCCGGATGAACCGCTACATGGCGGCCCGCGGCATCGCCGACACCACGAACTCGCACGTCTGGGCGTACCTCGGCGACGGCGAGATGGACGAGCCCGAGTCGCTCGGCCAGCTCTCCATCGCCGCGCGTGAGGGCCTGGACAATCTGACCTTCGTCGTCAACTGCAACCTCCAGCGGCTCGACGGCCCGGTGCGCGGCAACGGCAAGGTCATGCAGGAGCTTGAGTCGCAGTTCCGCGGCGCCGGCTGGAACGTGATCAAGCTGGTGTGGGACCGGAGCTGGGACCCGCTGCTCGCGCAGGACCGGGACGGCGTGCTGGTCAACAAGCTCAACACGACCCCCGACGGTCAGTTCCAGACGTACGCCACGGAGACCGGCGCCTACATCCGCCAGCACTTCTTCGGCGAGGACCAGCGGCTGCGCGCCATGGTCGAGAACATGACCGACGACCAGATCCTGCACCTGGGTCGGGGCGGGCACGACCACCGGAAGATCTACGCGGCGTACGCGGCGGCCAAGGCGCACAAGGGCCAGCCGACCGTGATCCTCGCGCAGACCGTCAAGGGCTGGACGCTCGGGCCGAACTTCGAGGGCCGCAACGCGACCCACCAGATGAAGAAGCTCACGGTCGAGGACCTCAAGCGGTTCCGGGACCGGCTGCACCTGCCGATCGCCGACAAGGAGCTGGAGTCGGGGCTGCCCCCGTACTACCACCCGGGTCGCGACTCCGAAGAGATCCAGTACATGCACGACCGGCGCAAGTCGCTCGGTGGTTACGTGCCCACCCGCGTGGTGCGCGCCAAGCCGCTGCCGCAGCCGGAGGAGAAGGTCTACGCGGCGGCCAAGAAGGGCTCCGGCCAGCAGTCGATCGCCACCACGATGGCTTTCGTGCGGGTGCTCAAGGACCTCATGCGGGACAAGGAGATCGGCAAGCGCTTCGTGCTGATCGCCCCCGACGAGTACCGCACCTTCGGCATGGACGCCTTCTTCCCGTCGGCCAAGATCTACAACCCGCTGGGCCAGCAGTACGAGTCGGTCGACCGTGACCTGCTGCTCGCGTACAAGGAGTCCCCCACCGGCCAGATGCTGCACGACGGCATCTCCGAGGCGGGCTGTACGGCGTCGCTGATCGCGGCCGGTTCCGCGTACGCCACGCACGGCGAGCCGCTGATCCCGGTCTACGTCTTCTACTCGATGTTCGGTTTCCAGCGCACCGGTGACCAGTTCTGGCAGATGTCCGACCAGCTCTCGCGCGGCTTCGTGCTCGGCGCGACCGCCGGTCGTACGACGCTGACCGGTGAGGGCCTCCAGCACGCCGACGGCCACTCGCAGCTCCTGGCGTCGACCAACCCCGCGTGCGTGGCCTACGACCCCGCCTACGCGTACGAGATCGCGCACATCATGCAGGACGGTCTGCGCCGGATGTACGGCGAGACGGCGGACGGCCAGCCGGGTGAGGACGTCTTCTACTACCTCACCGTCTACAACGAGCCGATCCAGCACCCGGCGGAGCCCGCCGACGTGGACGTCGAGGGTATCCTCAAGGGCGTCTACCGCCTCAGGAAGGGCGAGCAGGGCGCCATCCCGGCGCAGATCCTCGCCTCCGGCGTGGCGGTGCCGTGGGCGCTGGAGGCGCAGCAGATCCTGGCCGACGAGTGGAACGTCAAGGCGGACGTCTGGTCGGCGACCTCCTGGAACGAGCTGCGTCGCGACGCCGTGGAGGTGGAGGAGCACAACCTGCTCCACCCCGAGGAGGAGCAGCGCGTGCCGTACGTGACGCGCAAGCTCGCCGGCGCCGAGGGCCCGTTCGTGGCCGTCTCCGACTGGATGCGTGCGGTGCCTGACCAGATCGCCCGCTGGGTGCCCGGTCGGTACCAGTCGCTGGGTGCGGACGGGTTCGGCTTCGCCGACACCCGTGGGGCGGCGCGCCGCTTCTTCAACATCGACGCCCAGTCGATCGTGCTCGGCGTGCTCACCGAGCTCGCCCAGGAGGGCAAGGTCGACCGGTCGGCCCTCAAGCAGGCCATCGACCGCTACCAGCTCCTGGACGCCACCGCGGCCGACCCGGGCGCGGCCGGCGGCGACGCGTAACGAAGGCGCCGGATCGACGGTGCTCGCCGGGCCGGACGGGGGAACCACCCCGTCCGGCCCGGCGGCGTTTGGCCGCGCCATCAGTGCTCCCAGATCTTGATGGCGCGGATCTGGTACGGGGACTCGGAGAGGCGGACGCCGCCGCCCTTGCCCGGGTAGGTGTCGAACTCGCCCGTCTCACCGCACTCGGCGCTCTGGTAGGTGGTGACCGGCCGCCCGGTGCGGTTGGCCAGGGACGCCGCCCGGGCCCCGGCCGGCAGCGGCACGCAGCTCTCGATGTCGGTGTCCGCCAGCTCGAAGGTGTGGCGGTGGCCGGCGTAGCCAGGGCGCTCCCAGAGACAGAGCTGCCCCGCGGCACAGTCGCCGGGGTGGCTGTGCTGGTGGCCGGTTTCGGGCCCGGTCTGCCGCTGGGGCTGCGGGCTGGTCTGGCCGGTGTGGTGGGCCGTCGGGTGGACGGGCTGCTGGGCGGCGGCGGTCGGCGCCAGCAGGGCGGCCGTGGCCGCGGCCCCCAGCAGCGCCACCCGGACCAGCGGGACGGCCCGCCGCGTGCTGCGGGAGCGGGTGCCCCGGGCGCCGGTGGTGCCGTGCGTGCTGCGGGTGCGGCTGGCGCCGCGAGTGGTGTCGTACGCCCCGTTCTGCAGCGCGCTCGGCGTCCGCGGCGCGCTCGGCGTCGCGTCCCGCTTCGGGTCCTGCGACGCGTTCTGCCGCGTGTCCTGCGTCATGTCGCGCTCGGTGGTGGTCCGCATGGTGTTCGCTCCCCGTGGGCTCGCTGTGCGGGTCGGCCCGGTGCCGGCCCGGGGAGGGCCGGGCCGCGGTCCGTCGTGGGCCGCGGCCGGTTCGGCTCCCCCGTGACGGAAGCCTGCGGGGCCGGGAGTGGCCGTGCCAAGGGGTGGCGGCGCAGACGACCCTGATAGGGGACGGCCCCGCCGGTTTGATCCGCGGCAGGGCCTGTGACATGCGTCGTTGACATAGCGTGATGGTTTGGGTCAAGCCTTTCGTGCGAGGTCAGACGCCTGCTAGGGCGCAAAGGGCGACGCCCTGGCGCGGCAACAGAAATGCCGGCCAGGGCGTACGACTATCACTCGAACGGGTGCAAGCAGTCGATCAGATGTGCACCGCTCCGGTGCTCGCATCGCCCGCCTGGGCGCCGCGCTTGGCGAAGCCGGCGACGATCGCCGCGCCGGCGGCGACCACCGCGGCGACCGTGAAGCTGAGCCCCATGCCCGACATGAAGGTGTCATGGGCGACGTGGGTGATCTTCTCGGCGACCTCCGGCGGGGGCGGGTTGTTCGGGTCGATCGGGGGGCGACCGATGGCGACCGCGTCGGCGGCCCGCTCCAACTCCTGCCCCGAGGCCGCCGGCAGTCCGGCCTCCTTCCAGTTGCCCGGCAGGTCGCGGTCGACCCGGGCGGCCATGACCGCGCCGAGCACCGCCGTACCGAGGCTGCCGCCGATCTGCATGGCGGCCTGCTGGAGACCGCCGGCCACGCCGGAGAACTCCAGCGGCGCGTTGCCCACGATGACCTCGGTCGCGCCGACCATGACGGGGCCGAGGCCGAGGCCGAGCAGCGCGAACCACAGCGACATCAAACCGGTGCCCGAGTCGGCCTCCAGGCTGGAGAGGCCGAACAGCGCGATCGCGGTCAGCACCATCGCGCCGACCAGCGGGGCGCGCGGCCCGACCTTGGTGATGAGGGCGCCGGCCGCCGGCGACGAGACGATCATCATCGCCGTCAGCGGCAGCAGGTGGAGGCCGCTGTCGACGGGGCTCATGCCGTGCACGTTCTGGAGGTAGAAGGTGACGAAGAACAGCCCGCCCATGAAACCGAAGGCCATCAGGATCATCAGGACCGTGCCCGCGGAGAGCGGCACCGAGCGGAACAGGCGGAGCGGCAGCAGCGGTTCCGCGGCCCGGGTCTCCCAGTAGCCGAAGGCCACGAAGGACGCCAGCGAAAGGCCGAGGAAGAGCAGGGTCGAGCCGTCGCCCCAGCCCCACTCGGGGGCCTTGATCAGGGCCCAGATCAGGCAGAACATCGCGCCGGACAGCAGCACGATGCCGGGCACGTCGAAGGAGCGCGGGGCGTTCTCCGCCCGGTGGTCCTTGAGGATCACGAGGCCGAGGACGAGCGCGAGGATGCCGACCGGCACGTTGATGAAGAAGACGGACTGCCAGTTGACGTGCTCCACGAGCAGTCCGCCGACGATCGGTCCGCCGGCGGTCGACGCGCCGATGACCATGCCCCAGATGCCGATCGCCATGTTGAGCTTCTCGGCCGGGAAGGTGGCCCGCAGCAGGCCGAGCGCCGCCGGCATCAGCAGGGCGCCGAACAGGCCCTGGAAGACACGGAAGGCGACGACCGCACTCACGTTGCCCGACAGACCGATGGCGGCCGATGCGACCGCGAATCCGCTGACGCCCACCAGGAAGGTCTGCCGGTGGCCGAAGCGGTCGCCGAGCTTGCCCGCGGTGATCAGGGCGACGGCCAGGGCGAGCAGATAGCCGTTGGTGATCCATTGGACGTCCGCGAGCGAGGCGCCCAGGTCGTCCTGGATGGCCGGGTTGGCGATGGCGACGATCGTGCCGTCGAGGGCGACCATCATCACGCCTATCGCGACGGATATCAGGGTGAGCCAGGGGTGCCCGCGCATTCCGGGGCGGGGTGACGGCTCCTGCTGCTCCGGCTTGGCGCCGGCCACGGTTGGCTCTGAGGTCATATGATGAGATTAATGTCAGCCTCTGACAATTGACAAACGAAGCCAAGAGTCGGCTACTGCCATGAGTGGCACTGAGTATTCTGAGCTGCCCGGGCGTGCCCCGCACGGCCCCGCGCGCGATCCGGCGCGCAGCCGAGCGCGCACCCCGACGCCGACCGGCCGACACGGAACGGGCCCGCGGCAGCGCCCCGGGCGATCGGCGGCGCCACCACGACGCCGGCGGAGCCACCACGACGCGCGGCGCCGGCGCCCGGGACCGACAACGGGTCCGACACGCAAGACAGACACGGCCGACCCGGCCGACACGCAGAGCCGACGTACGAGAACGACGCGCAGGAACGACGCGCGGGGCACAGCCCGCGGAGAGAGAGCCGAAAGGTGACGACGGACCAGGTGACACCACCCATCGGCCTGCGGCAGCGCAAGAAGCAGCGCACCCGCGACGCCCTCATCAGGGCCTCCCTCGAACTCTTCGTGACGCAGGGCTACGAGGACACCACGATCGACGAGATCACGGACGCCGTGGAGGTCTCGCAGCGCACCTTCTTCCGCTACTTCGCCAACAAGGAGGAAGTGGCCTTCGCGGTGCAGGAGTTGGCCGAGGCGTACTTCTACGCCGCGCTGCTGGAGCGGCCCGCGCACGAGGCACCGCTGACCGCACTGCGCAACGGCGTCTTCGCGGCCTGGGACACCATCAACGAGGCGATCCAGGAGGTCGTACCGCTCGAACTCCACATGCGGACCTTCCGGCTGATCGAGTCGACGCCGTCCCTGCTCGCGGTACACCTGCGGCGCCACGCCGAGCTCGAAGCGCGGTTCGCGCAGGTGATCGCGGGCCGTGAGGGCGTGGACCCGGAGCTCGACCCCAGGCCGCGGGTGCTGGTGGCCGCGTTCGGGGGCGTCATGCGGGTGGCGAGCCGGGCATGGAGCGAGGGCGAGGACTGGACGACGGCCGCGATCCGCGACCTCACCGAGTCCTACCTGGACCTGCTCGCCCCCGCCCTCGCCGACGACTGGCACCGCCCCCGGGTCGGCGCGACGCGACACGCCCCGTAACCGCCGCCGCTGCGGGTACGGCGCCGGCACGGCCGTAGGTCCGTACGGCGGTGGGGCCGGCCGGGCCCCGAACGGCTCGCTCCGGCCCAGCCCGGCCCGTACGACAGGCTGCTCCGGCCCAGCTCGGACGGCCCGATACGACAGGCTGCCCCGGCGCCGACCCCACAGCAGGCAAGCCACCCCGCGCCCGGCCGCCAGGGCCAACCACCCGCGGTGCGCCGCGCCCGGGCGCGGGGTGGGTTCCGGTCCGGTGCGGCGGGCTTCGCCACCCGTTGACCACCGCCGAGTTGCCCCCGCGGGAACGTGAGATGGCTCACCCGTTTTGCCGAGCGCCGGTCGGCGTCTCCTAGGGTGGTTCGCGGTGACTTCCCTTCCTGAGCTCGGCTCCTCCCATCCCCTGTCGTGGGCCGCCACGGCCACGGCGTCGCGTACCACGCTCGTCCTGGTCGTGGTCCTCATGCTGCTCGCGACCAGCGGATGGACGGCCGGCCGGCAGCTCAGGGCCCGGCCGGACGCGTTCTCCGCCTCGCTGGCCGCCTGGCGCGCCGGCAGCGTCGCGGGGCGCCCGCTGCCGGAGCCGGGCACCGCGCCGAGCCGCGTCGAGGGGTTCTTCGGCTCGCTCACCGACGCCCAGGCCACCGGGCTCGCCCGCCGCTACCCGCTCACCGTGGGCAATCTGAACGGTGCGCCGGTGGCGCTGCGCTACCGGGCCAACCGGATCGCGCTCGCCGACGCGGTGCGGGCGGAGCGGGCGCGGGCGCGGTCCGGCGGGCTCACCGCCGACGGGCAGCGCGCCTCGCGGCGGCTGGTGCACCGGCTGCTGTCGCTGCTGCGCCCGGGCCGACAGGTGCTGGCCTTCGATCCGACGGGGTCGGGGCGGGTCGCCGAGGTCTTCGGCGACGTGGCAACCGCGCGGCGGGTCTCGATCGTGGTACCGGGCGTGGACACCGACCTGCTGACGTTCGAGCGGACCGGGCAGCCCCGCCGGGCGCCGGTCGGCATGGCGCGTGCGCTGTACGCCGCGGAGCGCGCGGCCGGCCCGGCGACGCGGACCGCCGTCATCGCCTGGGCCGACTACACCAGCCCGGCCGGGCTCGGCATCGACGCCGCGACCGGGGCCAGGGCGGCGGACGGCGCACGGCGGCTGCTGGCCACCCTCGGCGGGCTGCCGCGGCGGCCGGGGGCCACGGTCGCGCTGTTCTGCCACAGCTACGGTTCGGTGGTGTGCGGGGTGGCCGCCGACCGGGTGCCGCGCCAGGTGACCGACGTCGCCGTCGCCGGCAGCCCCGGCATGCGCGCCGAACACGCCCGTGACCTGGGCACCTCGGCCCGTATCTGGGCCATGCGGGACTCCGGCGACTGGATCGCCGACGTGCCGCACCTGGACTTCGCCGGGCTCGGCCACGGGGCGGACCCGGTATCGGCCGACTTCGGCGCCCGTGTGCTGTCTGCTGACGGGGCAGTGGGGCACGCGGGATACTTCGAGCCCGGTACGACGAGCCTCGCCAACTTCGCCGAGGTCGGCGTCGGAGCGGTGTCGTCGGTGAGTTGCGGAGGCGGTGACGCCTGTACCGCGGGCCTGACCTGACCGCGGGGAAAGTTCGGAAGATCGCCAAGCAGAGGCTTGACGCGCGTAGCGCACCAAAGGGGGACGGGCGGGCGACCGCAACATACGATGAGCCACATGGGTGATGTGCTGGCCGGTTTTCACACGGTCTGGGAGTTCGACGCCGACTCCGTGCTCATCCGCTTCGAACGGGGGATACGTACACCGAAGCTGCTCCAGGTGCTCGGTGAACGCCGCATTCCCTACGAGGCGTTGGCGGGGGTCGAGCTGACACCCGGCAAGCGCGGGACGGTGGTGTTGCGCGCGGTGCCGAGACCCGGCGCCGATCCGTTGATGGACGCGGCGGACGGGCAGCTCAAGGAGGGGTGCGACCCGTACCGGCTGGTGCTGCCGGCCGAGCGGGAGGTGCTGGCCGAGTACTACGCGGAGACGGTGCGCGGCGCGCTCGGCCCGGAGGCCGGGATGCCCGCCGAGACCCATTTGGTGGCCGCGCCGCCGCCCCCGCTGTCCTTCAAGGCGTACGACGGCAAGGCGTCCTTCGACGGCACGTCGGTGATCTTCCGGTGGTTCTGGACGGGGGCGTCGTCGGCCAAGTGGAAGGCCGGTGACCAGCGGTTCCAGATCGGCGACCTGGCCGGGGTCGAGTGGCGGTCGCCCGAGGTCTTCAACGGGTACCTGCGTCTGGTGGCACGCGGCTCGGACGGGAGCGAGTCGCGCGAGGCGGACCAGAACCCGGCCGCCGTCGTCTTCGGCATGGGGTACGGCCTGGTGCACGACTCGCTGCCGTTCGCGGCGGCGGTGCTGGAGGCCGTACGGGCCGGCTCGGGCGGCGGCGGTGGCTCCGGGTTGCACGGCACCGCGGTGCCGGGACCCGTGGAGCCCCAGCAGGTGGCAGCCCGCCCCGACCCGGCGCACATCGCCGACCGCATCCGGCACTTGGGCGATCTGCACCAGGCCGGGCTGCTCACGGACGACGAGTTCACGGCGAAGAAGGCGGAGCTCCTCGCGGAGCTGTGAGCTTGGGCTTGGGCTTGGGCCTGGTGGGCCCGCTGCCGGCGCGGCGGGCCCACCAGGCGGTTCGCGCGCGGCCCGGCACGCGGCCCGCCGGCCTGCGGGAGTAGGACAGGTCATACGCTGGGCGGGCCATGTCCGCCACGCCCCCCGCATCCGCTTCGCCCTCGCCAGGTGGCGACGGGCCATCAGCCGTGCCACCTGCGCCCGATACGGGCCCGCCCGCGACCCCACCCACAGGCACAGCCCCGTTCTCGTCCGTACGGCAGCGGGCCGCGCACGCCCTACGCACGTTCGCGCGCGGGGTGTTGCACGATCTGACCACGCCGACCGGCCCGCCCAGGGCGCTGCTCGCGAACAGTGAACGGCGCTGGCTGCGGCGGCTGTCGTACGCCGTCGTCTTCGTGTTCACCGTGGTCCTGGTGCCGGTCACGGGCACCGTGCTCACCAACAACGCCGGGCTGCACCCCGCGCTCTCCGCGGTGTTTGCCTTCACGCAGGCCGGGCCGCTGCTGCTGGCGTTGACCCGGCCGCTCCAGGCGTGGTGGATCATCTTCCCGGCCGATGTGGTGGGCGCGTTCGCGCTGCTCGCGGTGGGGGCGGAGAACCTCAACCCGTGGCCGTGGACGCCGATGGTGATCGTCGGCTACCTGCCGCTCTGTCTGCTGCTCGGGCTGCGCGAACGGCGGCGCACACTGGCCGCGATCTGGCTGCTGACCGGCGCCGCCGGCACCCTCTTCGAGCTGGTCTCGCAGGAGCGCAGCGACGGTTCGCCCGTCCTGCTCTTCGTGTTGAGCGGCATCGTGTTGTTGGTCGGCGGGGCGCTGCGGGAGCGCCGGGACGCGCAGCGCCGGCTGGCCGAGGTGGAGACGATCAGCGAGGCGGAGCGCGCCCGCCGCACGCTGCTCGAAGAACGCGCGCGGATCGCCCGCGAGTTGCACGACGTGGTCGCGCACCACATGTCGGTGATCACCGTGCAGGCGGACAGCGCCCCGTACCGCATCGAGGGCCTTTCGCCGCAGGCGCGCGAGGAGTTCGCGTCCGTCGCCGCGGCGGCCCGGGACTCGCTGACCGAGATGCGCCGGCTGCTCGGCGTGTTGCGCAGCGACGGCGGTGGGTCCGGCGGGGACCCGGAGCTCGCCCCGCAGCCGGGGCTTGACCGGGTGCCGCAGCTCGTGGAGGCGACGGTACGGGCCGGCGTGCCGGTGGAGTGCGAGATCTCCGCCGCGGTGACCGGCCTCGGGCCGTTGCCGCAGGCCGTGGAGTTGTCCGCGTACCGGATCGTGCAGGAGGCGCTGGCCAATGTCGTACGGCACGCGCCGGGCGCGACCACCCGGGTGTCGCTCACCACGACCGGGGAGCACTTGGGGGTGCTGGTGATCAACTACGCGTCGCCGGCGGCGGCGCCGGCCCCGCTGGAGGCCGCCGGTACCGGGCACGGCCTGGTGGGCATGCGGGAGCGGGTGCGGCTGGTCGGCGGCACGGTGGACATCGGGCCGCTGCCCGACGGCGGCTTCCGCGTCGCGGCCAGGCTGCCGCTCGACCCACCGGACGCGGCCCGCGCGGCGGCGGGCACGGTGGGCGCGCTGGACCCGGCGGCCGGGACGGGCCCCGGAGCGGACCGAGCGGCGGACCCGGACCGGACCACCCCGACCTGACCCGCCCCGACCCGGGCCGGCCACCCGGAGCCGCCCCACCTCCGCGCCCACGCCCATCCGCACCCGCACCCGCACCCGACGCGCATCGCCCGTACCGAGCCGCACTTCATCCGCTGACCCGCGCTGACCCGTACGCATCAGCACTGCCCCATCCCCGGCCCGCCCGCGAGACGAAGGACTCCAGGACGCCATGACCACCCGAGTGATCATCGTTGACGACCAGGCCATGGTGCGGGCCGGATTCGCCGCGCTGTTGGCCGCGCAGAGCGACATCGACGTGGTCGGCGAGGCCCCGGACGGCCGGCAGGGCGTCGAGGTCAGCCGCGCCACCCACCCCGACGTGGTGCTCATGGACGTCCGGATGCCCGAGATGGACGGCCTGGAGGCGACCCGCCAACTGCTCGCGCCGCCGCCGGGCGTCATCCACCGGCCCAAGGTGCTGATGCTGACCACCTTCGACGTGGACGACTACGTGTACGAGGCGCTGCGCGCCGGCGCCAGCGGCTTCCTCCTCAAGGACGCGCCACCGGCCGACCTGATCTCGGCCGTACGGATCGTCGCCCAGGGCGACGCGCTGCTCGCGCCCTCGGTGACCCGCCGGCTGATCGCCGACTTCGCCCGCCAGCGCCCCGCCCCGCGCCGGGACCCCGGGCTGCGGCTGCGCGACCTGACGCCGCGTGAGACGGAGGTGCTCGAACTCATAGCCCGGGGCCTGTCGAACACGGAGATCGCCGCCGCGCTGGTACTCGCCGAACAGACGGTGAAGAGCCACATCGGCCGGGTGCTGGCCAAGCTGGGGCTGCGGGACCGCGCCCAGGCCGTGATCTTCGCGTACGAATCGGGGCTGGTCGCCCCGGGCGAGGCGCCCTGAGCCGGCGCTGCCAACGGCTGAGCCGGGGTTGCCCCCGGCGGCCACCCCGCGGCCCGGGGCGCCGGAACGTGCGGCAGACCACAGATGCCGGCCCGGCGCCCACGCCGCCCGCAAGTCCGCCACCCGCGCCCCGGTACACCCCGTTGACCTGGGGCGACGGCAGCAACCCCCTACCCAGGTAGCACGGGGCCGTACCGGAGAGCCAGCGGCAAGTGGGCTCTCCGGCGTGAGGTCCGCTGCCCCTTCCGCTTCCTAGCTTCCTCCTCACCAGGCCGTCAGCAGGGCGCGCCACCGGGGCGGAGGGAGCGGGCGGCGATGGCGCAGCGGGGGCAGCGGGACGCGGCGGGGCGGCGCGGGCGGCGGCGCGGACGCGGCGGGCGGGCGCTGGTGGCCGCCGCGCTGACCGTCACCACCGTGGCCGGTACGGCGGGTTGGGCCGTCGCCCACCAGCAGCCGGCCATCACCGGGCCGCCGCCGGGGGCCGCGGCCTGGCGCGCCGACACCTCGCTCGGCCGTCAACTCCCCGACCCGGCCACCGCGTCCCCGACCGCCGTCGCCCGCTTCTTCGCCGGGCTCGACCCGGCCGAACGGCATTCGCTGGCCGTGCACCACCCGCTGATCGTGGGCAATCTGGACGGCGCGCCGGTGACGTTGCGGTACGCGGCCAACGCCCGTGCGCTGGCGGCCGAGCGCGACCGGCAACGCGCCCGCGCCACGGACGGCGCGCTCACCGACCAGGGCCGCACGTGGGCCCGCGAACGGGCGGCCGAGTACACCGCGTTGCTCTCCGGCGACCGGCAGATCCTCGCCTTCGACCCGCGGGACCGCGGTCAACTCGTGGAGGTCTTCGGAGACCTGACGACCGCCCGCCGCACCGCGGTGATCGTGCCGGGCTCGGACGTCGACCTCGGTTCGTACGCGACCGCCGACGCGGCGGACTCGGCACGTACGGCGAACGCAGCATTCACGGCGAGCACAGCGAACGCGGCGGACACAGAGTCCCCGTCGAACGCGCGGACCCCGGTCGGCATGGCGCGGGCGCTGCGGGGCGAGCTCGCTCGGCAGGCGCCCGGCACCGGGACCGCCGTCATCTCCTGGACCGGCTACTCCACGCCGGTCGGGCTCGGTCTCGACGCGGCGACGGGCCGGCTGGCGGCGGCCGGTGCGCCCCGGCTCGACCGCTTCCTGGCCGGGCTCGCCGCCGCCGACGGTGCGCCCGCCGCCCCGCCCGCCGTGCTCTGCCACAGCTACGGCTCTGTGGTCTGCGGAAGGGCGGCGCACCGGTTCGGGGCCGCCGTGGCTGACCTGGTCGTCCTCGGCAGCCCGGGCGTGCGGGCCGAGCACGCGGCCGACCTCGGCACCAGCGCCCGGGTGTGGGCGGCCAGGGACGGGGCCGACTGGATCGGCAGGGTGCCGCACGTGCAGCTCTTCGGGCTCGGCCACGGCGCCGACCCGGCGGCGGCGGACTTCGGCGCCCGGCGGCTGTCGACGGCGGGCGTCAACGACCACGCGGAGTACTTCCTGCCCGGCACCGAGTCGCTGCGCAACCTCGCCCGGATCACGCTCGGCGACCTCACCGCGGTGCGCTGCGCGGTGACCGCCGACAGCCCGCCGGCCGCGGTCTCGGAGTGCGTCGATGACCTGCGCTGATGCGGTTCCCCGAGCTGGCTTACGGGTGCGGTCGGCACTGGCCCGGGCGAGGGAGGCGGCCCACCGGGTGGACGCCGCGACCCCGGCCGGCCGGGACCGGGCCGTGGACGGGCTGCGGGCGCTGGCACTCGGCGGCGTGGTCATCGGGCACTGGCTGCTCGGCGGGCTGACGCTGCGCCCGGACGGCGCGCTCGACAGCGCGAGCCCGCTGGTCGCCCTCCCCGAACTCGCGCCGCTGACCTGGCTGTTCCAGTTGCTGGGGCTGTTCTTCCTGGTCGGCGGGTACGCCTCGGTCCGCTCCTGGGACCGGGCCGCCGCCCGTGGCCTTGCCACCGGCGGCTGGCTGCGGGGCCGGCTCCGCCGACTCGGCCGCCCGGTCGGCGCGCTCGCGGTGGGCTGCACGGTGCTGGCGTTCGAACTGCACGCCGTCGGCGTGCCGGCCGGCACCCTGCGGACCGGCCTGGTCCGCATCGCCCAACCCCTGTGGTTCCTCGCCGTCTACGCCGTGCTGACCGCGCTCACCCCGTACTGCGACCGCGCCGTGCGCCGCGCCGGCGGCTGGCCGGCCGCGGCGCTGCTGCTCTGCGTGGCCGCGGTCGACCTGCTGCGGTACGGGCCGTACGGGGACGCCGTGCCGGCCGCCGTCGGACTGCTCACCGTGCTGCCCGGCTGGCTGTTCGGGTACGTACTCGGCGTAGCGTGGGGGCGCGGCCGGCTCGGGCCCGGTGGCGCGTGGTTGCTGCTGGTCGGGGGCGTGGTGCTGCTGGCGGTGCTGGTCGGCCCCGGCGGCTATCCGGTGAGCACGGTCGGGGTGCCGGGCACCGCTCGCACCAATTCGCACCCGCCGTCGCTGCTGGTCCCTGCGCTCGCCGCGGCCCAGTGCGGGGCTGCGCTGCTGCTGTACGGGCCGCTGACCCGGCTGCTGCGGCGGCCCCTGCTGTGGGCGCCGGTGGCGGCCGTCAACGTCGCGGCGCTGACCTTGCTGTGCTGGCACCAGTTCGCGCCGCTGGTCTTCGCCGTGCCCGCGGCGGCCTGGCCGGGCGAGGTGCCGGGGCTGGTGGGCGCGCCGGACTCGGTGGCCTGGCTGCTGTGGCGGTGCGCCTGGCTGCCGCTGTTCGCCGCGGTGTTGGTGGTGCTCGTGCGGTGGGCGTGGCAGTTCGAGCGCGGGCCGACGCGCCGTACCGGGCCGCCCGGCGCCGGTGGCCGGGGGCCCGCCCCGCGGCCGGCGCCGGGCC
>NZ_JBLIWA010000003.1:0-211021 GCF_047525675.1 Streptomyces sp. 796.1 | reverse complement strand
CGGCCGCGGGGGCGGTACGCGCTACTCGCGGCCGGCCGCGCTGAACGACATGTCCGGGTAGCGGTCGCCCGCGACCTGGTCGGCGATGGGCTCCAGGGTGGCGAGCTCGTCGGCGGTCAGGACCAGCCGGCTGGCGTCCAGGTTCTCGTCCAGGCGGGTGCGCTTGCGGGTGCCGGGGATCGGGACCACGGTCAGCCCGTGCACCTCGGCCCGCTGGTGCACCCAGGCCAGGGCGACCTGCGCCAGCGTCACCCCGCGCGCCTCGGAGATGGCCCGCAGCGGGGCCAGCAGCGCGGCGTTGGCCGCCGCGTTGTCACCGGTGAACCGGGGCTGGGTGCGGCGCCAGTCGTCGGCCGCCAGCTCCTGGTCGGCGTGGACGAACGAGCCGGTGAGGAAGCCGCGGCCGAGCGGCGAGTACGGCACGAAGGTGATGCCGAGCTCGGCGGCGACCAGCGCCGGGCCGCGCTCGCAGTCCCGGCTGAACAGCGACCACTCCGACTGCAACGCGGCGATCGGGTGCACGGCGTGCGCGGCGCGCAGCTCACTTGAGGTGACCTCGCTCAGCCCCAGGTGCCTGACCTTGCCCTCGGTGACCAGCTCGGCCATGGCACCCACCGACTCCTCGATGGGCACCTCCACGTTGCGCCGGTGCATGTAGTAGAGGTCGATGTGGTCCACGCCGAGCCGGCGCAGGCTGCCCTCGACGGACTGGCGCAGGTACGGGCGGTCGTTGCGGATCTGCTGGAACTCGGGCTCGTCCTCGCGGCGCTCGATCGCGAACTTGGTGGCCAGCGTGATCTCGTCGCGGTGCGCGGCGACGAACGGGGCGATGAACTCCTCGTTGCGGCCGTGCCCGTAGACGTCGGCCGTGTCGAACAGGGTGACGCCCCGCTCCAGCGCGTGCTCCAAGGTGGCTCGCGCCTCGGTCTCGTCGGTCGGCCCGTAGGCGTACGACATGCCCATGCAGCCCAGGCCCTGCACGCCGACCAGCGGGCCGTCCGTACCGAGCGCGACGGCTGCGATCTTCTCGTTGCTCATGGAGGTCAGACCCTCTCCGACGCCCGGCGGGCGTCAGCATAGTTGTCGATCTTGTGGTCGAGGACCGCGAGGGTGCCCTGGAGCTCGGCGATGCGGCGGCGTACGTCCTCCCGGTGCGCGGTGAGCAGGTCCTCGCGCTCGGGGAAGGTGTGCTCGCCGGCGCGGACCAGTTCCGCGTAGCGGACCATGTCCGCCACCGGCATCCCGGTCAGCCGCAACTTGCCGACCAGATCGAGCCAGTTCAGATCCCGGTTGGAGTAGCGGCGCTGGCCGGTGTGCGACCGGTCCACGTGCGGCATCAGGCCGATCCGCTCGTACCAGCGCAGGGTGTGCGCGCTCAGCCCGGTCAGGGCGACGACCTCGCTGATGGTGTAGCGGTCCTGGCCGGTGGGCTTGGGTTGCGCCACGGGCGCCGCGCACGCCGCCCCCACCGTCGCCTCGGTTCGCGTGGCCACGGTGGCGTACGCGCTATCCGTCACGGTCATGCCGTCCACCCTTCGCAGGTTCGGTTTCCCTCGCGACGACTGCAACGCTAGAGAGTTTGAGTGCACTCCAAGCAAGCGAGAAAAACCCGGCCGCATTCCCGGACCCGCTGGTACGGGGCGCCGCGGCGATGACCGCGCACGCCCGGAGCACGGCCCGCAGCACCGCCCGCACGGGGCCCGCGGGTGCCGGTCCGTACCGGATCGTACGGGTGCCCTTGTCGCACGGGCGCCACGCCGTACGGTGCCATGCCGTGCGGCATCGGGTCGGCTGCCGCATCCCGCCGGCGGTCGGGAGGCGGTCCGGGGCGGGTGCGGGCGGCGGACCTGGGCGCGGTGCGGCGGCGGCCAGGCCGTAGGCTCGCCGGCATGGAAAGCCTGCGGATGATCGAGAACTGGCCGGTCCCCTCGGCGGCTGCGGCCGTCGTACGCTCCGACGGCACGCTGGCCGGGTCGCACGGCCCGACCCGCGACCGGTTCCCGCTCGCGTCGGTCACCAAGCCGCTGGTGGCGCTGGCCGCGCTGGTCGCCGTCGAAGAAGGCGCGATCGACCTCGACGAACCGGCCGGGCCCGCCGGCGCGACCGTGCGGCACCTGCTCGCGCACGCCTCGGGCCTCGCCTTCGACGAGCACCGCACGATGGCCGGGCCCGGCGAGCGGCGCATCTACTCCAACGCCGGCTTCGAGGTGCTCGGCGAGCACATCGCGGCGGCCACCGACATCCCCTTCCCCGAGTACGTGCGGCAGGCCGTGTTCGAGCCGCTGGGCATGGCCGACAGCGAGCTGGCCGGTTCGCCGGCCAAGGACGCCATCTCCACCGTCGCCGACCTGGCCGCCTTCGCCGCCGAGTTGCAGCGCCCGCGCCTGGTGGCCGCGCAGACCCTGGCCGAAGCCAGCTCCGTCGTCTTCCCCGGCCTCGCCGGCGTGCTGCCCGGCTACGGCAACCAGCGGCCCAACGACTGGGGCCTCGGCTTCGAGATCCGCGACGGCAAGTCCCCGCACTGGACCGGCGCCACCTCCTCGCCCGGCACCTTCGGCCACTTCGGCCAGTCCGGCACGTTCCTGTGGGTGGACCCGGCGGCCGGCGCGGCCTGCGTGGCGCTGACCGACCGCGCGTTCGGACCGTGGGCGATCGAGGTGTGGCCGGCCCTGACGGACGCGGTCCTCGCAGAGCTGGCGAGCGCGTAACGGCCGCCCCGGCCGGGCCCGTACGCGTACCGGACCGGGCCCGGCGCCTGGTCCGCCGCGCCCCGTACGCGCGACCGGGCCAGGGGCCGAGCCTCCGCCGCCCGGCCCCTGGCTCAGTACCCGAAGTCGGGCTCGCCGTGCATCTCCCACACCAGGAACTCCGCGTCGCCCACCGCGGTGGCGTGCAGCCCGGGCCGCTCCTGGAGCCTGGCGGCGTCCCCGGGGCCGAGCCGCTCGCCGGCCAACTCGACCTGGCCGCGCACCACGTGGAGGTAGACCGAGGGCGCGTCGGGCAGCGCCGTGCGTGCCCCGTCGGCCAGCCGGCGCGGGTGCAGCACGGCCCCGGCCCGCTCCAGTGCGTACGGGGTCGCGTCGGCGAGGCCGCGGACCACCTCGTACTCGGGCTCGCCGCCCCAGGCCGCCGGGGTCAGCCACATCTGGACGAAGCGCAGCGGATCGGCGCCCGCGTTGCGCTCGCTGTGCCGTACGCCGCTGCCGGCGCTCAGCCGCTGGACGTCGCCGGGGCGGACAACCGTCCGGTGCCCGGTGGAGTCCTCGTGGGTGAGCTCGCCCTCGATCACCCAGGTGACGATCTCCAGATCGCGGTGCGGATGCTCGTCGAACCCGGCGCCGGGCGCGAGGTTCTCCTCGTTGCACGCCGCCAACAGCCCGAACCGCACGTTGTCCGGGTCGTAGAAACCCGAGAAGGAAAACGCATGCCAGGTTTCGATCCCCGGCTCCGCCCCGCCCCGGTACCGCTCACCAGCCCGTTGAACCCACGTCATCGGCCCACGGTAGCCCCTGCCGGGACCCCGTGCCCGCGCGCACCCCATCCGATAAGGCAGGCTTGTCTTCGTGCCTGAACCCGCATCCGCCCTTCCGCACCCGCATCCCGCAACGCTCCGCAGGCTGGAGAAGTCGTCCGGCAAGCTCGCGGCGGTCGCCATCGCCCGCATGGACGAGCAGCTCCCGTGGTACCGGGCGATGCCGCCCGAGAACCGCTCCTGGATCGGCCTGGTCGCCCAGGCCGGCATCGCGGCGTTCACCGAGTGGTTCCGGCATCCCGACGCGCCGCAGGCGATCAGCACCGACGTGTTCGGCACCGCGCCCAGGGAGCTGACCCGGGCGATCACGCTGCGCCAGACCGTGGAGATGGTGCGCACCACCATCGAGGTCATGGAGTCGGCGATCGACGAGGTCGCGGCGCCCGGTGACGAATCGGTGCTGCGCGAGGCGGTGCTGGTCTACGCGCGCGAGATCGCGTTCGCGACCGCCCAGGTGTACGCGCAGGCCGCCGAGGCCCGCGGCGCCTGGGACGCCCGGCTGGAGTCGCTGGTGGTCAACGCGGTGCTCTCGGGCGAGGCCGACGAGGGCGCGCTGTCCCGGGCCGCTGCGCTCGGCTGGACCTCGCCCGAGTCGGTGTGCGTGGTGCTGGGCACCGCGCCGAGCGGCAACAGCGAGCTGACGGTGGAGGCCATCCGGCGCGCCGCCCGGCACGCCAAGGTGCAGGTGCTGACCGGGGTGCTCGGCGAGCGCCTGGTGGTCATCGCGGGCGGTTCGGACAATCCGCTCCAGACGGCGAAGGCGCTCATCGGGCCGTTCGCCGCCGGCCCCGTGGTGGCCGGCCCCATCGTCGGCGACCTGGTGTCGGCGACGCGCTCGGCGCGGGCCGCGGCGGCCGGCCTGCGGGCCAGCGCGGCCTGGCCCGACGCGCCGCGGCCGGTGCTCGCCGACGACCTGCTGCCCGAACGAGCGATGGCCGGCGACCCTGCCGCTCGTGAACAGCTAGTGGAGGAGATCTACAGACCACTAAGCGAGGCGGGATCGGCCCTCTTGGAGACGCTGAGCGTCTATCTGGAACAGGCAAGCAGTCTGGAGGGCGCCGCCCGCATGTTGTTCGTGCACCCCAACACCGTGCGCTACCGGCTGCGACGTGTGACCGATGTCACCGGGTGGTCACCCTCTGACGTACGGTCCGCGTTCACGCTCCGCATCGCCCTGATCCTGGGGCGGCTCGCCGACGCAGGAGCGTGACTCCAGGGTTTTGTCCGACGTCCACAATTCCCCAGACGGTTCTTCGTCCCTGTCCCCACGGGCGGCCGACACCCGTCGCGAGAGAGAGTGTGAGAGTGCTCGTACTCGTCGCTCCCGGCCAAGGCGCCCAGTCGCCCGGCTTCCTCGCCCCCTGGCTCGAACTTCCCGGTGTCGAGGACCAGCTCCGTGCCTGGTCCACCATTCTCGATCTGGACCTCGTCTACTACGGCACCAAGGCCGATGAGGACGAGATCCGGGACACTGCCGTAGCGCAGCCGCTCCTGGTGGCCTCCGCGCTGGTCTCGGCGCAGCAGCTCTTCCCGACGACGGACGACCTCGCCGCCCGGGTGGGCGTCGCGGCCGGCCACAGCGTCGGCGAGCTGGCCGCCGCCGCACTGACCGGCGTGCTGTCCAACGTGGACGCGCTGCGCCTGGTGCGCAAGCGGGGCCTGGCCATGGCCGAGGCCGCCGCGGTGACCGAGACGGGCATGGCCGCCCTGCTGGGCGGCGAGCCGGACGTGGTCCTGCCGCACCTGGAGAAGCTCGGCCTCACGCCGGCGAACGTCAACGGTGCGGGCCAGATCGTGGCCGCCGGCACCGCGGAGCAGCTCGCGGCGCTCGTGGCCGACAAGCCCGAAGGCACCCGCAAGGTGGTGCCGCTGAAGGTCGCCGGCGCCTTCCACACCCAGCACATGGCCCCCGCGGTCGAGGCGCTGGCCACCGCGTCGAAGCAGCTCGTGCCGGCCGACCCGCGCACCCGCTACGTGTCCAACAAGGACGGTCAGCTCGTCGCCTCCGGCGCCGAGGTGATCGACCGCCTGGTCGGCCAGGTCGCCAGCCCCGTGCGCTGGGACCTGTGCATGGAGACCTTCAGCAGTCTGGGCGCCACCGCCCTCATCGAGGTGGCACCCGGCGGAGCCCTGACCGGGCTGGCCAAGCGCGCGCTGCCCGGCGTGCAGCACCTGGCGCTGAAGAAGCCGGACCACCTGGAAGCGGCCCGGACGCTGATCGCCGAGCACGCTGCCCCGGCCGAATAGGAGTCCCAGAGCATGACGTCGAAGATCAAGCCCGCCCAGGGCTCTCCGTACGCGCGCATCCTCGGCGTCGGCGGCTACCGCCCGACCCGCGTGGTGCCCAACGAGGAGATCCTCAAGCACATCGACTCGTCGGACGAGTGGATCCGCTCGCGCTCCGGCATCGCCACCCGGCACTGGGCCGGCCCGGATGAGACCGTGGCCGCCATGTCGGTCGAGGCCGGCGGCAAGGCCATCGCCGACGCCGGGATCACCCCGGACCAGATCGGCGCCGTGATCGTCTCGACCGTCTCGCACTTCAAGCAGACCCCGGCCATCGCCACCGAGATCGCCCACCTGCTCGGCACCGCCAAGCCCGCCGCCTTCGACATCTCCGCCGGCTGCGCCGGGTTCGGCTACGGCCTGACCCTGGCCAAGGGCATGGTGGTGGAGGGCAGCGCGGAACATGTGCTGGTCATCGGCGTGGAGCGGCTGTCCGACCTGACCGACCGGACGGACCGCGCGACGGCCTTCCTGTTCGGCGACGGCGCCGGCGCGGTGGTGGTGGGCCCGGCCAAGGAGCCCGGCATCGGCCCCACTGTGTGGGGCTCGGAGGGCGACAAGGCGAACACCATCATGCAGACCGAGTCCTGGGAGATCTACCGGGACGCCAAGGACCTCAGCGAGGTGCGCTACCCGGCCATCACGCAGGAGGGCCAGGCGGTCTTCCGCTGGGCGGTGTACGAGATGGCCAAGGTCGCCCAGCAGGCGCTGGACGTGGCCGGCGTCGCGGCCGAGGACCTGGACGTCTTCATCCCGCACCAGGCCAACATGCGGATCATCGACTCGATGATCAAGACACTCAAGCTGCCGGAGCACGTCACGGTCGCCCGTGACGTGGAATCCACCGGCAACACCTCGGCGGCCTCCATCCCGCTCGCCATGGAGCGACTGCTGGCCACCGGGAAGGCGAAGAGCGGCGACACCGCTCTCGTCATCGGCTTCGGGGCGGGTCTCGTCTACGCAGCGACGGTCGTTACCCTCCCCTAGTCCGTACGATCAACCCGCGGACTCACCCCCGCCACAGCGCAGCCCGGAACCGTCGGCGCTGCACATTTCACGCACACATCGAAGGAGAGCGCCAACATGGCCGCCACTCAGGAAGAGATCGTCGCCGGTCTCGCAGAGATCGTGAACGAGATCGCCGGTATCCCGACCGAGGACGTCCAGGTGGACAAGTCCTTCACCGATGACCTGGACGTCGACTCGCTGTCCATGGTCGAGGTCGTCGTCGCCGCCGAAGAGCGCTTCGACGTCAAGATCCCGGACGACGACGTCAAGAACCTCAAGACGGTCGGCGACGCGACCGACTACATCCTCAAGCACCAGGCCTAAGGGCCTCGCCTGTCGCCACCCCGGCGGTGGCGGATTCCGCACCTCTACCCGTGGAGAAAGAATTCCTGTGAACGCGACCAATCGCACGGTGGTCGTCACCGGTATCGGCGCAACCACACCGCTGGGTGGCGACAGCGCGTCATTCTGGGAGGGCCTGCTCGCAGGGCGCTCCGGCGTCGGCCCCCTCACGCACGACTGGGCGGAGCAGTTGCCCGTCAAGATCGCGGCGGAGATCGCCGTGGATCCCGGTGAGTCCATCCCCCGGCCGCAGGCCAGGAAGCTCGACCGGTCGGCGCAGTTCGCGCTGATCGCCGCCCGCGAGGCGTGGGCCGACGCCGGTTACACCGGCAAGGCCGGGGCCGAGGCGGGCATCAACCCGGACCGGCTCGGCGCCGTCATCGCGTCCGGCATCGGCGGGGTGACCACGCTGCTCGGGCAGTACGACATCCTGCGCGAGCAGGGCGTGCGGAAGGTCTCCCCGCACACGGTCCCGATGCTCATGCCGAACAGCCCGGCGGCCAACGTGGGCCTTGAAGTCAACGCGAAGGCCGGCGTGCACACCCCGGTCAGCGCCTGCGCCTCCGGCGCCGAGGCCATCGGGTACGCCATCGAGATGATCCGTTCCGGCCGGGCCGACGTCGTCGTCGCCGGCGGTACGGAGGCGGCGATCCACCCGCTGCCCATCGCCGCGTTCGGCAACATGATGGCGATGACCAAGAACAACGAGGACCCCGAAGGTGCCTCGCGCCCCTACGACACGGGCCGGGACGGCTTCGTGCTCGGTGAGGGCGCCGGCGTCGTGATCCTCGAATCGGCCGAGCACGCCGCCCAGCGCGGCGCCACGGTCTACTGCGAGGCCATCGGCCAGGGCCTGTCGGCCGACAGCCACCACATCGCGCAGCCCGAGCCCACCGGCAGCGGCATCGCCCACGCGCTCCAGAACCTGCTCGACTCGACCGACCTGAAGCCCGCCGAGGTCGTGCACGTCAACGCGCACGCCACCTCGACGCCGCTGGGTGACGTGGCCGAGCTGAAGGCGCTGCGCAAGGTGTTCGGCGACGACGTGGACCACATGGCCGTCTCGGCGACCAAGTCGATGACCGGCCACCTGCTGGGCGGCGCCGGCGGCATCGAGACGGTGGCGACCGTGCTGGCGCTCAAGCACCGGCTGGCCCCGCCGACCATCAACATCTCCGAGCTCGACCCGGAGGTCGACGGCGACATCGTGCGCGACGAGCCGCGGGCGCTGCCCGACGGTCCGATCGCGGCGCTGAACAACTCCTTCGGCTTCGGCGGCCACAACGTGGCGCTCGCCTTCCGTACGGTCTAGCGCCCCGGTCGGCCTCGGCGCCCACCGCGCGCCGCAGCCGGCCTACGACGAACGTCGGAGCGCCCGCCCGGTCCTTGGGACCGAGCGGGCGCTCGTTCGTTCCGCACCGCCGGCCGCTGCGCCCCCGCGCTCCCCCGGCCACCCGGGCTCCGGGACCGGCGCAGGGCGGACTTCCGGGCCACCTGCGGCCCAACACCGGCCCCGGGCAGGCGAGTTGGGGCAGGGAGGACGGCCCGGGCGGCGGGGCCGGGTGGTCAGGGCTCGGGCCGGGTGGCCGGGGCACGCCAAGCAGTCGGGGCCGGACGACAGGGCCGGGTCGGTCGGGCCGGGCCGCGGGGCGCCGGCCGACGGCCTAGACGACCTGGTGGAGCCAGCGCACCGGCGCGCCCTCGCCCGCGTACCTGAACGGTTCGAGTTCGTCGTCCCAGGGCTTGCCGAGCAGCTTGGTCAGTTCCGTGGCGAGCTCGCTCTCGCCGCGGGAGGCGCGCCCGAGGGCGGCCCGCAGTCGGTCCTCGGGGATCAGGATGTCGCCATGTATCCCGGTGACCGCGTGGAAGATGCCCAGGTCGGGGGTTGAGCTGTAGCGCTCGCCCTCGGCGGTGGCGCACGGTTCGGCGGTCACCTCGAAGCGGAGCAGGTGCCAGCCGCGCAGGGCGGAGGCGAGTTTGGACGCGGTGCCCGCCTGCCCCTGCCAGGAGAACTCGGCACGCCAGGTGCCGGGCGCTGCGGGCTGTCTGATCCAGTCCAGGGTGACGCGCACTCCGAGCACACCCGCGATGGCCCATTCGACGTGCGGGCACAGCGCACGCGGGGCGGAGTGAACGTACAGGACTCCACGTGTCGTCACCGGGACCTCCAGTGCGGTTCGAGGTACGCCTTCCCCAGCGGCCTCGCGTTCCTTACCGGCTTGAGCCCAGGACAGCAACCATTCTGCCCCAATGATCACACCCGTACCAGCCCCCGAGACTACCTGTAGTAAACACTACTGGGGGTAATTCTCTCTAAATGGGACAGGAAATGACGCGACGTAACGTGCCGGCATGCGCGACGCGCACCTCCGCGGTCGGGGGTCCACCTCACACGGGCAAAGCTACCGCGCGGCAGCGCCGGGCGGATGACGTACCGTCGGTCTCGGATACATATCATTGCCCGGCCCGAGGGGGGAACAGCGATGCGGGACCACGCCCGGTCAACTCGACTCCGGCGCTCCACCGCAGCCACTGCGCTGCTGGCATGCCTGGCCCTGCTCGCGGGGTGCAACGACGACGCCGACGGCAGCGGGGCCAAGAACGCCACGGATGCGGCCAAACGGCCGGCGGCGAAACCCACCCCCACGTGGGACACCCGTCCGGGCTCCGTCGCCTCGGTCGGTGACTCGATCACCCGGGGGTTCGACGCCTGCTCGCTGCTGTCCGACTGCCCCGAGGTCTCCTGGTCGACCGGTTCGGACGTGGACAGCGTCGCCGCGCGACTGCTGCCCGACGCCACGCAGCGCACCTGGAACTTCGCCAAGACCGGCGCGGTGATGGCCGAGTTGCCCGCCCAGGTGCGGGCGGCGACGGCCAAGCGGCCCGAGTTGGTCACCGTGATGATCGGCGCCAACGACGCCTGCCAGGACACGGTCGCCGAGATGACGCCGGTCGCCGACTTCCGGGCCGACTTCAGCGCCGCCCTGACCGGTCTGCGCCGGGCGCTGCCCAAGACGCAGGTGTACGTGGCGAGCGTGCCCGACCTCAAGCGGCTGTGGTCGGAGGGGCGCAAGGACCCGATCCGCCGCCAGGTGTGGAAGCTGGGCATCTGCCCGTCGATGCTGCGCGACGCCCAGGCCGACCACGACCGCGCCAACGACCGGCGCGACCAGGTGCAGCGCCGGGTGCAGGAGTACAACAGCGCCCTGCGCGACGTCTGCACCCGGGACGTGCTGTGCCGGTACGACGGCGCGGTGTACGACTACCGCTTCACGGGTGACGAGTTGAGCGAGTGGGACTGGTTCCACCCGAACAAGGAGGGTCAGCGGAAGCTGGCCGACCTGGCGTACCAGGTGATCAACCGGCGGGACGCCGCGTAACGGGTCGCCTTGGCCGGCACCGGGCCGGACATCCCGTAACCGACCCTCCCGTCAGCCGGCGGTGGCGGGGTCGGCGGACGGGCCGGGGCCGGTGGCGGCGCCGGTGGTCGGGCCGGTGGCTGCCGCGGACTCGCCCGGCGGGTCCTGCGACGTCGGCTCGCCCAGCAGGTCGCGGGCGAGCAGGGTGGCGCCGGCGACCGCGCCCGGCATCACCACGACGGCGACCAGCGGCACCAGGAAGAGCAGGGTCAGCGGCACCCCGAAGCCCAGCACGAGGAGCTTGCGGGAGCGCAGCAGCCGCAGCCGTTCGGCGAGCGGGACCCGACGGCGGGCCAGCGCGACCGCGGCCAACTCCTCGGTGAGGAAGAAGCCGGAGACGCAGAAGCCGATGGCCGGGATCGCGGTCTGGCCGACGACCGGCAGGAAGCCGGCCGCGAACAGCAGCGTGCCCCACAGCGCCACCCGCAGCAGCACCGCGGTGCTCTCCCGTACGGCGATGAGCAGTTCGCGCCAGAGCGGCAGCCCGGACTCGGGCGCGTGGCCGTCCACGGAGCGGTCCACGTCCTCCGAGATCGACTCGTAGAACGGCTGGCCGACCAGGAGCGTGACGGCGGTGAAGGTGATCAGGGCGAGCAGCAGCGCGCCGCCGAAGAACAGCACGGCCAGCGTGGTGCGGAAGAGGTCGAGCCAGGGGCTGCCCCAGTCGTCGGCGAACGGGGTCAGCCACCTGACGATGTCGCCGGTCCACCAGGCCAGGGCGAACAGTGCGACGACGTACCCCACCAAGGTGATCAGGGCCGGCAACATGCCGAGCCCCCAGGCGCGCGGATGGCGCACCATCCACCGCTGACCCTTGATCAGGTACCCCATGCCGACTGCCAGATCTCGCATGGCCCGCAGCTTAGGCGGTGCGCCCGCGGCGGATCACCCGGGGGCGGCGGGGGCTGTGACGGCGGGCCGTCGGGGCGGCGGAGGAGGCCGTGGGGCGCGGGCCTTGGGGGGCCGGACCCGCTCCGTACGCGCCCGGGGCGGCGGGAGCCGTGCAGCGGTGCGGGGCCGTGGCGGCCGAAGGCGGTCCGTACGGGCCCGCCCGCGCCCGCAGCCGCACGCCGGGTGGGTCGGTGGGCTGCCGGGCGCGGGCGGGGCCGCTCAGTCGTCCAGGCGGACGACCATCTTGCCGACGTTCTCGCCGCGCAACATGCCCAGGAAGGCGTCTACGGCGTTCTCCAGGCCGGGCACCACGGTCTCGCTGTGGCGCAGGCTGCCGTCCCGCAGCCAGCCGCCGACCTCGCTCAGGAACTGGGGTCGCAGGTCCACGTGGTCGGTGACGAGCAGGCCCTCCATCCGCAGCCGCTTGCCGATGATGAGCGGCAGGTTGTGCGGGGCCGGGGTGGGCTCGGTGGCGTTGTAGACGGAGATCATCCCGCAGACGGCGATCCGGCCGTGGACGTGCAGGGCGTCGATGGCCGCGGCGAGGTGGTCGCCGCCGACGTTGTCGAAGTAGACGTCGATGCCGTCGGGCGCGGCCTCGGCCAGTTGCTCGGCGACCGGGCCCCGCTTGTAGTTGAAGGCCGCGTGGAAGCCGTACTCGTCGAGCAGCAGCCGAACCTTCTCGTCCGAACCCGCGCTGCCGATGACCCGCTTCGCGCCCTTGAGTCGGGCGAGCTGGCCGACCTGGCTGCCGACCGCGCCGGCGGCGCCGGAGACGAAGACCGTCTCGCCCGGCTGGAACGCGGCGACCTTCATCAGCCCGGCGTACGCGGTCAGTCCGGGCATGCCGAGGGCGCCCAGGTAGGCGGGGAGCGGGGCGGCCCCGGGGTCGACGGGGCTCGCGTCGGCGGCGTCCACCAGCGCGTAGTCGCGCCAGCCGAGGCGGTGCGCCACGTGGTCGCCGACGGTCACGCCGGAGGTCTGCGGCCCCACCGCGACGACCTCGCCGACCGCGGCGCCGTCCATGGGCGCGTCGAGCGCGAAGGGCGGCATGTAGGACTTGACGTCGTTCATCCGGCCGCGCATGTAGGGGTCGACCGAGACATACTTGTTCCGCACCAGGAGCTGCCCCGGGCCCGGCTCCGCGAGGGCGATCTCGCGGAGTGCGAAGTCCGCGGGGGTGGGCCAGCCGTCGGGGCGGGCGAGCAGGTGCCAGGCGTGGCCGACGGTGGGCAGATCGGTCGTACGGGAAGCGGGCATGCGGCGGACCCTCCAGATGTTTCAGCAGGTGAAACAACCATGCACGTAGATATTTCATGGTGTCAAGCAACGAGGTACCCTGGCGACCATGGCTCCAACCCCTGACCCCCTCACCTTCGAGGTCGTCCAGCTCATCGGCACCGTGGTGGCGCGCTACCACGAGCAGTACGAGCAGGCGGCGGCGCAGCACGCCCTGACGGGTGCGCAGGCCAGGGTGCTGGGGCTGCTCGCCCACGAGCCGATGCCGATGCGCCGCATCGCGCAGCAACTCAAGTGCGAGCCGTCGAACATCACCGGCATCGTGGACCGCCTCGAATGCCGCGGCCTGGTCGAACGCCGGCCCGATCCGGCCGACCGCCGGGTCAAGCTCGCCGCCCCCACCGACGTCGGCCAGGAGACGGCCGAGCGGCTGCGCGGTTCGCTCGACTTCGCACAGGAGCCCCTGGGCGGGCTCTCGCACCAGGAGCGCCTGGTGCTACGTGATCTTCTCCAACGGATGCTGGGGATCGCTCCGGAAGCGCCCCCCGAGTAGTTAGGTTCAGACCATGAGCGATGACACCACCCGCCACTCTGTTGACTTCTACTTCGACCCCGCCTGCCCCTTCGCGTGGATCACCTCGCGCTGGATCCTGGAGGTCGAGCAGCACCGCGACATCGACCTGCGGTTCCGGGTGATGAGCCTGTCCGTGCTCAACGACGGGCGCGAGGACATCCCGCAGCGCTACAAGGACTTCCTTGAGCGCGGCTGGGGCCCGGTCCGGGTCTGCATAGCCGCCGCCCAGCAGCACGGCGAGGAGGTGCTGCGCCCGCTGTACACGGCGCTCGGCACCCGCATCCACAACGAGAAGCGGGATGTTGACCGGACGCTGATCGAGGAGGCACTGGCCGAGGCGGGCCTGCCGACGGAGTTGGCCGACGCGGCGGACAGCACGGCGTACGACGAGGCGCTGCGCAAGAGCCACCACGAGGGCATGGACCCGGTCGGCGAGGACGTCGGCACGCCCACCATCCACATCGACGGCGTGGCCTTCTTCGGCCCGGTGCTGACGGCCATTCCGCGCGGCGAGGAGGCGGTCCGGCTCTTCGACGGCGCCCGACTGCTGGCCGGCTACCCGAAGTTCTTCGAGCTGAAGCGCACCCGGACCGGGGAGCTCGACTTCTCGTAGCGCGAGCGGGCCCGGCCGGGCGCCTGAGGAAGAGGGGGCACGGCCGGGCACGACGGGAGCACGACCGAGGGGCCGGTGGTACGGGCGCTTGCGCCGCGTACCACCGGCCCCTCGCGCACCGGGGGCGCTCATCTGCCCGACGTGGGCGGCGCGTGCGGGGGTCCCGGCGGACCAGCGGGCGGCCGGTCCAACGGGGCTTTGGACGGCCGCGCCGCACCGGTCAGCGCGCCGACCCGGGACCGGCGGGTGGCGGGCCGGCCAGGGCGTGGAAGCCGCCGCGGGCGAAGACCAGCGGGGCCGCCTCGGGTCGGTGCACGCTGGCGTCGATGACCGTGCCGATCACCAGGGTGTGGTCGGTGACGTCGATGCGCTCGGCCACCCGGCAGTGCAGCACGCCCACGCTGCGGGTCAGCGTCGGGTCGCCGGTCAGCGCGGACGGCTGCCAGGCCGCCCGGTCGAACGGGTCCTGATCCGGGCTTGAGCGCGCGAACTCCGCGGCGAGGTCCTCCTGGTCGGCGGCGAGCACGTTGACGGTGAAGGTCGGCGCGGTGCGCAGGATCGTGTACGTGCACGTCCGGTGGTGGACCGCGGCCAGCACGGTGGGCGGGTCGAGGGAGAGCGAGATGACCGCGTTCGCCGTCATGCCGTGCGGCCCCGCGGGGCCCGAGGTGGCGAGCACGGTGACGCCGGTCGGGAAGTGCCGCATGGCGGCCCGGAACGCGTCCGCGTCCATGGCGCACGCCGCGCCCGGGCCGAGCCGGGTGGCGGACCCGGTCACCACTCCAGCCCCTTCGGCTCCGGCCCGGCCAGCGCGGGGAAGTGCGGGGCGACTTCCTCGATGAGCTGGGCGACGGCCTCGGCGGGCGGCCGGCGGCCGTGCTGGACGCCGAGCGCGGCGTGGTTGATGCCGGCGTCCTGCCAGCGCCCGAGCAGTTCGAGCAGGCCCTCGGTGCCGGTGCGCATCACGAAGCCGCCGCGCAGCGGGGTCGGCTTCTGGTGCCGGTCCTCGACCAGCTCGATCCACTCGTTGGTGGCCACCGGCTTGAACGCGCCGCCGGGGATGAGCTCGCGCCAGGCCGCGGCCTTGGCGCCGAGCGCCTTCGGCCCCTCGCCGTACACCGAACCCGGGTAGACCAGCCAGCCGTCGGCGTTGCCCGCGATCCACTCCGCCTTCTGCTGCGAGGAGCCGGTGACCACCAGCGGTACGCGGCCGAACGCCGGCTTGGGCAGCAGGTCGACGCCGCCGCCGAGGCGGCCGAGGCCGGAGCTGATGGCGGGCCTGGTGACCTCGGTGAGCTCGCGGAACCACTCGACGGCGTCGCGGTAGCGCTCGCCGCGGGTGAGGTGGTCGATGCCGTAGGCCGGGAACTCCGACGCACGGTCGCCGGACGCGGCGCCGAGCACCAGCCGGCCGCCGCTGAGCTGGTCGATCGTGGTGGCCTGCTTGGCCAGGTCGATCGGGTGGCGCAGGGTGAAGATGGCGCTGCCGGCGGCCAGCGCCAGGTGTTGGGTGTGCGCGGCAAGCCAGGCCAGGTAGGTCCACAGGTCGAAGACCTGGCCCGCGTCGCCGAACCCCGGGTCGAACAGCGGCACGTCACGCGCCCAGACGGCCGCGAACGGCGACGCGTCCGCCTGCTTGACGACCTCCAACGCGCCCTTCAACACCTCCATGTCGCCCGCGTACTGCCGCAGCGGTAGGAACAGCCCGACCGTGAGCCGCCCCTCGCCGAACATCCGCCCGAACCCCGGATGCCCCTCGCCCGCGGACGCCCCGTTGGACACATCGCTCATGACGCCAACCCCTCCTGAATGGATCGATCGCTCTAGTGGCACGATAGCAAGACTGGATCGATCGATCCATTCGGTAATCTGAGGGCATGGACGCCACGGAAGAGACGACGGCCCCGCGGGAAGCGCGCAGCGACACCCGCACCCGGCTCGTGGTGGCGACGGCGACGTTGCTCCAGCGCCAGGGGTACGAGGGCACGAGCATCAAGCAGATCCTGCGCGAGGCGAAGGCCACCTACGGCTCGCTCTACCACTTCTTCCCGCAGGGCAAGGAGGCGCTGGCGGCGGAGGCGCTGCGGTTCGGCGCCGCCGACTTCACCGACGTCCTGCGGCGCGGTCTGACCAGCTCCGACGAGCCGGGCGAGGCCGTCGCCAACTGCGCCCTGCTGCTGGCCGACACGCTGCGCGAGTCCGACTGGACCGACGGCTGCCCGGTGGCCGCGACGGCGCTGGAGATCATCGGCCGCTCACCGCTCATCCAGCGCACCTCCGACGAGGCGCTGCGGCAGTGGCGCGAACTGATCGCGACCAAGCTCCAGGAGCACGACATCCCGCAGGCCAAGGCCGAGGCGCTGGCCTGCACCATCCTCTCCACGCTCGAAGGGGCCGAGCTCATCTGCCGGGTCTCCAGCGACGACGAGCCGCTGCGCTTCGCCGCCGAGCACCTGGCGGCGCTGGTGCGGGCGAGCCGGTGAGCGGCGCCTGATGGCCGGGGGGCGAGGGGCGGGGGCCGGCAGCGGCCTTGGAACGGGGGCCGGTGACGCGGGGTCCGGAGCCGGGGCGGGCGCGGCGTTCGGGCCCTTGCAGTTCCAGCTCGTGCTGCTGCGCCGGATGGCCGACCACCAGGGGGACCTGGTGGCGGCGGCGCTGCGGGAGTTGGGCGTGGGCCGGAGCGAGCTGCGGGAGGCGAACCGGCGCTGGCAGGCGATGGTCCGCTCACCCCGTCAGCAGGGCGCGCTGCGGCGCTACCGCTCGGTGCTCGGCCCGCCGGCGGACACGGCACCGCGCCGGATCGGTGACCTGCGCTGCGAGGCGCTGAGCTGGCCGGTGCCGCTCTGGCCCACGCTGCGGTTCGAGGTGCTGGCCGGGCCCGGCGGCGCCGTGTGGAACGAGTGGCTGGTACGGGCCCCCGGCGCGGCGGGGCCCGAGCTGCGCAGCGCGGCGGACCTGGCGCCCTGGTCGTGCACGGTCGACGAGGTGGCCCGCGCCTTCGCGCCGGCCCGCCCGCGCGAGGGGTCGGCGCCCACCCGTTGGCAACTGGCCTTCACGGCGCCGGGGCCGGGCCTGGGGCTGGGCCCGGGGTCGGCGCCAGGCACGGCAGGCGCCACGGACACCCCAAGTACGCCAGGCGCCACAGGTGCCGTAAGCACAGCGAGCAGCGCCGGTACCGCAGGCACCGCGGGCGGTGCCGCAGGCGAGCCCGCCGCGTACGTCGCGGAGTTCACCTGGGGTCTGCTCCAGCGGGTGTGGCCGGTGGAGCAGACGGGTCAGGGCTGCTGAGGCGCTGGGCCCGCGGCGGGGACGTTCCAGGCGAGGACGGTGGGGCGGTCGTGGGCCAGGCCGATGCGGCTCAGGGTGGCCGTGTCCAGCCGGAACAGTGCACCGGCCGCCACCGGGAGGCCGAGCCGGCGGGCCGCGACCGCGCGCAGGATGTGCGCGTGGGCCACGAGCAGCACGGCGCCGGCGGGCTCCCCACCGCCCGCGGCGACAGCCGAACCCGCGGCCGGATCGGGGGCCCCGCCGCCCGCGGCCGGGCCCGCGTCCAGCAGCGGAGCGAGCCGGGCCAACAGCCGGTCGGCCCGGGCGGCGACCGCCTCCGGGGACTCCCCCGGATGGTCCGGGTCATCGCCCGCGGGGACGCCGTCGGTCCACAGCGACCAGGTGGGCCGGGTCCGCTGGATCTCGGGCGTGGTGCGGCCCTCGTACCCGCCGTAGTCCCATTCCCGCAGGTCGGGCTCGGTCTCGGCGCGGTCGGCCAGGCCGGCGATGCGGGCCGTCTGGCGGGCCCGCTCCCGCGGGCTGACCAGCACCCGGGCGAGCGGCTGCGCGGCGAGCAGCGGGCGCAGGGCGCGCGCCTGGGCGGCGCCCCGCTCGGTGAGCGGCAGGTCGGTCCGGCTGGTGTGCCGGCCCGACCTGCTCCACTCCGTCTCGCCGTGCCGGACCAGCAGGAGGTCAGCCACCGTTGCCCTGTTGGCCGGACGCCTCGGCCACCGACGAGCGCACCTGGTCCATGTCCAGGGCCCTGGCCTGGCCGATGACGTCCTCCAGGGCCGTCGCCGGCAGCGCGCCGGGCTGGGCGAAGACCGCGATGTTCTCCCGCACGATCATCAGCGTCGGAATGGACTGGATCTCGAAGGCCGCCGCCAGCTCCGGCTGGGCCTCGGTGTCCACCTTCGCGAAGACCAGGTCCTCGTGCCGGTCCGACGCGCCTTCGAACACCGGGGCGAACGTACGGCACGGGCCGCACCAGGAAGCCCAGAAGTCGATCAGGACGAAATCATTGCCGGAAACGACCTCGTCGAAGTTGTCCTTGGTGAGTTCCACCGTGCTCATGTGCGGCACCCTGCTTTCCGTATCGGCGGTGGTTCCGGCAACCGTAACGGCCCTCGTGCGCGCGCTATTCCTGGAGCCCGCGCGTACGGTGGAAACCGCCGGCAACCGGAGCCGGTGATCGGCTCGGGGCTCTGCTGCCCAGCTCGGCGCCGCCATAACACCTGGCCGTTATGGGCCTTTGACATTGGTCGTGTGGTGGTGCGGCGCGGGATAGTGGGGGCACGGCCGGGCCGGCCGTGCGCCGGTGCACCCGGGGCGCGGTGGTTCGTCCCGTGTCGGCGTTCGGGGCTCCGTCGCCGGCACAGCCACCCCCCACGCAAGACTCCAGCGGCCGTCAGCCGTGGCTTCACGGGTGACGGCCGCTGGCCACACCACGCACCGGCGGCCGGAGATCAGCGCGGGGCGGACGGTCCGCGCGGGGGTGCGCGGCGCGCATCGGCCCCGGGCGGTGGTCCGGGCGGGCGCCGGGTCGGCACGGTCGCGCGCGCCCGCGGCGTCGGGCGCCGTGCGCCACGGGGCCTCACTCCAGGTCGGTCGCGCGCCGGCGCCCGGCGAAGCCTTCCTCGGCCGCCGTGACCAGCGCCTCCTGCCAGCCGACGAGCCGCCCGGGGGCGCGCCAGGCCAGCACGTGCCGCACCTGGATCGGGTCGCCGGCCAGCCGCTTGGCGGCCATGCCGTCCCGCAGCCGTACGCCGCCTTGCGCGAGGGCGATCGCCGCACCCTGGATGACCAGGTCGAACGCGGTGCCGGCGTCGACGATGTCGTGGTCGATGCGGGGCGTGAAGCCGGCCGCGAGGCAGATCGCGGTGAAGGCGGCCCGGTCGCCGCCCTCGCGCTCCAGCGGCGACATGGTCCAACTCTCGTCGGCCAGCGCGGTCAGCTCCACCCGGTCGCGGCCGGCCAGCGGGTGGCCGACCGGCAGCAGCACGAGCGCCGGCTCGGTGCCGATCACCGCGTGGGCGATGCCAGCCCGCGGCCTGGTCTCGTAACCGGTCACGTCCGTGATGGCCGCGACGTCGAGCTGATCGTTGGCGAGACGGTCCAACGCCCATGCTGCGGAGGGGAATTGCTGGGATACGACGGGCACGTCGAGCAGCCCGGCGAGCTGGGTGGCCAGATGCGAGAAGACCGGTCCCGGCGAGCCGCCGAGGCGTACCACGGAGGTCTCGGTGGCCGCGCTGCGCTGGCTCTCCCGGATGCGGTCGGCGCTGGCCACGGCGCTCCGGGCGTGGGCTATCACCTCGTCGCCGAAGCGCGTCGGCCGCACCCCGCTCGCCTCGCGCACGAACACGGGGCGGCCCAGCGCCGTCTCGATCCGTTTGAGTTGGGTGGAGACGGCGGGTTGGGAGAGCAGGAGCGTGGCCGCGGCCCTGGTCAGACTGCCCGCGTCGGCGATGGCCACCAGGATGCGCAGGTGCCGCAACTCCAATTCCATAGGTCCCGCAACCTATCGTTGTTCGGCGCCACCGAGAAGGAGTCGGCGACGGCTCCCCGCGACGGACCGCACCACATCTGGACAGGCCCAGACCAAGTCCCCGCGCCCGCACCCCCACCACCGGGCCCGCCGGTCACGCCCGCCGCCCCCTTCCCGACCGCTGCCCGGCACGTCCACCTGCTGGCGCGCGCCGCGGTCCGCTGGCGTACGGGGCGGCTGACGACCCCGTGCGAGCGGCGTGGCGCACGGTATCTGGGCGATGTGCGGAAGGTGGTGGATTCATCTCCGGGAAAGCGGCGGGGAGCCTTCCTGGATTCCTCGACCAACACCCCCTTCCAGCGCCCGGGAAAGGCATGCGCATTGCTGCTCTGCGCGTTCCGCTACGAGCTTCCAGCCGTCACTCCGGCTGCCTTACGCGCGCTTCCCTGACGGCCTCTCGGCCCTGGTGAATTCACCAGACCAGGCGTCAACCATTCGTCGTGCGCGGAGAATTCCGCGGGTCCGAAGAATTCAAGGTGGAAGCGAATCCCGTGCATCGGTCGAGCCCGCTGCGGAGTTACCGGGCCCGGGCCGTTCCCGGTGTGTTCGCGGCGGGCCAATGGGCTCCGCGCGCGCGTGGTTGGGAGTGCGGGCTAGCCGGCCCGGCGGGCCTGCGGGCGGCCGAGGAGTTCGGCCAGGCCGCGGCGGGTGGCGACGAGCACGACGCGGTCGGCGGGGCGCAGCACGTAATCCGGGTCCAGGTCCCACACCAGGCGCTGCCGGGGTTCGCCGGGGCCGGTGCGCAGGGCGGCGCCGAGGTCGGCCGGCCGCTGGTCGGGGGCCGAGGCGTCCAGCGCGAGGACCCGCCAGGAGCCGGGGCGGGAGGCGTCGGCGACGGTGCGGCCGACGAGTTGCGGATGGCCCGCCACCTCGACGGCGGCGAGCAGCAGCACCTTGCGCTCGACCGAGAACGCGCCGAGCACCTGGCGGCCCATCATGGCGCCGGCGAAGGCGGGCGCGGCCAGCGAGGAGACGCTGCGGCTGCGGGTGAGGGCCTGTGGGTGGGCTGCGCGCAGGGTGCGGTAGACGGCGGTGGCGAAGGCGTCGTCGTACAGGCGCAGCGCCACCCGCAGTTCGGGGTGGATCGAGCGCGCGTACAGGGCCGCCTCCAGGTTGGTGATGTCCACGCTGGTCAGCGCGAGCAGGGCATGGGCGCGGTGGATCTTGGCCGCCTCCAGCACGCCCTCCTGGGTGACGTCGCCGAGCACGGTGGGCACCCGCATCCGGCGGGCCACGGCGATGCCGCGGGCCTGCGGGTCGTTCTCCACGCAGACCACCGGAATGTCCATCTCCCGCAGCCTGACCAGGACCCGGGTGCCGACCTTGCCGAGGCCGAGGAGTACGACGTGGCCGGAGAGGCCGCGCGGCGGGCGGCGCAGCGCGGACGCGGTACGGAAGGTGCCGAACGCCTCCAGGGCCGCGGCCACCATCACGGGCAGCAGCATCAGCCCGATCAGCCCGGACAGCAACTGCATCGCCTGCCGGCTGGTGCTCTCGCCGACGGCCGGGTCGCCCATGGCGAACAGGTCCAGCAGGGTGAGGTAGCCGGCGTGCAGCGGATGGTCCCCGGTGGCCAGCCAGGAAGCCACGGCGAGGGCGAGCACCGCCGCGCACACGCCGGCGATCGACCAGCGCAGTCGGGCCGGCAGCAGCGAGGTCAGCGGTGCCCAGCGGCGGCCGAGCCGGCGGGTGGCCGGGGTCTGCGTGTCGTGCGAGACGGTTTCCAGGACCAGGGCGCGGCGGCCGGTGGCCGCCCGTACCGACGCCTGGTCGGGCAGGAGTTGCGGGCCCTCGGCGCCGCTGCTGTCGGAGCCGTCGGCGCCGGCCGGGTCGCCCTCGGTCGAGGAGAGCAGCGCGAGGACACCCAGGCCCTGGTCGCCGACCTCGCCGCCGGCCGCCGGGGCCCGCTCCACCAGGCGCAGCATCAGCCCGTCGGCCTGCACCACCTTGCTGGTGCCCGCGATGGCGGTGGCGGCCAGCGCCGGGGCGGCGGTGTCGGCGTCCGAGAGCACCGTGGTGACCGCCTCGGGGGCGGTTCCCGCGCCGGTCTGCCCCGCGTCGGTGACGACCGCCGCCTGGTCCAGGAGCTCTTCCAGGCGCTGGCCGAGCTTGCGGTTGTAGAGCCGGATGACCAGGCGGAGCTGCGGGCTGAGCCGGCGGGCGGCGAGCGCGGCCCGGATGTTGGCCTCGTCGTCGTCATGGACCAGGGCGAGCGCGGCGGCGCGCTCCACCCCGGCCTCCACCAGCACCGCATCGTCCAGGACGGCGGCCTCCACGACGGTGGTCCCGGTGTCGGCGGGCCCGCCGGCCGGGTCGCCGCCGGCGGACGCGGCGCGGGCCATGGCGGCGCTGACCCGCCCGAACAGTGCGGTGGCCCGGCCCACGGCGCGCCCCCGTACGGGCGCCCCGGCGGCCTCCCGCGCGGGCGGCACGACGAGCGTGATGCGCTCGCCGTAGACGCTGCGCAGTTCGGCGGCGAGCCGGTGGGCCAGGGCGTCGTCGCCGCACACGATCATGTGGCCGGTCGGGGTTGCGGGTGGGCCGGGCTGAACACTGAGCAAGGACACGTAGTTAAGGAGTCCCGCGCCCCGGGGGACAGTTCCCGCCCGGGTACTGCGCCGGCCCGTTGCCGCTGGATCGTTACCCCGGCTCGCGCACGGCTCGCGGGAGGGCGGCTGTGCCACCGGGCGCTACCGGGCGCGGGATTGGCCGCGGCCGGCCCGCCGGGGGCACGTGGTTGCGGGGGGGCCGGTACGAGGCCGGTACGAGGCCGGGCCGGGGGTCGGTGGGGGTGCGGGTCCCGGCCCGTGGGGGCCCGGTGGGGTCCGCGGCAAACGCAGTGGATTCGTACGGCAATTGTCGGGCCACCCTCCGGAATCGGCGGTCGGGAATTCCGTTCCGTGGCGGGTTCTGGTGGTCTTCGTCGCGCATCGGATGGCGGCTCTCGGCGCCCCGGCGGCGGGTTTTCGTGGCAGAATGCCGAGGGCCGTCGTCGACGCCGCCTATCGGCCCGGGAATTGGCCCGCGGGGGGCGGTGATTGGCCGGCGGCCCAGCGGAACGGAGGGTTCGTTCCGCTCGTCACGCGACGCGCCCGTGGGTACTGTCGATCGCGCCCCAGTGGGCCGACACCACGCCGTCGACCATTCCGTGACCGGCCGTCCACCACAGCTTCAGTTGGGCCGCACTCATATCTCCACGTCCATGCGCTAGGAGCACCGTATGCCTCTCGACACCTCTTACATCGGTCGGGTTTATCCGCCCACTGAGCCTTATGAGGTGGGCCGCGAGAAGATCCGCGAATTCGCGGCGGCCGTGGGCGACACCCACCCCGTCTTCGTCGACCCGCAGGCGGCACGGGCGCTCGGGCACCTGGACGTGATCGCCCCGCCCACCTTCATCTTCACCCTCGCGCAGCGCGCCACCGACCAGGTGGTGCACGATCCCGAACTCGGCCTGGACTACAGCCGCGTGGTCCACGGCGACCAGCGGTTCGTCTACAGCCGCCCGATCTACGCCGGTGACCGGCTGACGGTGGTGGTGCACGTGGACAACATCAAGACGCTGGCCGGCAACGACGTCGTCGACCTGCGCGGCGAGGTGGACACCGACACCGGCGAACACGTGGTCACGGTCTATCTGACGCTGGTCTCCCGGGCCGCCGGCTGACCCGACCACCCCCGTGCAGCCGCAGCCGTACTCGCTGCCGCAGCATCCAGCGGGACGGGGCGGCCCACCACCGTGGTGCGCCCCCCCCGTCCGCGTCGGATCAGGTCTTGCTGGGGACCTTCGCGGCCCGCGCGCCGTCCTCGCCGTGCCGGCCGTCCGCGTCATCGGCCGCTTCGCCCGCGCCGGCGGTCGCCGTGCCGGCGCCCCGGTCCGCCGCACGGGCCGCGCCGCCCGCAGCCTGCCGCGGCCGGGCGCCGCTCAGCAGCCGCATACCGGGCTTCTCCACCAGTTCGTACAGCACGGCCGAGATCGCCAGGCTGACCAGCAGGAAGCCGAGGATCACGAAGACCGCCTGGGTGGTGTCCCAGTTCTTGCCGCGGCCGAGCCAGTCGTGCCCGTACAGCAGGACCAGCAGGTGCACCAGGTAGAAGGCGAACGAGCGCTCGCCGAGCCAGACCATCGGCTTGCTCGCGAACCAGCTCCCGCCGCCGCGCAGGTCGGCGTCGGCGGCGGCCGGGATCAGCAGCGCGATGGGGATGATGGTGGCGGCCACCAGGCTGTACAGGTACGGGACTTCCTGCGCGGCCAGGTAGTAGCCGACGGCGAACAGCGCGATCGGCACGATCAGCGGCAGCCGGAACCACTTGCCCTCGGCCACCACCCGGGCGAGCAACATGCCGAGGACGAACTCCAGGGCGCGCACCGGCGGGAAGATGTAGACGAACCAGTACTGCTTCAGGCTCGCGACGCCGTCCGGCAGCATCATCACCGGGTCCTCGGTGACCAGCTTCGCCAGCAGCGGCACGCAGATGATGGCGGCCGTGACGACGGCGGTCGCGGTCCACAGGTGGGCGGTGGGGATGCGCTTGATGCCGCGCCACAGCAGCGGGAACGCCAGGTAGAAGAAGAGCTCACAGGCGAGCGACCAGCTCACGGCGTTGCCGCTGAGGAAGATGTCGTACTCGGGCCACCAGGAGTGGATGAGCAGCAGGTTGGTGATCGCCTCGTCGGTGTCGACGGTGCCGGCGGCGGCCAGCATCCCGTCGGTGCGGGAGATCAGCCAGAACGCCACCAGCGCGGTGACCAGGTGTCCCGGATAGACCTTGGCGATCCGGCGGCGCCAGAAGCTGGGCGCGGAGTCGCCCTCCCGACGCGACCAGGCCAGTACGAAGCCGCTCAGCACGAAGAAGAACGAGACGCCGATCCAGCCGGCCTTGTTGACGACGTCCGCGTAGTCGCCCTGCACCTGCGGGTCGCGGAAGAACCGCTCCCAGGCCACGTGGAAGGCGAACACCATCAGCGCGGCGATGAAGCGCATGCCGGTCAGCGATGGCAGACGGGACGAGCGGTGATCTGTGGGGGTCATGCTGTGGTGCTCCCTTGCGGTCCGGCGCTGGGCCGGCTCGGTGTGTCAGTTGGTGCCCCGGCCAGGCCCGCGCAGGGCCCGGTCGGTGAGCGCTCGCGCCGCCCCGGTGTAGCGGGCGGGGTCGAGCAGCCCGTGGATCTCCTCCTCGGTCAGGTGGTCGGTGACGTCGGGCAGCCCGGCCAGCACCTCGCCGAGGCCGCAGCCGCGGGCGGCGGCGGTCTGGGCGGCGGCGCCGAGCAGCGCCTTGGCGCGGGCCTTGCCGAGGGCGGGGGTGAGGCGGGCCGCCACCCGTTCGGAGACGATCTGCCCGCCGGTCAGCGCCAGGTTGGCGCGCATCCGCTCCGGGTGCGGGGTCAGCCCTTCCAGGAGTTCGGCCGCGGTGTGCGCAGCGCCGCCGGCCAGCCGCAGGCATTCGCGCAGCGGCTGCCACTCGGCGTGCCAGGCGCCGCCGGAGCGTTCGTCCTCGGCGAGCATGCAGCCGTACAACCCGGCGGCGAGCCCGGGGAGTTGGAGTGCGGCCGAGCGGATCAGGGTGGCCAGGACCGGGTTGCGCTTGTGCGGCATGGCCGATGAGGCGCCGCGGCCGGCCGGCCCCGGCTCGCTGACCTCGCCGACCTCGGTGCGGGCCAGCGACTGCACGTCCACGGCGATCTTGCCGAGCGCGCCGGCCAGGAACGAGGTGGCCGCCGCGATGTCGGCGAGCGGGGTGCGCAGCACGTGCCAGGGCAACAGCGGTACGGCCAGGCCCAGTTCGTCGGCGTACGCGGCGATCAGCGCCTCGGCGTAGCGGTCGGCCTCCGCTGTGGGCCCTGCCGTCGTGGGTCCTGCCGTGCCCTCGCCGTGGCCCGCGTACTCCAGGTAGCCGGCGAGGGTGCCGGCCGCGCCGCCGAGTTCGACGGGAAGCGTGTCGGACACCGTCTGGAGGCGCTCGGTCGCCTGCCGGACCAGGTCGAGCCAGCCCGCCGCCTTGAGGCCGAAGGTGGTGGGCACGGCGTGCAGGGTGAGGGTGCGGCCGGCCATCGGGGTGTCGCGGTGTTCGCCGGCCAGCCGGGCGAGGGCGGACGCGGCGCGCGCCAGGTCGGTCAGGATGACGGCGATGGCCCGCCGGGTGACCAGCATGGCCGCGGTGTCCAGCACGTCCTGGCTGGTGGAGCCGCGGTGCACGTAGTCGGCCGCGACCGCGTCCCGGTCGGCGACGGCCGCGGTCAGCGCCTGCACGAAGCCGACGACCGGGTTGGCCGTCTCGCGTGCCGCGTGGGCGAGGGCCACCGGGTCGAACTCGGTGTCGGCGCCGACCGCGGCGATCACCGATGCCGCCTCCGCCGGGACCGTGCCGAGCCTGGCCTGCGCGCGGGCCAGCGCGACTTCGGCCTCGACCATGGCCCGCAGCCACGCCCGGTCGTCGACCTCGGCTTCGACGGGCGTGGCGGCCCGGACCGGGGAGAGCAACCCGGCGTCCAGCGGCCCGGCGGGTTCGGGTTCCCTGCGGTGGGCTGTCATCGGTGGTCTGCGTCCTCTCCGGTCGCGGGTGGGGAGCTCGGCGCCGCGGCGGGCGCTGTCCGGTGGTGCGGGAAGTGGTGGGGGCAGTGGCCCGAGCAGTGGTACGGGCATCAATGCGGGCAGGCGTACGGAGGGCGCGCGGCGCCGCTGGGGCGCCGCGCGGTGGGGGGCCTCCGGGGGGGTGCTCAGGCCGGGCTGGGGTTGAGGTCGGCCTGGGCGGTGGGTTCGGGGCCCGGGCCGGTGCCGGGCAGGCGGCCCGCGGCATGGCCTGGGCCGCGCTCGGGTGCCGGCTCCGGGTCGGTGGCCGGCTCGACGCCGCAGGCCAGCGCGGCCAGCGCGATGGCGTCGGAGTCGGTGAGGGTCACCGAGTTGACGCCGGGTCTGATGCCGGCGGCGGTCACCCAGTGCACGGCCTCGGTGGGCACCCCGAAGGCGAACCGGCGCGGGTGCGCCCGGTCGGCGGCGTCCAGCAGGTGGAACGGGCGGGCGGTGACGGCCAGCCCGTCCGTGACGTACCAGCCGCCGTCCCTGGTGCCGATCCGGTGCGCCCGGCACTGGCCGCTCTCCTGGAGCCCGCGCAGCAGCGCGTCACCGGTACGGGCCAGGGTGATGTCGGGCAGCCTGGCCTCGATCAGCCAGCGGGCGGTCACCTCGGACCCCGGCACCTGGGGCGATGCGGCCAGGTAGCCGTCCGCGCCGGCCGTGATCCGCATCCCGGGGCCGAGCACGGTGAGCACCCCGGCCTCGATCAGCGCCACCATCTCCTCGGTGCGCCGGGCGGGCGGGCCGATGGAGAGGAAGGCGTTGAGCGGCGTGTACCAGCGGTCCAGGTCGTCGCGGTGGCTGTCGCCGTGCAGCCGGGCGTGGTCCACCACCAGCCGGATCTCGTTGCGCAGGTCGCGCAGTACGTCCAGGGCCGCCTTCAGCGGGCCGCTCACATTGCCGCGGCGGGCCTCGGCCACGTCCTGCCGCAACTGGTCGAGCAGCCACTTCGTGAACTGCTCGGGCCCGCTGAACTCCTGGTCGCGGTAGGGGTGGGCGATGGCGTCCCAGTCCAGCCGGTCGGCGCCGGCGATCCCGTACCCGTCCAGGACCTGCGACTCCTGCGCGCTGTTCCACGGCTGCGCCAGGTACTCCACGCGGAAGGCCGCGGCGTCGTCGGCCCGGCCGCGGGCGGTGAGCAGCGCGCCGTAGTAGACGGCCTCGGCCTCCTTGGCGACCAGCGGCCACACCTCGGTGCGGAAGTCGAGCCCCGCCCCGTCCGCGGCGCGGCGCTGGAGGTCCGCGATCCGCTCGGGGGTGAGCAGCAGCGGCTCGTGCCGGCCGTGCGGGCCCTTCTCGTTCTCGCCGCGGGCCTGGTACGGGATGCCCCGGCGGGAGCCGGCGACCAGGCGCGGTTCGCGGCCCGACGGCCGGTAGACCAGCTTCCCCTCGACCCGCTCGAAGGTGCCGCCGCGGCCCGCGGTCAGCAGCGTCTGGTAGTCGAAGAAGTTCAGCCCGAGGCCGCGCAGCAGCACCGTTTCTCCGGCCGCCAGCGCGCTCAGGTCGACGTCGGCGGGGTTGGCCGGCGGGAGGTAGCCGAGGCCGTGGGTGGCGGCGGCGTCGGCCAGTGCGCGTTCGGCCGGGGTCGGCTCGGCGGGCAGGTGGCCGAGGGCGAGCACCACCGCGTCCAGGTCGGCGAGTTCGGTGCCGTCGGCGAGGGTGAGGCGCTGCCGCGGGGTGCCGGTGCTGGCGCCGGTGCCGGCGTCCTGGCCTGCGCCAGTGCTAGTGCCGGTGGTGCCCGGGTCCGCGCTCGCGCCCTCGTCGGCGAGGGCGACCGCCCGGCTGGCGTGCGCGGTGATGGTCACCGCGTCCGGGGCGCCGGCCACGATCCGCTGGTAGACCCAGGTCAGGTACTGCCCGTAGAAGGCACGGGTGGGGTACGAGTCGGGACCCAGCCCGCGCGCCTCGGCGAGGGTGACCTCTCGGTACGCGTCGGCGCCGCACTCCGCCTCGCCGCCGGGGGCCAGTAGCCGCTGCGCCCACTCGTACAGGCTCGGGCCCGGCTCCAGCGGCCCGCGCAGTTCGACGGTGTCGTCGGTGAACAGCGATATCTGGCTGGCGACGGTGTTCATCAACAGGTGGCGCGACTGGTCGACGCGCCAGACGCTGCCGGGACCCGGTGGGTGCGGGTCGACGAGGTGGATGTGGAGCCGGGTGCCGCGGAGCGTGGTGCGCGCGGCGGCGCAGAGGCGCTCTAGCACGGAGAGGCCACGAGGCCCCGCGCCTACTACGCACACGACTTGGTGACTGGCGGTCATGCGTGTCCGTCCTGCCGGTTGGAGTGGAGGTGCCCAGGTGCGGTGGTGCCGGGGGGTGGCTGGTGGCGGCCTGGCGGGGCGAGCGCGGCGCGGTGTGGGGGCCGTACGGGGCGTCGTACGGGGATTCGTGGGCGGCGCATCGCGTGCGGGCCGTGGGGGTGGGTCATCGGCCGGCCCGTTGCGGGGTGCGGCGCATCAGGTGGGTGACCGCGTTGGCGATGACGGCGCGGCCGGTGTGGCCGGCGACGGACAGGATCGACTCCGGGTGGAACTGCACGGCGGCGAAGCCCCGTTCGGGCGCCTCCACCGCCATCGCCACCCGGCCCTCCTCGGTGGTCGCGGTGACCTTCAACTGCTCGGGCAGCCACTCGGGCACGGCGTACAGCGAGTGGTAGCGGCCGGCTTCGAAGGCCGGCGGCAGGCCGTCCAGGAGGAGCGAGTCGGTGGTGGTGCGCAGGATGCGCGAGCGCTTGCCGTGCACCGGTGTGGGCAGCGTGGCCAGTTGGCCGCCGAAGTACTCGACCAGGCCCTGGAGCCCCAGGCAGACGCCGAAGGCGGGGATGCCGAGCCGCTCGGCCTCGGCGAGCGTGGCGGCGGTGGCGAAGTCGGCCGGGGCGCCGGGGCCCGGCGAGAGCACCACCAGGTCGGGCCGCCGCTCGGCGAGCAGCGGCAGGTGCCCCCCGCTGCGGTAGGTCTCCACCTGGGCACCGGTCTCCCGGAAGTAGCCGGCCAGGCAGTGCACGAACGAGTCGCGGTGGTCGACGATGAGGACGCGGTGCCCCTCCCCCGGCGCCTGGCGCACGTGCGGCCTGGCCGCCGGCCGGTCGACGCTGTCGGCGAGCACGTCGAGCAGCACCTTCGCCTTGAGCTCGGTCTCCTGCTCCTCGTCCTCGGGCCGCGAGTCGTGCAGCAGCGTGGCGCCCACCCGTACGGTGGCCACCCCGTCCCGCACCTCGATGGTGCGCAGCGTCAGCACCGTGTCCAGGCCGCCGTCGAAGCCGACCCGGCCGACGGCGCCGCCGTACCAGCGGCGCGGCGAGCGCTCGTGCCGCTCGATGAACTCGACCGCGGCCAGCTTGGGCGCCCCGGTGACGGTGACCGCCCACAGGTGGGTGGCCAGCGCGTCCAACGCGTCCAGACCAGGCCGCAGTTCGCCCTCCACGTGGTCGACGGTGTGGATGAGGCTGGAGTACATCTCGATGCGGCGCCTGGCGGTGACCCGTACGGTGCCGGGGACGCACACCCGGTACTTGTCGCCCCGGTCCACGTCGGTGCACATGGTGAGCTCGTTCTCGTCCTTGGCCGAGTTGAGCAGCGTCCTGATGTGCTCGGCGTCCTCCAGGGCGTTGCCGCCGCGCCGGATGGTGCCGCTGATCGGCGCCGACTCCACGAGCGTGCGGGTGCCTTCGGTGCCGATGGTGTGGCGGACCCGCACGAAGGTCTCCGGCGACGCGCCGACCAGGAACTCCCCGTCGGCCAGGTTCATCAGCAGGCTGCGGGGCGCCGGGTGGCGGTGCCGCAGCCGGCGGAAGAGCTGGGCCGGGGTGGCGCTGACCGAGCGGTGGAAGACCTGCCCGGGCACGGCCTCGAAGAGCGCGCCGGAGCGGAACAGCGGCATGGCCGCGTCCACCACCCTGGCGTACTCGCCCACCTCCAGGTCCCGCTCCCTGGCCGGCGGCCGGCCGGGCGCGAACGGGCAGGCGGGGGTGGTGCGCTCCAGCCCTTCGGTGCTGCCGGCCGGGGTGCGGAACTCGTAGTGGTGGCGGACCGCCTCGTCGCTGTGCAGGTCGAGTTCGTACAGCGCGTCCGGCAGGTGCAGCACCAGGTCACGGTCGCCCGGGGTACGCCGCTGGTGCTGTTCCATCGGGTCGACCTGGAAGATCAGGTCGTAGCCGAACGCGCCGTACAGGCCGAGCAGCGGATCGGGGCCGGCCAGCGCGTCGACCAGGGCCCGCACCGCGGCGAACACGCCGACCTGCCGGGTGCGGTCCTCCTCGGCGAACAGGCCGCCGGGCGGCGCGCCCACCACCCGCACCCGGTCCCGGTCCTGGCTGAGGTCGGTGAGTGAGGGCACGCAGCCGAGCCGGGCGCCGAGCACCGGCAGCAGCAGCCGGCCGCGCGGTCCCAGCGCCCGGAAGGTGACCTCGGCGCCGGACGCGGTGACCTCGACGGGCGGGTCGAGGTAGCCGACCGCCCGGTCGCCGTCCCGGAACTGGAGCAGCCCGCGGCGGTGGCACAGCGCGTCTTCGAGCACCGTGCGGGTGGCCGCCGCACTGCCGACGTACTCGGTGGTGCGGACGACCTCCACGCCGGCGGGCGTGGTCCACCGGACGGTCTCCGCGCCCTGGGCGGCGGATGACCCGGCGGTCTCCAGCAGGGTCATCTCCCCGCTCCTTTCAAGGCCGGGATGCCGCTGCGGCATCCCGATTCGGTCACCGGTTCACGCGGTCGCGGTCCACACGAAGTCCGCGCGGGCCGCCTGCACGTGGGTCCAGCCCTGGCTGAGTTCGGCCGGCGGGCACACGTACGCGGTGGGGGTGCCGGTGACGGCGCGGACCCGCTCGCTCAGTGCCATCTGGGCGGCGCGGTTGTCGGCCGCGTCGCCGCCGCCGGGGGCGACCGCGACCACGTCGACGTCCACGTCACGCACCAGGGCGGCCACCGCGGCGACGGCCGCTGCCACCGGCTCCTCGGCGGGCGCGGTGGCCCGCACCAGCATCCCGACCCGTACGCCGGGCACCGCGGCGCGCCAGGCCGCGACCTGCTGCGCCAGCGCGTCGGGGGCCGGCAGGGCGTGGTCGGCGCCGTCCGGTTCGAGCACCACGGTGGTGACCTGGTGCGGCGCAGCCGCCGGCGCGTCGGTCGCGGCGACCAGCAGGACGTCTTCGGGCCCTGCCGGGTCGCCCGCGGCGACCAGTGCCGGCACCGGCCCGGCCGGCTTGGCGGTCCAGTCGTGGCCGCAGCGCTCGGCGAGCCCCTTGTCGAGCCGGAGCAGCAGGTCGGCCGGCGACTGGCCGCTGCGGCTGAGCAGCCGCAGCATCAGCGTGCCCACGTCGAGGCCCGCGTGGTCCTCCTGCCGCTCCCACATCCGCCGGCTGGCCCAGGCGGCCCGCTGGATGCCCTCGACGATGGGCCTGCGGGCCTTCTCGTACGCGGCGAGCGCCGGCTCGACGGGGCTGCCGGCCTCGGCCGCCGCGTGCAGGCAGCGGGCGAGTTCGGCGGCGTCCTCCAGGGCCATGGTGGTGCCGGAGCCGACGGAGAAGTGGGCGGTGTGCACGGCGTCGCCGATGCCCACGAGCCGCCCGTGTGACCAGCGGTCGGCGTCGATGTGCGAGAACGTCAGCCAGCGCGAGCCGTTGCCGATCAGCCTGGCGCCCGCCAGGTCGTCGGCGAAGACCTTGGCGCAGTACTCCATGGCCTGCTCGTCGTTCCAGCCCGGTGGCTGGGTGTGCCCGTCGGTGAAGCCGCCGGCGGCGAAGGTCTCGGCGCTGATCTCCACCAGGAAGGTCGACTTGTCGGCGGTGTAGGGGTAGACGTGCGCGCCGACCGGGCCGTGCCCGCCGTCGGCGAACAGGAAGGTCATGGCGTCGAAGGCGCGTTCCACGCCGAACCAGGCGTACCGGCTGGCGCCGGTGACCTGCCGGGCGCCCCACTGGTCGCGGTGGGCGGCGCGGGTGCGGCTGCCGGCGCCGTCGGCCGCCACCACCACGTCGTAGCGGTCCAGCAGGTCGGTGGCGTCGACCTCGGTGTTGTGGTGCAGCCGGGCGCCGGAGGAGCGGGCCAACTCCTGGAGGCTGAGCAGCAGGGCGCGCCGCTCGACGGCGGCGAAGCCGTGCCCCGAGGAGCGGACGCCGCGGCCGTCGCGCCGCACCTCCACGTCGTCCCAGCGGGCGCCCTGGTCGAGCAGGGCGGCGACCACGTCGGGCGCGGCCTGCCGCAGCCGGGCCAGGCTGAGCCGGGAGAAGACCACGCCGAAGCCGAACGTGGCGTCGGCGGGGCTGCGTTCGTAGACGTCGACCTCGTGGTTGCCGTAGCGGCGCAGCAGGAGGGCGAGCATCAGCCCGCCGGGTCCGGCGCCCACGCATGCAACGCGCATCGTCCTCATACCCCCTTGGCCGGGGCGGCGGGCGGCACGTCCGCGCCGCCGGCCCCGTTCGTGTGTGGTGCGGCGCCGCCCGTCGGGGCGCCGTCGGTGCTGGGCGCGGCCGGTTGGCCGGCCGCCGGCTGGTCCGTGGCCGGCCGGCCCGGCTGCGGCTGGTCCGCCGGTGGCTCGTCCGCCCGCGGGTGGTCCGACTGCGGGTGATCCGACTGCGGATGGTCCGGGCCCGACCGGTCTGTGTTCGGCTGATCTGTGGTCGGTCGGGAAGGGGCCGCGGGCGGCTGGTCGGCCGGTGCCTGGTCCGTACGCGCCGCTTGATCCGTACGCGACTGGCTCGTACGCGGCTGGCCCGGGCCCGGCTGGTCCGTACCCGGCGGATCGGTGGCCGGTCGGTCAGCGGGCGGGACGGAACCGGCCGGCGGCGCGGGGTCGGCCAGCGGCGCGGGGTCGGCCGGGAAGTCAGTCGGTGGGGCGGTCGGCCGGTCGGCCGGCAGGCCGGTCCGGGGGGCGGTCTGCCCGCCCGCCAGTTGTGCGCGCAGGACCCGCCGCAGCACCTTGCCGGCCGTGCTGCGCGGGATCTCGGGCACGAAGACGATGCGCACCGGCCGCTTGTAGCTGGCGAGTTCGGCCACGCACGCGGTGAGCAGCGGGGCGGCCTGCGGATCGGGTTCCGTGGCCGCGACGAAGGCCACCGGCACCTCGCCCCACTCCGCGGACGGCGCGCCGACCACGGCCACGTCGCGCACCCCGGGCTGGGCCGCGAGCACCCGCTCGACCTCGGCCGGGTAGACGTTCTGGCCGCCCCTGATGAGCACGTCGCCGAGCCGGTCGACGAGGTAGAGGAAGCCGTCCGGGTCCGCGTACGCGACGTCGCCGGTGTGCAGCCAGCCGTCCCGGACGACCTCGGCGGTCGCGGCCTCGTTGCGCCAGTAGCCGACCATCCGCCCGTCGCCGCGCACGCACAGCTCGCCGATCTCGCCGGGCGGCACCCGGTGGCCGGCGCGATCGTGGATCTCGATGTGGCAGCCGGGCAGCATCCGGCCGGCCGAGCGCAGCCGCAGCTCGTCCGCCCCGTCCGCGCCGCCGTTCAGATGGGCGGGTTCGAAGAGCATGGTGGCGATCGGGCCGCCGCCCTCGGTGATGCCGTAGATGCTGCGCAGCGGGCACGGGAAGCGCTCAAGCGCCTCGTGCAGCACCTCGTCCGGCATCGGCGCCCCGCCGAACATCACATCGGTCAGGCTGGACAGGTCGGTGGTCTCGAACGCCCTGGTGCGCAGCGCGAAGCGGACCATCGCCGGCACCAGGAAGGCGCGGGTGGCGCGGTGCGCGGCCACGTCGGCCAGGAACCGCTGCGGCGCGAACTCCCGCTCCAGTACGAGGGTGCCGCCGGCGGCGAGCACGGCGAGGCCGATGACCATGCTGCCGTGGAACAGCGGGCACGGGTTGACCATCACGTCGTGCGGCCCGAGGCCGAGTTCGGCGGCCATGCCGGTGTAGCAGGCGGAGATCGAACGGTGGGTGACGGTGACGCCCTTGGCCAGCCCCGTGGTGGCCGAGGTGTGCAGGATCGCGTACACGTCGTCCTGCCGGGGCAGCGCCAGCAGTCGGGCCGGGCCGCTGGCCATCGCCTCGTACGCGGGCGAGCCGAGCGCGACCCGCCAGCCGGTGCCGAACGCGTCCCCGAGCCGGTCGAGCACGGCCTGTTCGGCGAAGACGCCGATCGGCTCGACGTTGCCGATCACGTGCGCGACCTCGGGCGCGGGGAAGGTGTGGTTGACCGGGCAGACGATGACGCCCGCCTTGCCCGCGGCGAGGTAGAGCTCAAGCACCTCGGCGCGGTTGGGCGAGCTGACCACGATCCGCTCGCCGCGCCGCACGCCTCGGTCGAGCAGCGCGCTGGCCAACGCGTCGGTCCGCGCGTCCAGTTCGCGCCAGCTCAGCGCGCGCTCGCCGGCGACCACGGCCAGTGCGTCGGGGCGTTGCTGCCGGTGCCGCCGGACGAGGTGGGCCGTCCACATCAGCCGGTCTCCCCGCCGGGGGCCAGCGGGGCACCGGCGACGGCCCGGGCGGTGAGCACCCGGTCGATGCCGTCCAGCGTGTGCAGCTCGGCCAACTCCTCGTCCGCCAGCGGTTCGCCGGTGCGGTCCTCGATGGCCAGGGCCAGCCGGATCAGGTCGCCGGAGTTCAGGCCGGCCGCCGTCAGGTCCGCGTCGCGGCCGACGGAGTCGAGCAGTTCCGGCAGGTCGATGAATTCGAGCAGCAGTCGATGACCCGGCGTGAGCTGGTCGGTCACGGCTTTCCCCTCGTGGTGTGCGGTGGTGCGGGCGGTGCGGGTGATGGGTGGTGGGTGGGTGCGCGGCGGCGGTGGGGCGGTGGGCGCCGGCGTACGCCGATGCGGGCAGCGGGGCCCGTGGGTCATGGCTGGACCTCGCCGCCGCTCGGGCACGCGCTGGCGCTGCGGTTTAGCTGCCGACGTCCGACGTGGGGGACGCCGCGGCCCGGGCCGGGGCGGCCTCGCCGCCCTCCTTGAGCCCGAAGCGCTGGTGCAGGCTGGCCAGCGGGCCTGGGGCCCACCAGTTCCACTTGCCGGCCAGGCGCATGAAGGCCGGCACGAGCACACCCCGCACCAGGGTCGCGTCCATGATCACGGCCAGCGCCATGCCGAGACCGAGGATCTTCATGTACGTGATGCCGGAGATGACGAAGGACAGGAAGACCGTCGCCACGAGCACGGCGGCAGCGGTGACGATGCCGCCGGTGCGCTCCAGGCCGAGCGCCACGGAGCGGGTGTTGTCGCCGGTGGCGTCGTACTCCTCCTTGATCCGCGAGAGCAGGAAGACCTCGTAGTCCATGGAGAGGCCGAACGCCACGCAGAACATCATGATCGGCGTGGTGGCCACGATGCCGCCGGTGACCGTGAAGTCACCCACCAGCCACTGCAAATGCCCTTCCTGGAAGATCCAGACCATGGCGCCGAAGGTGGCGGTCAGGCTGAGCAGGTTGAGCACCAGCGCCTTGATGGGCACCAGGACGCTGCCGGTCAGCAGGAACAGCAGGACGAAGGTGGAGACGGCGATCAGCGCGATGCTGTAGGGCAGCCGGTCCCCGAGCGAGTCCATGGTGTCGCGGAACGCGGGGCCGGCGCCGCCCACCTTGACGTCGAAGGGGGCACTGGCCGCGCGCACGTCGCGCACCACGTCCTGTCCCTCGTCGCTGTAGGAGCCGACGCTGGGCACCACCGACAGCCAAGTGCCGTCCTCGCCCGCGTACCGGGCCGATTCCTTGGTGGCCTGACTGACCTGGCGGCCCTCGACGTACGAGCCGGTCAGTGCGTCTACCCGGGCGACGTTGTCGAGTTGGGAGAGCACCGTGGCGTAGTCGCCGATCTCGGTCGTCTTGGCGCTCGGGTCGCCCAAGCCCTCGGCGACGACCATCACCGGCTCCATCTCGCGGGCCGTGTAGTCCTGCGAGAGCGCGGTGTTGACCCGGTGCGCCTCGGCGTCCTTCGGCAGGGCGCGCTCGTCGGCGAGGTTGAAGGCGATGCCGAGGAACGGGCCGCCGAGCACGAGAAGGACGACCACGACGCCGGAGGCGAACGGAATCGGGCGGCGCATCACCTTGGTGGCGACCTTGTGCCAGAAGCCGTCCTCGACGGACTTGGTCCGCTGCTTGGTCCACGACCACTTGTTGATGCGCGACCCGATCACCGCGAGCAACGCCGGCAGCATCACCAGGGTGGAGAGCGCGGCGAAGGCGACGACGGCGATTCCGGCATAGGCGAAGGACCGCAGGAAGTACATGGGGAACAGCAGCAGGGCGGAGAGCGACAGAATGACGGTGATGGCCGAGTACAACACCGTACGACCGGCCGTCTTGATGCTCGTGGCGACGGCCTCCTCGACCGTTGCGCCCTTTCCGAGTTCTTCTCGGTACCGGCTGACCACAAAGAGGCTGTAGTCGATGCCGAGGCCGAGACCGAGCCCCGTCGTCATATTCATCGCGAACACCGAAACGTCGGTGAACGAGACGAGGACCTGCAACACCAACATCGCACCGATGATGGACACAATTCCCAGGGCGAGCGGCAACAGCGCTGCGATGACGCCGCGGAATATGAGAATCAGCAGGATCAGGGTAATGGGCAGTGCGATGGTTTCGGCGAGGATCAGGTCGTCCTGCGTTTGGACGTTCAACTCCCGGTACGCCTCAGCCCGGCCGCCGAAGAGGACGTCAAGCCCTGCGGCGCCGTCCTCGTAGTGCGGGAGCAGCTTCTCCAGGTGGTCCTCCACCTCGTCCTCGTCGCCCTCCAGGTGGGCCAGGACGAGTGCGGAGTCGGATTTCTCGCTGCGCAGCGAGGGGTCCTTGCCCAGCGTCCAGTAGGAGCCGGCCGATTGGACACCGGGCTCGTCGCTGAGCTTCTTGGTGAGCTCGGCGCCCTTGCGCGCGGTCTCCGCTTGGTCGGCGCCCTTGGGGGTCTTCACCAGCAGCACCAGGTTGGGCTCGCCGGTGCCGAAGCGGTCGGTCAGCGCCTTGCTCGCCTTGGTCGATTCCGCGTCCGGCACCTCGTAGCCGCCCGAGGAGAGCTTGCTGGAAACGCTGCCGCCTAACCCTCCGGCGACCACGCAGAAAAGCAGGCACAGAATCAGCACCAGCTTTCTGCGTCCGGTCGCCAGCGCCGCCAGCTTGTTGAACATCGGATCCTCCAGTGTGGAGCTTTCGGAACCGGCCGATTCGGTTCCGGCGAGGGTGTGTCGGCAATGATCAGATCAGTCGGCCAGTGGCAGCGGGCGGCAATCGACCAGAATTCGCTCACCATTGGCAGAGACGTGATCGGCCAGTGACTCCTCGGCCGTCCGGTCCCAGGCGAGCACCCGGTTGTGGATGGAGCCGCGGCAGAAGTCGGCGAACTCCGGAGCGGTGTTGCGCTGGCGCCCGCCGAGGTAGGCCAGGACCGGGTCGAGCACCAGCCAGCGGCCCTCCTCATACACCTCGATCCAGGCGTGCTCGACGCCGATCAGGCCGAGCAGGAAGCCCTTGCGGGTACGGGCGCGGAGCCCGGCTTCCTGGGCGCGCTGGTGCATCAGCCAGGCCGAGACGACGCAGTCGGCCATCCGGTGCCCGAGCGCCGCGCGCGGCTGGGCCCGCAGCGAGGCGGGAATCCAGCCGTACTGGTAGACGCCGGTGGCCAGCTCGTCCAGGAGCTGGTCGTGGATCTCGCGCACGGCGTCGGTGCGCGGGCTGTCCACGGTGCCGCGGGTGGTCAGACGGGCCTCGGCGGTGCCGGGCCCGTCGATGTCGGGCTGCCAGTCGAGGAGTTCGCCGCCGAGCACCTTGGGGGCCGGCGGCAGGGGGGCGACCACCGTGCCGGGGGCGCCTTCGACGGAGGCGGTCAGCCGCACCCGCCAGTTGCGCGCCGCCGTCCAACTCTCCGGCTTGCCGGCGGCCAGCCGCATGCAGGAGCGCTCGCCGAGTTCGGCCACCGACCGCCCGGTGCCGGACTGGAGGCCCAGGTTCATCACGTCGTGGTAGTCGAACCGCAGGCCCTGCGCCGTCTCCTCGGCCGGCAGCCCGGCCGCAACCAGCAGCTCCACCAGGTGCTCGTCACAGCCGAGTTGGTGGGCCGCCTCGGACACGCCGAGCGCGGAGACCCGGTGCTCGGCGGGGACCGGGATCATCTTCTCCACGCCGCGCTTCATGGCGGTCAGCCGCGAGGCCAGCGGGTCGCCCGCCGCGTTCCGGTGGTCGGTGGTCATCTTTCCTGGCTCCTTTGGTGCACGTGTGGTGCGCTTTACCGTTCCGCGAGCCCGGCCAGCTCACCGGCGGCGAGCCGGCGCGCGACCTCAAGCCGCTTGACCTTCCAGGTGGCGGTGTGCGGGATGGCGTCCCAGGTGCAGTGCACCGGGTCCGCCAGCGGCGGCAGTTCCTTGGTGGCGTTCGCCCAGGCGACGGGGTCCAGCGGCAGGTCGCCCCGGGTGCACACCAGCGGCACCGGCAGCCCGTCATCGACCGGGATCAGCACGGCCTCGGTGAGCTGCGGGACGTTCTCCAGGATGTGGTCCTCGGCGGCCAGCAGGCTGTCCACGCCCGAGCCTCGGTCCACCAGCCGGTCGTACAGGTGCAGACAGCCCTTCTTGCTGATCAGGCCGTAGTCGCCCATCGCCCACCAGCCGTTCTGCCGCTGGTCGGGGTAGCCGATGTAGCTGGGCGTGATGCCGCCGGAGCGGGCGTAGATCGCGCCGGGGGTCTCCTTGCCGAGCCGGGTGGTGCCGTCCTCGTCGAAGATGCGGATCTTGGTGTGTCCGATGACCGGCTTGCCCACGCAGCGGCCGTCCTCGCAGCCGCCGCCGAGCTTGTGCAGCTTGACGGTGACCGGTCCGGTCTCCGACTGGCCGTACGCCTGGAGGTAGCGGGCCTTGGGCTTGGCGACGCGCAGCAGGGTGTTGATGGTCCGCGGGTGCGCGGCGTCGAAGGAGCTGAGGAACATCCGTACGCCGGCGAAGAGTTCCGGCTTCTCCTCGGCCACCTCCTCCCAGCGGATGAAGACGTTGGGCACGGTTTCCAGGAGGCCGGGGCGGACCCGGGCCATCATGGCAGCGGCGTTGGCCGGCGCGGGGTCGACCATGAAGCCGAGCGGGACGCCGAGGGCGAGGATGGCGAGCATCCCGGACATGCTGCGGGCGTGCACCGGCGACAGGCACATCAGCAGCGGGTCCTTCACCCGCAGCACCCGACCGATCATGACCTGCGGCTTGGCGTGCCCGGCGAAGCTGGCCACCGAGTGCACCACCAGCTTGGGCACGCCGGTGGTGCCGGAGCTGTGCGTGACGAGTTCGGGCGAGTCCTGCGGCGGGACGGTCGGCGCGGGCAGCGCGGTCGGCGACAGCTCGCCGAGCGAGCGGCCGTGCGCGCCCGCGGCCCCCACGTACCAGCGCGGCGCGAGGTCGGCCGGCACCTCGTCCAGGGTGCCCGCGGCCTCGGTCGTGGCGTCGGTGAGGATCGCGACGGGCTCGGCGGTACGGGCCAGGGAACCCAGCGACGCGGTGCCGACCGCGTCGTGCACCAGGACCGGTACGGCGCCGATCCGGGCGCACGCGAAGGCGAGCAGCGGCACGTCGAAGTTGGGCTGCTTGACGATGACGACCCGGCCGCCGGCGGCGACGCCGGCCGCGGCGAGCAGTCCGGCGGCCTCGTCCACCCGGTCCCGGAAGTCCACGAAGCTGAGCTCGGTGCCGGCCGCCGGGAACAGGTCGAGCGGGCGGTCCAGGTAGAGGGCGGCGCCGGGGTGGCGGCGGGCGGCCTCGGCGGGCGCGGTGGCCAGCGCCATGGTGCGGCGGCTCATTGGTCGGCCCCTTCGCGGACGGCCGCCCGGGTGTCGGGCTCGGCCGCGATGTGTGCGACGAGGTTGTCGAACGAGGAGACGGCGTCGACCGAGTCGAGCAGGTCCCACTCGACGCCGAAGTGCTCGTCGATCGCGTCGAGCAGGCGCATGAAACCGGTGGACGTCAGGCCGAGGTTCCACAGCGGCACCGTGCGGGCGCCCGGCTCGTCCAGCGGTACGGCGCCACCGACGATGTCCTCCAGCAGGGTGCGCAGCTTCTCCGCCACGGCTTCCGGGCTGTGCATTGGGTCCTCCAATTCGCTGCCCGCATGTGCTGGCAGGCTCGGGTGATACGGGGTGTGGGGGGGGGGGGTGCGGGGTCGCGACCGCCGCGGCTCAGGCCACGCGCAGGCGCTCGGCCAACGGCGGGACGACGCGGCCGAGCGCAGCGCTCTCGTCGAAGCCGCGCTGCTGGCGCAGGAAGTAGAGGACGTACTCGGCCAGGTCCTCGATGCCCATCGGGGCACGGGAGGCGTCCGCGCCGCACACCGCGTCGGTGTGGGTCAGGTCGAACGCCTTGCTGTTCTTCATGTGCGGCCGGTAGAAGTCCATGCCCTTGTCGAAGATCTCGTCGACGGGCGAGAAGCCGGTGGTGTCCGAGGCCCAGACGGGGCTGGGCAGGCCGACCAGGTCCATGACCGTGGTGATGATGTCGCTGGTCGTCGGCTGCTCGGAGTTGGCCAGGTGGAAGAAGGTCTCCGGGGAGTCGGAGAGCGCGATGGAGACCGCGTTGCGGGCGACCATGTCCACGGGGACGAAGTTCAGCCGGGACTGCGGGTCGGCCAGCAGCCGCACCTGCGTGTCGGGCAGCATCTCGACGCCGAGCCGGCGGCCCGCGATCCGCTTGAAGAGCAGCACCTGCCGGGCGAAGCCGTACATGCCGGACCAGTTGATGCCGTGCCGGGTGACGCTGTGTCCGATGACGATGCTGGGGCGCAGCACCCGGATGCGCATCCGGTCGGCGGCTTCCAGGACCAGCGCCTCGGCCTGGATCTTGGAGCGCTCGTAGCTGTTGTTGGCCACCTCGGTGTCGGTGGCGCGCTCCTCGTAGATCAGGCCGCGCCGGGCGCCGGCCACGTACGAGGTGCTGACGTAGTTGAAGGTGCTGGCGCCGAGGTCCTGGGCGAGTTGCAGGATGTTGCGGGTGCCGCCGATGTTCTGCGCCTCGATCTCCTCGCGGTACTCCTCCTCGTACCGCAGCGAGGCCGCGCAGTGCCACAGCTCGTCGACCTTGGGCGCGGTGGTGAGGTCCACGCCGCCGCCGGGCACGGTCATGTCGCCGCAGATGGCCCGGGTGCGCTCCTCGATGGCGGGCACCAGGTCGGGGCGGCCGTAGCCTTCGGCCAGGCCGGTCAGCGCCTCGTGCAGACGCTTGAGTGCTACCTCGTCGTCACTGCCGCGGACCATGGCGTAGATGACGCCCTCGGTGCGCTCCAGCAGTTCCAGGACCACGGTACCGCCGACGAAGCCGGTGGCACCGGTCAGCAGACGGATCGTCATGAGTACTACTCCCAGGGGGTTTTGACAGCTCAGGCAGCCCGCTCGTGACGGCGGTGACTGTCGGTTCGGTCGCGGTGGTGCGGCGGGGGGAGCGGGCCGCGCCCGGGGCACGCGGGTCAGGGGTGGTGCCCCGGTGCGCGCCGGGCGGCCGGGCGGGCGGTGGGTGCCGGCCCGCTCCCCGCCGGTTGCGAATCAGCCCTGCTGGTCGGCCGCCACCAGTTCGCGCAGGAAGGCGCCGGTGGCCTTCTGGAAGCCGTCCGGGTCGTCGAAGAAGGGCACGTGACCGGCGCGGGCCAGGGTCACGGCGCGCGAGTTGGGGATGCGGGCCAGTGCGTCCTCGACGACCGACTCGCTCCAGGAGAAGTCGCCGTCGCCGAGGATCAGCAGGGTCGGCGCGGTGAGCTGGCCCAGCAGCTCCGGGTTGTCGTCCAGTTCGAGGGAGGCGAGGAAGTTCTCCTTGATGCCCTCGACGGTGAACAGCGAGGCGAAGCTGTCGCGCAGCGCCAGGAAGGCGGGCAGCCCGCCGCCGTTGATGGTCTGGTCGCAGAAGGACATGGCGTACAGGTGGTTGAAGAACTGCGGGATGCCGCCGGAGTCCAGGCTCGCCACCCAGGAGCGGGTGACGAGTTGGCGGCGCAGCCCGCCGTTGGGCGAGAACGCGGGGCCGACGAGCACCAGGCCGGCGACGCGCTCGGGGTACTTCAGCGCGAAGTCGCGCACGATCAGGGTGGAGATGGAGGTGCCGATCAGGTACGTCTTGTCGACGCCGAGGTGGTCGAGGAGGGCCTTGAGGTCCTCGACGTGGTCGACGAAGCGGACCTTGTCCGGCCCCGGCTTGGAGTTGCCCTGGTTGCGCAGGTCGTAGCTGATCAGCTTGAAGTCGTCTTCGAGCTGGGTGGTGAACCCGTGCCAGAACGGGCTGACCATGGCGAAGTTGTTGAGCATGGTGACCGCGGGGCCTTCACCGCGCACCTCGTACGTCAGTTCCACGCCGCCGTCGAGCGCCAGGGTCTCGTGGTCGGCGTACCGGACGTCGAGTTGCCCGAACTCCAGATCTGCCATGTTGGTCCGTCCTCTGTTGTCAGTGCACGAGTGCGCGGGTGCGTGGGGTGCGCCCGGTGGGGCCGGGCCGGGCCGCCGCAGGGCGGGGCCCGCCACGTCGGCTGCCGTACCGGCCGCCGGGTGTGGTGGGTCAGGTCGCGCCGTGCGTCCCGGGCCGTGCCGCGGCTGTGCCGGGCGGGGCCCAGGTCGCCTCGGGTCGCTCGGCCCTGGCGGGACCGCTAGCGGTGGGACTCCCGCCCACCGTGGGACGCGTCGAAACGGCCCCCGGCGGGCGCGGGGTCCACGGCGTCGTCGGTCACGCAGTGCACCTCGAAGCGACATCCACTGATGTCCCCGTGGCCCGCTGCGACGACCTCCACGTCAAGCCCTGCGGGCACGAGCGGCCATCCGCTGTGTCCCATGGGGCACCCCCTTTTCTGCCCCGCCCACTCCGGTGCGCGTGCCGCGTCGTTGCGGTTCTGCGCACGGCCGGCGGGCCGGGCACGTCGGAGCTGGTGTTCGAACGCTCCGGGAAAGATCCTGGTGGCCGGCGGCCAAGGCGCGTTCAAGGCGTGGAAAAGGGCCGTCGAACGGTTAGGGGTTGACTTACGCGGAGGTACCTGCGGCGGCCACCACGGCCCGGTCCCGCGCCCCGGGAAGCACGTGCAGCGCGGCCGTCGCCGGCTCGTGCACGGGCACCGATAGGCGGGTCAGAACGGGGATGCGGAACAGCGGGACGGCCTGTGCGCCGTCCGGGCACAGCTCCGCGACGCAGTGGTCGAGAAGCTGTCCGACCAGCATTTCCGCGGTCCAGGTGTCCACCCCGAGCACGGTGGCGGCCCGGGCGATGGTGAAGGGTTCGCCGCCGGCGGCCGAGAGCAGTGCGAGCGCCTGGTACGCGGTCTGGTCAAGGCGCGCGCAAGCCCCGGCAAGGCGGGCCACGACGTCGAACGATCCGCTGCGCAACTGGGCGATGCGGTGGTCTTCTTCGGCCAATCTGGTGGCGAGGTCGGTGACCGACCACATGGGCCGTGCGGCCAGCTTCTCGCCGGCTGCGCGCACCGCGAGCGGCAGGTTGCCGGTCAGCCGCACCACCTGGCGGGCGACGGCGGAGTCAGCGCCGACCCGGTCCCGGCCGGCCAGCGCGGCGAAGAGTTCGGCCGCCTCGTCGGTCTCCATCGGGCCGACTTCGACGGTGGCGGCGCCCGGCAGCCCCGGCAGCCGCACCCGGGAGGTGATCAGCACGGTGCATTCGGGCCCGCCGGGCAGCAGCGGGGTGATCTGGTCCGCGGAGGTGGCGTCGTCGAGGAGCACCAGCAGGCGCCGGCCCGCGCTCCAGTTGCGGAAGATGCGCGCGAGTTCGGCGGTTTCCCCTGGCAGGTCGGAGACCGGGTGCCCGAGGTCGCGCAGCAGGGCGCGCAGCACGCCGGCGGGCCGTACCGGCGCGTCGGCGTCGTCGTGCAGGCGCGCGTAGAGCTGCCCGTCGGGGAAGTGCTCGCGCAGGGCGTGCGCGGCGCGTACGGCGACCGCGGTCTTGCCGGTGCCGGCGCCGCCGAGCAGGGTCACCAGCCGGGGCGCGGTGCGGGCCGTACCGTCGGGTCTGGCCAGTGCGTCGAGGCGGGCGATGGCCGCCCGCCGGCCGGTGAAGTCGGCGGTGTCGGGCGGCAGTTGCGCGGGCGCCCGGTGGCTGGCGGCCGGGGTCTGCGGGAGCGGGGCGGCGTGGGGCGGGACGGTGTGGGGCGCCAGGGCCTGCTGCGGTACGAGGGGCGCGCCCGGCGTCGCGGGCGCGCCGGGTACGGCGGGCAGGCCGGGCATGGTGGGCGGGGCGGGTACGGCGGGCAGGCCCGGCGCGGCGGGGGTGCCCGTCCCGGCCAGCGGCGCCAGGGCGGGCTGCGCCGCCACGGGTGGCTGCTGCGCGGCGAGCGCGGCGGACTCGGGCCGCAGCGGCGGCTGGTCGCTCTCCAACGTCTCGTTGAGCACGTCCCACTGGAGTTTCTGGAGCCGCTCGGAGGGGTCGATGCCGAGGTCTTCGACGAGGTTGCGGCGCAGTCGGGTGAAGGCGTCGAGCGCCATGCTGCGCTGGTCGGCGCGGTAGGCGGCGCGCATCAACTGGGCGGTGAACTCCTCGTGCACCGGGTGCGCGGCGGTGAGCTGCCGCAGTTCGCCCAGCAGGCTGCGGTGCCGGCCGAGCTGCAACTCGGCCTCGATGCGCAGTTCGAGCGCGCTGATCCGGGCCTCGGAGATCTGGGTGATGCGGGCGGCGAGCACCGGCCCCGCCTCCAGGCCGGCGAACGGATCGCCGCGCCACAGCGCGAGCGCCGACCGCAAGGTGGCCACCACGCTCAGCGCGTCGCCCTTGCCGAGGGCCCGCCTGGCCTGGGTGACGCGCCGCTCGAACTCCCACAGGTCGAGCTCGTCCACCAGCAGGTTGATCCGGTAGCCGTTGGGGCAGGTCTCCAGCCGGTCGGTGGGCCCCGACGCGCTCTGGAGCGCGCGGCGCAGTTGGTAGACGTAGGTCTGTACGGTCTTGCGGGCCAGCCGGGGCGGTTCGTCCTCCCACAACTCTTCGATCAGCGCCGAGGTGGTCACCAGCCGGTTGGCGTGGATGAGCAGCACGGCCAGCGCGCGCCGGGCCATGGGCGCCGACGGCGTGCGGTTCTCGCCCCGCTCTCTGACCTCCATCGGGCCGAGCACCCCGATGCGCAGTGCCGATGCCTCGGTATCGAGCGGACTCGTACTGGGCAGCGCGCCGTCCTTCATGTTCTCCCCCGTGGTTGCGTTGTCATCGCGCATGGCTTTCCGACTGCGGCGAGCGGGGCGACCTGTCCCCGCGGCTCAGCGCGGCGGCGCCCGCCCGGCCCCGGTGGCGCGACGGGCGGCAAGGGAGGGTGCGGCGCTGAGCCCCGTGGCGCCGGACGTCTTCGCGCGCTCCGCCGCCGCCTCGCCACCCGGAGCACGCGGGGGGCGGATCATGCCCGCGCGCCCCGTCGGGGTGCGTTCCGCTAACCGCGGGCGGGCTGGCCGGGAGCTCATGGGGCCGACCGTACGGGGCGGGGGTGACGGCCGCAGGAGGGCAATCGAAATCGGGCCACTAGCAGGAATTTGCCGTTGCCCCGGACGGCCTTGCCATAAGAGTCGCAAGGCGCCTGGCAGAAATGCCGCCGGCGCTTCGCGGAGACGACCGCCGGGCCCTTGCACGGCGCGCGTCGGCCACCGTTCGGCGCGTGGGCCTTTTGGGGCATACGGGCCTGCTGCACGGCGGCACTTGGCGGCGCCGGGCGAGGGAGAAAGGGAGAATGGAGAACGGCGCACGCTCGGTGCGGCGACACGCATCTGCGGACCCTCCATGTCTCCTGCTGACGAGTCGATCTCCAGCGATCCCGGCACTTTCCTGACCAGTTGGATCGCGCCCGGTGCGTCGCGCCGGTGAATCATGGCATACGAGGCTGCCGGATTCCATGGCGTTTTCCGCCGCATGATCTTCCTTCGCGCCGGTCAACGCCGTGTTCATTGGCGGGACATACGGTTGCCACCCGAGTTCACCGACGGGTGTGAGGATCGGCACAGCGAACTGCGGCATATCCGACGCGCGAGCACGTCGAGCGGCGCGCAATTCACCACCTCCGACCGCCCGTACGCGGGCCCGGCCCCCACGTCTGACCAGGGCCCAGCCCGCCCGACGCGCGGCTACCGGCCGCCCCCGCGGCCGGCCGGTCAGCCCGCCCGACGAACCGTCCCCACCTGGCCGCACGTTGCCCCGGACCGCCCGGGGACAGTACGTCACCGGTCCCCGGCCGGTACCGCAGCGCACCACCAAAGGCCCGCGCCCGCCCCCCCGTACCGGCGTTGTCGACCCACACAACACGGAAAGCGAAAAACCGCCCCGAATGGGCCAGTACACCCCAGCCTGCTTATCACGGGTCGTCAATTATCGAAGATGCGGCCAGATCGGATCAGGGCAGGAGGGCGGGGGAAGCGCAACAGCGGCACATCGACCCGCCGAGCCGGCGTTTGGGTCCAGAGTTCTGCCATCGATTGCGTCAACCCCCTAAGCCCCCCTAAAGCAGCGGTGAAAGGTTCTCGATATTGCGCCCCACGGGCCGCAACACCCCGCACGGAAACAGTATTCCCCCATCTCGGCATTCATGGCACCGGTAGCGCGGTGCATCCCCCGCCATCGGTCACCCGCCCGGCGCCGGGCGGCGAACTCCAGGACACATCAACAGAGTTCACAGCGCATCCGAATACTGACTGGGTGTCACGTCAGGCCGTCCCGCATACCTCCGCGACTTTCCCGCTATACGCCAACGAGCATCCACGCGCCCGGCGCCGTCCGACGGTGTGCCACCACGCTACCGGCCCGCACTGACATCGGCCGTCGGGAATGACGGCCGCTGCCGGAAGAATGCCGTGGGAAATCCTGACGGAATGGCGACGGTCGCCGCACGGCAGCGGGGGGACTGGCACCGGCCCGCGCCACCCATCCCGCTCCGGTCACCCACGCCCCGCCCCCGACGCCGGCCATCGAACGCGCCGGCGCACGCCCCACCGAACGGCCGGCGGCCGACCCCCGCCCCACTCCGTTCCCGCCCCGCGCGCCGCCGCTCCGCCCTACGCGCCGCCGTGCGGCCCGTCCGAGCCGCACGCCGCGACGCGGGGCGGCTGCTTCAATGATCGGCAGGGGGTGAGGACATGGTGTCCACCGATCGTTTGCTCGCCTTTGCGGTGATGTCGTTGCTGGTGACCGCGGTGCCCGGGCCGAGCGTGCTGTTCGTGATCGGCCGCGCGCTGGCCCACGGGCGGCGCACCGCCCTCGCCACCGTGTGCGGCAACGTCATCGGCTCGTACCTCCTGGTGGTGGCCGTCGCGCTCGGCGTCGGCTCGCTGGTGGAGCAGTCGGCCGCGGTCTTCGTCACGGTGAAGCTGGCGGGCGCCGGCTACCTCGTCTTCCTCGGCGTGCAGGCGTTCCGGCACCGCGGCGAACTCGGCGTGCACACCGAGACGGCACCGACGCCGGCGGCCCACGGCGATCTGCGCACGGTCATCGACGGCATCGTGGTGGGCGTCACCAACCCGAAGGGCATCGTCTTCTTCGCCGCCGTACTCCCCCAGTTCACCGACCGCGCCGCCGGTGGCCTCCCCGCCCAGATGCTGCTCCTCGGCCTGGTCCCGATCGGCATCGGCCTGGTCACGGACACCCTGTGGGGGCTACTCGCGGCGGCGGCCCGCGACTGGTTCGCCCGCTCGGAACGGCGGCTCTCGCTGATCGGCGGCGCGGGCGGCGCCGCGATGATCGGCCTCGGCATCACCGCGGCGGCCACCGGCCGTTCCGACTGAGCCCGGACGCCCCCCCCGCGTACGGGCGCGCGCACCCCACCGCGTACGGGCGCGGACCGACGCCTCCCCGCACGCGCGCACCCGACGCCTCCCGTACGCGCGTACGCGCGCGTGCCGCGTTCCCCGCGCCCCGCCGCCCGCACCCCGAACCGCAGGCCACAGCCCACAAGACCCCGCCCTACCCCAGCACCCGCCGCACGAAGGCCGTCAGCCGGGACGTGATCTGCTCGGGCGTCAGCCCCTCCACCGTGACGAGGTGTTCCACCAGGTCAGCCCGGACCGCGGCCAGCAGGGCGTGCGCCGCGTAGTCGGGTTCGGGCAGATCGGGGACGGCACGCAGGACGTCCCGGAGCGTGGTGTGCCACCAGGCGTAGTGCTCGACCTGGTACGGGCTCGTACTGCCCGGCTCCTCCAGGGCCAGCATCAGGTGGCGGTGCGCCAACTTGCCCTCCACCACGGCGACGAGCAGCGCCACGGCCCGCTCGCGCGGCTCGCCGGCCGGGCCGAGCGGCGGCGGCCCCTCAAGCACGGCCTGCCGCAGCGGCTCGATCCTGGCCGCCACCAGGGCGTGGATCAGCCCCGTCCGGTCGCCGAACCGCCGGAAGAGCGTGCCCTTGCCGACGCCGGCGGCAGCCGCCACGTCGCCCATCGAGACGCCGCGCGGGCTGGCGCTGCGGGCGAAGAGCTCCCCGGCCGCCGCCAACACCGCCTCCCGGTTGCGCACGGCGTCCGCGCGCTCCTTGCGTACGACCACTGCCCCTCCCGTTGCGAAACGGACCGCCGGTCCATATATTCGAGCCCGCCACAGTAACCGGACCACCGGTCCGCATCGTATCGGACGGAGCCCCTCCGATGACCGATCCCCAGCGCTCGACCGACCCCGACCGCCCCGACCCCGACCGCCCCAGCGCAGGCCACCCCGGCGCAGGCCGCCCCGGGCCGCGCCCGCCGGGCACCGCGGCGCACAGCCGCACCACCGACCCCGCCACTCGCCCCACCCACGCGGGCGCCGTCCTGGTGACCGGCGCCACCGGCACCACCGGCAGCCGCGTCGCCCGGCGGCTGCTGGCGCTCGGTTACCCCGTCACGGCCGCGAGCCGCGGCGCCACCGGACCGGCGGACGGCGCGACGCCTGCCCGGCCCACCGCACCCACGGACGACGCCAGCCCCGACCGGCCCACCGCCCCGCCGGACGGCACCACCCCCGCCCACGGCAACGTGCCGCCGCCCGGCGCCAGGCCCGTCCGATTCGACTGGTACGACCCCACCACCTTCACCGCCGCCCTGGCCGGGGCCGAACGCGTCTACCTGGTGCCACCGGCGGGCGAACCCGACCCCTTCCCGGTGATGCTGCCCTTCCTCCGGCAGGCGCGGGCCGCGGGAGTGAGCCGGGCGGTGCTGCTCAGCTCGTCCGCGGTGCCGGCCGGCGGACCGGCGATCGGCCAGGTGCACGCCGCGCTCGGCGAGCTCTTCGCCACCTGGGCGGCGGTGCGGCCCTCGTGGTTCATGCAGAACTTCACCGGCCGCCACCCGCACGCCGCGAGCGTGCGCGGCGACGGCCTGCTCAGCACCGCGACCGGCACCGGCCGGGTCGCCTTCGTCGACGCCGACGACATCGCGGCGGTCGCCGTGCACGCCCTCACCGCCGACCCGCCGCCGGCCGCCGACCTGGTCGTCACCGGCCCCGAAGCGCTCAGTTACGCCGAGGCCGCCGCCGTCCTGAGCGAGTTCGCCGGACGCCCGATCAGCCACGCGCCGATCAGCGTGCCCGAACTGCGCGACCGGTACGCCGCCCAGCTCCCGCCGGCCTACGCCGCGTTCCTCGCAGACCTCGACGACGCCATCGCCGCCGGCGCCGAAGACCGCGTCACCGACACCGTCGCCCGCCTCACCGGCCGCCCACCCCGCACCTTCCGCGACCACGTCGCCGCTCACCGGGACGCACTGACCCCGCTGTCGCCGGGGGCGTGAGTCCGTACGGGCGCCCGGGCGACACCTAGATGCCGCCCGGGTACGGGGCGGGGCCGGGCGCCCGGCTGATGGGGGCGGCTGCGCCGCGGCCGGACGGAGTCGGGCGGAGGCGGGGCCACCGGCGGCGCGGTGGAGGCCGGGGCCAGCGGGCAGGAGGTGGGCGGCCGGTCGTGGCGGCCGACCGCAACGGCCGGTGACGGGGTGACAGATGAGACCGCAGGTACGCGCAGGGCCGTGATCCAGAGCCCGTTGTCAGTGGTCGGCCGTAGCGTGAGGAGCGTCCCTATTTCCGCTGCTGGCTGCTGCGCGATACGGACACGGGGTCGGGCCCGCCCGGGCCCCCCCCCCCCCCCCCCCCCCACCCGAGCAACCACCCCCATGACATCCCGCCCCCAACCCACGCCCGCACTCCCGCCCGCACCCCCAACTCCCACCACGACCCGAGCCCCCACCCACACCCACACCCAGCGCCAACTCCCACCCGCACCCACGCCCGCCATGAACTCCCCCCACCCCAACGCACCCCACCCACCCCCGACCGCGCCCGTCCGGCAACGGAACGGTCAGCCAACTCCTGGCGACCACACGACAAGTGGGCGAACTTTTGCCACCTGGCCCGCGCGAGGTTGACGCGCGTAGCTCCCTGCCACAGGCTAGGGCGCGGCCACCGTGGCGGACGCGGCGGCGGCCCCTCCATCTGCGGCGCCGCGCGGGCCATCGCACCCCACGCGGGCCGGCAAAAGTTCCCTGCGGGTCTCAGGGATTGACGGTCGGGAGGCCGGAATGCTCAAGCGCACCACGCGCCTGCTTGTCTCATTTGTCATGGTCATGGCCGGCGCGGTGATCGGGGTCGGCGCCGCGTCGGGCACCGCCCAAGCCGCCTCGTGCTACACGTGGAACCGCACCCTCTCGCAGGGTTCCTCCGGCGCCGACGTCACCCAGCTCCAGATCCGCGTCGCCGGCTGGGTGACATCGGGCGAGCGGCTTTCGTACGACGGCCAGTACGGCGCGCGCACCGCCGCCGCGGTGAAGAAGTTCCAGGCCGCGTACGGCCTGAGCGCGGACGGCGTGGCCGGCCCGAAGACCTTCAGCAAGATCTACGCGCTCCAGGACGCGGACTGCACGCCGATCCACTTCACCTACGGCGAGTTGAACCGCTGCAACTCCACCTGGTCCGGCGGCGCGGTCTCGGCGGCGACGGCCAAGGCGAACGCGCTGAAGACGATGTGGAAGCTGGAGGCGATGCGGCACCAGCTCGGCGACGTGCCGATCCAGATCTCCAGCGGGTTCCGCTCGTACGCCTGCAACAAGGCGGTCGGCGGCTCGGCCACCAGCCGGCACCTGTACGGCGACGCCGCCGACCTGGTCGGCTCGCCCAGCTTCTGCCGCTTGGCGCAGCAGGCCAGGACGCACGGCTTCTCGCAGATCCTCGGCCCGGGCTACCCTGACCACAGCGACCACACGCACGTCGCGTTCAGCCCGTCGCAGCTCTGGTCCGCGTCCCGCTGCGGCATCTGACGCCCGCTCGACGCGCCACCGCACAACGGTGGGCCGGCCCCGGCGCTGCAACCCGCCGGGGCCGGCCCCGAAGCGCTCCCCGGCCCCGAAGCACTCTCCTCAGCCGCGGCGCACGGGCCCCGGCCGGCCGCCCGCTCAACCGAGGAGTTCGGCCGCCGCCGTCTCGGCGACCAACTGGGCCACTACGTCGCTCAGTTCACCGCTGGCGGCAAAGGTCCTGCGTTGCCGCTCGGCCGAGTTGCGCCAGCGCAACACCGCCCGCGCCAGGCCGCTGACCTCCGCCCAGTCCCCCGCCTCAAGCAGGGGCTCGCGGACGTGGGCGAGCAGCCGGTTGACGCACACTGGCGCCGGCACCAGCTCCCCCGCCACCGGGTCGATCAGCTTGCCGTCCAGCCCGTACCGCGCCGCCCGCCACTTCGCCGCGTGCAGCAGTTCGGCGGGTGCCACGGGCGCGGGGGCCCCGCGGGCGATCTCGCGCAGGCTCTGGCGCACCAGCGCGCGGGAGAGTCCCGCCTGAAGGACGGCCTCGTCAATGGTGGTGCAGGCGTCGGCGATCCGGAACTCCACCGTGTGGTAGTGCGTGCCGGGCCGTACGTCCCAGAACACCTGCCCGGCATCCGCGCTGGTCCGGGTGGAGACCAGCCGGCGCACCCGGTTCTGGTGATCGGCGTAGGAAGCGAGCGTGGGTGGCGTACCGGCCATCGGCCACCGCGCCCAGATGGTGCTCCGGTAACTCGCGTACCCGGTGGCCTCCCCCGCCCAGAACGGCGAACTCGCCGACAGTGCCGACAAGATCGGCAACCAGGGCCGTACGCGGTTCATCACCTCCACGGCCGTGTCCCGGTCCTCCACCCCCACGTGCACGTGGCAGCCGCAGATCAGCAGCTCGTCCGCGAGCCGGGCGTAGGCGTTGACGAGGTGGTCGAACCGGGGCCGCGGGGTGAATCCCACCTGTCGCCAGTCGGCGGACGGGTAGGTGCCCGAAGCGACGACAACGGCCCCCGCCTCGGCCGCGACGCCGATCAACGCCTCGCGGTGGTCCCGCAGTTCGGCCCGTAGGGCGGCCAGACTCCAGCAGATCCCGGTACGGCTCTCGATCATGCACGGGCGTATCTCGGCGCTGAAGTGCTCGCCGCCGTCCCCGCCCAGCGCATCGAGCAACGGCCCGCTGTCCGCGACCCGATGGCTGTGGGCATCGGCCACGAAGAACTCTTCTTCGACCCCCATGGACAGCAACCCGTCCACGGGCGACCGCCCAGCGTCCTCCCCGGGCGTCGGGGCAGCCGTGACGGCATCGGTACTCATCGCGCGGCCTCACAATCCGAAAGGGGGTACGAGTACGAGGGGCGCCGATCGTCCGTGTCGGCGCCCGGGTCCAACGAGCGGGCCACCCGCGACAGCCGTCCCCCGTCACGCGCTCCCCGCGCCGCACGAGCGAGGGCCGCGGCAACGGCTCGGAACGGCCCCGGCGCGGCCACGGGCGCGGGCGAACGCGACAACGGGGCGGGCCAACCGGCCGAGACTCCGCCTGCGCCGCGCCCACCGGCCGCCCGCAACCCGGCAGCACGGCGCTCCCACGACCCCGCGGCCCGTCGGTAACAGCGGCAACAGCCAGCGAACCCGTACGCGCGCGGCGGCCGATCCGGGCGTCCGACCCGACGGCGGGCGCCACCCGCCCGGCCGGTCCCGCCGTGCGGCGGCGCGCCTTCGAGGCCATCGGACGCCGGGGCTCCGTACCGTGGCGCGCGTCCGCCGGCGCCGGCCGCACCAGGTGATGTGTCGCACCGTTCACTAGCAGAGCGCCCACCCCGTCCCACTGCGGAGAAGCGGCCCGGACCAAACGCTCCATGCTAGCGCGCACCCCTCGAACGCCCGCTGGACCGATCCCGCCCCGGGCCAACATTGGCCGGATCGAAAGACCCCACCACGACGAGCGCACCCGAACGCGCCCCGCGCACCGCGGCCCCACACCGACCACCGCCCCAGGTGACCGCCCCGAGCCAGCCACCGGTGCGCGCCACCACCCCGCCCGACCGCCCCCAACCCCACTCCCCGACCCACCCCAGCCGGACCGGTTCTCGCCCGCAGAGCCCCACTCTCCCCCACCACGCCACACACCCACCGCACACACCCACGTGCAGGAACACCCTCCACGCAACGGGCCGGGCCCACCCGAGCCAGGCCCACCTGAGCCAGGCCGACTAGCGCCCCCGCCCAACCCCAGCCACCCTCACACCAGAGCCACCCACCCCAGTCCGGGCTCCGACCCCGGCCCGGGGCTGGCCCCACCGACACAGCACCCGCACCGAACACCCCGGACTGCCGCACCGCCGCACGTACCACCGCACGGAGAACATTTATTTATGCCACCATAATGATTACAGGGACTCAACTATCTCGGGGACCGCCATGACCGATCTCGCCCCACACCGCCGCTGGCTCGTACTGGCCATCTGCTGCCTCAGCCTGCTGATGGTCAGCCTCGACACCACCGCGCTGAACGTCGCCCTCCCCTCCATCCAGCACGACCTGGGCAGCTCGGTCTCCGGACTCCAGTGGACGATCGACGCCTACACGCTCGTCCTGGCCAGCCTGCTGATGTTCGCGGGCTCGCTCGCCGACCGGATAGGCCGGCGACGCGTCTTCCGTACCGGTCTGACCGTCTTCATCACCGGCTCCGTGCTGTGCAGCATCGCCCCCGGACTGGGCTGGCTGATCGCGGCGCGCGTGGTCCAGGCGATCGGCGGCTCGATGCTCAACCCCGTCGCCATGTCCATCGTCAGCAACGTCTTCCCCGACTCCCGCGAGCGCGCCCGCGCCATCGGCATCTGGAGCGGCGTCGTCGGCATCAGCATGGCCGCGGGCCCGCTCCTCGGCGGCGCGCTGGTGGAAACGGCCGGCTGGCGGGCCATCTTCTGGCTGAACGCCCCGATCGGCCTGACCGCACTGCTCCTCACCCGCTGGTACGTACCGGAGTCCCGCGCCGAACGCCCGCGCCGCGTCGATCCGATCGGTCAGGTCCTGGTCATCGTGCTGCTCGCCACCACCACGTACGCGATCATCGAATCGCCGGTGCGCGGCTGGTCGTCACCGCTGGTCATCGCCTGCGCGGCCACGGCAGCCGGCACCCTGCTGACGTTCCTGCGGTACGCGCGACGCCGCACCGACCCCCTCATCGACCTGCGGTTCTTCCGGTCCGTACCGTTCTGCGGGGCGACCCTGATCGCCGTCGCCGCGTTCTTCTCGCTCGGCGGCTTCCTCTTCGTCAGTTCGCTCTACCTCCAGAACGTGCGCCATCTCGACGCGCTGCACGCCGGCCTGTTCATGCTGCCGATGGCGGCCATGGCGATGGTCAGCGCGCCGCTGTCGGGGCGGATCGTCGCGGCCCGCGGCCCCCGCGTCCCGCTGGCCACGGCCGGCGTCGCCCTCGCGGCGAGCGCCACCCTCCAGGCCCTCACCTACTCCGTCCACCTCTCCACCGCGGTGCTCGTCCCCGCGTACGCGCTCTTCGGCATCGGATTCGGCCTGGTCAACGCGCCGATCACGAACACCGCCGTATCCGCGATGCCGCGCTCGCAGGCCGGTGTGGCCGCTGCGGTGGCCTCCACCTCCCGCCAACTCGGCCAGGCGCTCGGCGTCGCGGTCATCGGCGCGCTGATGGCAACCACCAGCCACACCAACCCCACGGACTTCGTCCACACCGGCCGCACCGCCTGGTGGCTGATCGCCGGCTGCGGCGCGCTGATCCTGCTGATCGGTACCCTCACCACTGGCCGCTGGGCTCAGTCAACGGCCCAGCACACCGCGAAGCGGTTGGCTGCCGAGGAGACCAGAACGACGGTGAGGGCCTGATGGCGCGCCCAGAGGACACGAACCAACAGGCAGACGACGCCCTCGCCGCTGACGCCACCCCCGCCGCTGGGAGCACTTCCGCTGCCGACGCCGCTTCCACCGCGCACAGCACTCCCCCCGCTGACGCCGCTCCCGCTCCGGACGCCACTCCCGTCGCGCGCGACACCCCCGCCGCAGACGACGCCCCGCACCCCGGCGACGCCACGACCGAGGCCGCCACGCGCGCCTGGCAAGGGCTGCACACCCTGCTCCTGGACCGGCACAACCGCCGCAAGGAGGTCGCCGACGCACTCGGCATGAGCTTCAGCCGCATCCGCGCCCTGCGCCGCATCGCCCCCGGCCCACTCACCCTGCGGGAGCTGGCCGCGCGGCTGGCCAGCGATCCGCCGTACACCACCGTCATCGTCGACGACCTGGTACGCCGCGGCCTCGCCGAACGCCTCACGCACCCCGTCGACCGCCGCGCCAAACTGGTCCGCCTCACCGAAGCCGGCCACACGGCGGCCACCCGCGCCACCGCCATCCTCGCCACCCCACCCGACGCCCTCCTCGCCCTCCCCACCGAGGACATCGAGGCGTTGGACCGCGTGGTGACGAAACTCCTGAAGTAGCGGGTACGGCGCGCTGCGGGGCGTGCGGGCTCACGGGGTGGGTGGGTTCACGGGGATGGATGGGGCGGGGGCCGGCCCGTCAAGGCCGATCGAGCCATTCATCCGGGGAGTGGGACGCCGCACGCGCGAGGGGACGGTACGGAATTCCGCGCGCCCCTGTGCCTCCTTTTCTCCATGCCTCCCCGCCTATGACGCCATAGCAATTTTGGCCTTGGACGCGGCGATTCGGGCGCCATAGCGTCAAGTGCGTTCACCCGCCAAGGCCGCTGGGAGGAGAACCCGACATGGTCGAAAAGGCCGTCAACGAGATGGAATCCGCCGACGCACGGGCACGGAATGGACGGAACGGGAAGCAGCCGCACGGCGGGAAATCCAGCCGGAGCACGCTACTGCGGCTCACCGCCGTGGCCGTGGTCACCGCCGCAGTCGGCGTGTTCGCGCTGGGCAGTGCGGGCGCCGACACCCCGCAGCGCGACTCGGTCGAAATACTCGACCTCGCCATCCAGAACGACCAGTACGCAGAGACCGACCTCGGCCCGGCCGGCCCGAGCCTCGGTGACACGAGCGTGTATTCCGGCGGCGTACTCCAAGGAGGCCGCAAGGTCGGGCTCGGTGGCGGCTCCTGCCACATCGTCCACATCGCCGGCGAAAAGCGCACCACCCAATGCCTGATCACGCTCAACCTCGAACAGGGTTCGCTGACCATGCAATCGCTCGCGGAAAAGGGCGCGAGCTCCCTCGACATGGCCATCACCGGCGGCACCGGCGCGTATAGCACCGCCCGCGGCACGGTCCGCTACTGGGACATCGCCACCCCGAACGAACGACTGCGCGCCCGCATTCTCCGCTGACCGGCCGCCCCACCAGAACCCACATCGCGAGGACGCCGACGCCCGCCCCTCGTACCCCGTCCGCCCGCGACACCCCGGTCCTCGCCGGCGACACCCGCCGGATTGTCGCGGCACCTCGCATCAAGGCGCTTGCGGACCGGACGCGCCGCCACCGTCCCCGACCGGGCCGGTGTCGGTCCGCGGGCGGTGGTCGGTGCCGAGGCCGGGGGTGACGGTCAGGATGGACGACGGCCCCGCCAGGTCGACCGCGTGCCAGGCGCCGGCCGGGTTGACGGTGGCTTCGCCCGGCCCGAGGACGACGCGTTCGGACGCCCCGTCCGCCTCGCGGATGACCGTCGCGGAACCGCTGAGACAGACCACGAGTTCGTCGCCCGCGGGGTGGCGTTCCCAGTGGTCGCCGGGGCCTTCGCCGTCGATGATCGTCACCAGCCGGCCCTCGCCGCCGTCCGCCGCGACCGCGGCGCTGTAGGACTGGAGCACCGCCGGGTCCCAGGCGAAACCCTCGATGGGGCGCGCCCGCGAACCCAGTCCGAGGTGGATGGGGGTCGTCCGCAGGTCGATGGCGTTGCGTGTGTGGTTCACGAGTCTCATGCCGACGATCTTCACGGGACGACCCCCATGCGGTCTTGAAGAAATGGGAACGGAAGCCGCTCCACAGTGACCGCCCCGCCCGGCGGCTACCCCTCTCCGAGCAGGACCTCGCCGCGACGCCAGGCCGTCGGCGGCCGACCGGTGAACTCCCGCCATTCCCGTACGAGATGGGCCTGGTCGGCGTAGCCGGAGCGCGCCGCCACCTCGGACCACGGCAGCGGGTCGCGCGCCGTCGCCAGGTCGTGCGCGTGCTCGAAGCACAGGACGCGGGCGAAGGTCTTCGGCGTCAGCCCCACCTCACCGCGGAACTGCTCGGCGAGGTGCCGCCGGCTCCAGCCCAACTCCGCGGCGACGGCCCCCACCCGTACGCGGCCCCGGGCGGCAACGAGACGACGCCACGCCTCGGCCACCTCGGGACGCACCCGGGGCGGCCCGTCCCCGCCGGTGGCGCGGCGGACGGCCCGTAGGAACACCTCGTCCAGCACGGCGAACCGCGCGGCCCACGTCGGCGCCGCGCGAAGCCGCTCGACGAGTTCGCCGCCGAGCGCTCCGAGCAGTTCGTCGAGCGGCACGAGCCGGTGGGCGAGCGCGGCGGCGGGCACACCGTAGACGGCGCGCGCCCAGGGGCGTCAGCGACACCCGAACGCCCTGCTGGCGACCATCGTGGTGAATCCCGACGGAGCGACACATCAACCCGCCCGCCACACCGCCGTACCGGCCGACCGGCGCCCCGTCGCCCACGCCCGCGGCCACCGGCAAGGGATCGGCCAGGCTGATCACCGCGGTGAGCGTGCGCCCCGGCGGCCCGCAGTGCACCCCCGCCGGAAACCGCCGCAGATCAAATCCGAGGTACGAACCGACATACCGCCGCAGGGCGGGCGCCGGCCGCACCTCGATCTCGCCAGCAGTACGGTCCCCCATGCTGGCCAGTGTACGAACGGGCGGCGCCATCAAGATCGCCACCGCCCGAACGCCTCAAAGCGCCCCGAGCGCACTGTGAATCGGCGCCCCACCCGGAACCGCCACCCGGCCGCGATCACCGCCGATAAGCCTGCCGCGCCTTCACTCGGCCCCGGCGGCGCCGCGCTGGTCCTCAACGTGGACGACGTTCAGTTCGGTGCCGTCCTGGTGCCGCTTGGAACGCCCGCACATTCCGACCGCGAGATTGTCCTGCCCGCCGGGCTCGTCGGGCGCAACATAGGTGAGGACGTCATGGTGATGACCGGTGACCACCCACCCGTCGACGTCCCTGGCGTCGATCACCCCAAAATCCCCCGCGGGAGTTCCCGCATACACGGGCCCGAATTCCGCGAGAAGGGCAATGGCCTGCTCGGCAAGATCTCCGTCAGGAGCAGTGAGCACCACACAGGTGCCGTTCTCAAACAGCACCCACGACTTGCGCGGGTCAACAAGAAGGCGCCGCCAGACGCCGATGAGTATCTCGGTATCCACACGGTTCATCATGCCGCAGAGGGACCGTTTGTGGACCGAATTTAGGAGGCGCCGAACTTGGGCGAACCGGGTTTGACAGGGGCCACGTTTGCGGCGAACCGGCCCTGGGAGGGGCCGGCTTGCAGGGGGGCGCCTGCCGTTTCGTCTTCCTCCGCGGCGGCACGGCCCCCCTGACCACCACAAGCAACGGCTCCGACTCCGGCTCCCTCCTCCTCCCCCACAACTGCCCCACCTCGACCACCGCGCCGCTGCTGGCTCTCCCATCGCCACGCACATCGCACACACCAGCAACGAACCAGAAACACCCGACTCAAGAACGCGCGCGGGCAAGCCGCTTCCCCAACTCCTCCACGGGCGGCGTCATTTCACCGATGGAGTAGCCGATAAGGATTCCGCAACCTCCCGACCTCACCTTGCGGCCGAAACTCGGCGAAACCCCTCCAGTTCAGAGTCTCCGAAAATTCCTTCGCAGTCTGAAATAGCTGCGAGAAATCGCCCCTGGTGAGCTGGATGGCCAGTTTGGACTCGTGGGTGGCGGAACCCTCCAAAAGCTCACCCCTCTGTACGCCGCCGCCCCCACCCCCGGGCGCTGGAGGTCCGACAGATGCTCGGGCCGGGGCCGTAACCCCTCGACCTCCAGCATCCGCCCTTCCGCGATGCCCCTTCCAGATCCTCCAGCGGCTCATCCGACAGCTCCTGGCGAGGCCGGCCCCGGTGACGGCGGTTCCGGCCGTCGCCGCACCTCGGCCCTGCCCAGCCACGATCATTGGCCCTTCGGGCGAGCAGCGGGCGGGCCAACGGTCTCGAACGCACGAAGGGGAGCCCCCTGAAGTTCTGGGAGCTCCCTGAATTGCCTGGTCAGAACGATCCTTCAGGCGAAGACTGAGGTGGGGCGGGTGGGACTCGAACCCACGACCGACGGATTATGAGTCCGCTGCTCTAACCGGCTGAGCTACCGCCCCGTAACGGCGCGTCGCGCACATCTGTGCGCGCCGTCTGCCGCAGCATAGCCGCTCATACGATCTGCTGCCCCCGAGGGTCCGCATCGCGCATCAATGGGGACTACGGGAGGTCCCCGAACGGTTCCCGAGCGGGTGGAACTGCTGGTCGTGGCCGGCTCGGGGGTGGTGGAACGGGCATGAAAAAAGCCCCTTACGGGGCTCTTCCTTCAGCTCCCCCGACTGGACTCGAACCAGTAACCCTCCGGTTAACAGCCGAATGCTCTGCCAATTGAGCTACAGGGGACCGAGCTCCCCCGACTGGACTCGAACCAGTAACCTGCCGGTTAACAGCCGGCTGCTCTGCCAATTGAGCTACAGGGGATTGCTCCGTGTGCCTCGATTGCGCTCCCCTCCGGTCTCCCGGGCGGCGCGCGCTCGCTGCGACACATACATTAGCGCAAGCAGGGGGGTGCTTCGCCAATCGGTTCCCCAGGGATGATCAGCTAGTGATCAGAGGGTGATCACCAGCCGCTGCGGGTAGGCGGGCACCACGACCCAGCGGGGCTGTCGTGTTCCGTACGGTCCGGCAGCAGCGGAGAGGCCAGGAAAGGTGGAGTGATGCGCTACCGGCTGACGTTCATCACCGGAGTCGCCGTCGGCTACGTGCTCGGCGCGCGGGCCGGGCGTGAGCGGTACGAACAGCTACGCAAGAGTGCGCAGCGAGTCTCCCAGAACCCTGCGGTCCGCAACACGGCCGAGGCCGCCGCGCACGGCGGGCGTGAGGCGGCCGGCAAGGCGTTCGACGCGGTGAGTGCGCGGTTCGGCGACCGGCTCCCCGAGTCGGTGTCGGCGCGGGTTCAATCGCTGCGTGAGCAACGCAACGCCACAGAGGACGACTGGGGCACCAGCAACACCTAGCCGGTGCGCCGGCTCGGATGGACGGCGGGTTCGGGGCAGTGCCCCGGGCCCGTCGTGCGTTTGGCGCGTGTGACGCGGGTAACGCGCGGGGCAGCGGCGAAGCTGCGTACAGAAGAACAGAAGATGCGGATAGCGGACAGACACGGAAGGCAGCGCCGCGTGTGGCGGCCGAGGTCGGTACGGACCGGCCGATGCCACGAAGGTGGGAGTGCGGCGCGTGCGCCGCGCGGGGGGCTGCCGCAGCCGCGTCCGGCGCCCGCCGACGCAACCCCTGAGCGGCCCGCGCGTGCCCGTGTCATAGCCCGATTCGGCGGCATCTGGGGCGATCCGGGCAGGTCAGGTGTGGGGGGCTGATGCCACCCCGGTGGGCGGGGCGTCCCTTGGCGCGGTGTGGGGGCGGCGATGAGGCATTATCGGGGGCCATGGGGATAGTCGCCGGGTTGGACAGTTCGTCGGAGTACACGCGCGTCGTCGTCTGCGACACGGACACGGGTGCGGTGCTGGGGCAGGGGTACGCCCCGCATCCCGCCACCGGAGCCGATGTGGACCCGCAGGCGTGGCTGCTCTCGCTGGGTGAGGCCGCCGACGGCGGGCTGCTCGAAGGAGTGCAGGCCATCGGCGTCTCCGCGCAGCAGAACGCGGTGCTGGTGTTGGACGCCGGCGGGGTGCTGGTGCGGCCGGCCATGGTGGGCAACGACAAGCGGGCCCAGGCTTCGGCGGCCGATCTGGTGGACGCTCTCGGCGGGCGCCCGGCGTGGGCCGAGGCCGTCGGCTCCGTACCGCACGCGGGCCAGGCCGTGGCGAAGCTGCGCTGGTTGGCGCGGGCCGAGCCGGATGCGGCGCGGCGGGTGGCCGAGGTGCTGCAACCGCACGACTGGCTGGTGTGGCAGTTGCTGGGAAGGCCCGGGCGGCGCACCACCGACCGCGGGGCCGCGTCCGGCACCGGGTACTGGTCGGCCGCGTCCGGCCACTACCGTCCTGACCTCGCCGAACTCGCCCTCGGCCATCCCGTGCGGCTGCCGGATGTGATCGCTCCGGCCGAGCCGGCCGGGCACACCCCCGAGGGGCTGCTGATCTCGGCCGGCACCGGCGAGACCATGGCCGCCGCGTTCGGCCTCGGCGTCTCCCTCGGCGACGCGGTCATCTCGCTCGGCGCCTCGGGTTCGGTGTTCGCCGTCCACCACGAAGCGCTCGCCGACCCGACCGGGACCATCACCTCGTACGCCGACGCGACCGGCATGCACCTGCCGGTGGTGCACACGCTCAATGCCGTACGGGTGTTGCGGGGCGCCGCCGAGATGCTGGGCACCGAGTTGGAGGGGCTGTCGGAGCTGGCGCTGAAGTCGACGCCGGGGGCGCACGGGCTGGTGCTCCTGCCGTACCTGGAGGGCGAGCGCACGCCGCACCTGCCGCACGCCGCGGGAACGCTGTCCGGGCTGCGGCGGGAGAGCATGAAGCCCGAGCACCTGGCGCGGGCCGCGTTCGAGGGGATGCTGTGCGGGCTCGCGGACGCGTTGGACGTGCTGCGCGGGCGGGGCGTCTCGGTGCGGCGGGTGTTCCTGCTCGGGCCAGCGGCCGAGTTGGCTGCGGTGCAGGCGATCGCTCCGGCGCTGCTCGGGGCGCAGGTCGTGGTGGTCGAGCCGGCGGACTACGCGGCCATCGGGGCGGCCCGTCAGGCGGCGTGGGCACTCGGCGTACGCGAGGGCACGCTCGCCCCGCACACGCCGCCCGCCTGGCCCGCGGCGGCCAGCCAGGTCTTCGAACCCGGTGAGGAGCTGGCGGTGGGGCAGTCGGTGCGGCAGCAGTTCGGCGCGGTGCGGGACCAGATCCACCCGGAGGCGTTCGGCTGGAATCCGCCGGCCTGACACCGGAGCGGACAGCGGCTGCGGCTGCGGCTCACGCTGGGTCGTGGCTCGTGTTGCGATCGCGGCCACGGCTCGCGCTGCGGTCGCGGCTCACGCCGTGGTCATGGCTCGTCCTGCGGTCGTCGCCACAGCTACAGCTACAGCAGATGCTCGGCCGGGACGTCAGTCCAGGTAGCCGCGGAGTTGGTCGGCGAAGGCGTGGTCGCGGAGTTTGCTCAGGGTCTTGGACTCGATCTGGCGGATGCGTTCGCGGGTGACGCCGAAGATGCGGCCGATCTCCTCCAGGGTGCGCGGGCGGCCGTCGGTGAGCCCGTAGCGGAGTTGGACGACCTTGCGTTCGCGCTCGCCGAGGGTGGACAGCACCACCTCCAGGTGCTCGCGGAGCAGTAGGAACGCGGCGGACTCGACCGGCGAGGTGGCGTCGCCGTCCTCGATGAGGTCGCCGAGCGCCACGTCGTCCTCCTCGCCGACGGGCGCGTGCAGCGAGACGGGCTCCTGGGCGAGTTGGAGTACGTCGCTGACGCGTTCCTCGGGCAGTCCGAGGTGGTCGGCGACGTCGGCCGCGGTCGGTTCGTGGCCGCGTTCCTGGAGCATCCGCCGCTGGACCCGCACCACGCGGTTGATGAGCTCCACCACGTGCACCGGGACCCGGATGGTGCGGGCCTGGTCGGCGAGGGCGCGGGACATGGCCTGGCGGATCCACCAGGTCGCGTACGTGGAGAACTTGTAGCCGCGCGCGTAGTCGAACTTCTCCACCGCGCGGATCAGCCCCAGGTTCCCCTCCTGGACCAGGTCGAGCATGGTCAGCCCGCGGCCCACGTACCGCTTGGCCACCGAGACCACGAGCCGTAGGTTCGCCTCGATCAGCCGGCGCTTGGCCATCCGGCCGCGGACCACCAGGGTGTCCAGGTCTGCGGCGAGTTGGGTGTCCAGGTCGACGGCCCCGGCGAGTTTCGCCTCGGCGAACAGGCCGGCCTCGACCCGGCGGGCGAGCTCCACCTCGTCGGCGGCCGTGAGCAGCGGGATGCGGCCGATCTCGCGCAGGTACTGCCGGAACAGGTCGGATGAGGTGCCGCCCGCGTCCAGCCGGGGTGCGGACGCCTCGACGCCCCCGCGCTCCCCCGCGCCGGCTGCGGGATCGGCTGGCGCCTCAGCCGCCTTGTCGGCTGGCTCCCCGACGGACGACTCGGTGGACGGTCCGATGAGTGGGCCGGCGGATGGGTCGGCGGATCGGCCAGCCTCACCCGGGGTCGGCCCCGCCCCCGTCGCCGCACCATGCAGTGGCGCCTCGCGGGGCACAGGCGGCTTCGCCGCCGGGTCGGGTGGTGTTGGGGTGGCTGATGTGACGGGCGGGCTCTGCGGGGCGCTGACGGCCTCGGGCGGGATGGTGCGTACGGGGCGGGGGTGCGTGCCGGGGTCGGTGAGGTCGGGGGGCGTACGGGGCGGGGCGACGTCGGGTGCCGGCCCCGGGGAACACGGGGCGGGGGCCTCGGGCGGCACCGGGCGGGCCGCTTCGGTCCGGGTATGGGTCTGCACGGGGGCGACCTCCAGGGTGATCACCGCCGGCTGGTGGGCGGCGTGCGGCGGTGGGGTGGCCGCGCGGCCCGGCCGCCGCCCGTCCCGCCCGCCGTGAGGGGATGTGCGGGGCTGCGTGGGCCGTCCCGGCCGGCACTGCCGCGCTCCGAAAGCTCAGGCGCCGACTCCAGTGTGGGGCACGACACACTTCTGCCACGAGGGGCGTGCGCGCACTTTCTGCGACCGCTGCGTCACCGGGCGGCTACGCTGCGGCGATCCGCCCCGCGCCCCGAAAGCCGCCCGCAGCCGCCCCGGTGGCTACAGCGCGGCGGCCCCGCGCTCGCGCAGGGACTGCCCGTACTGCTGGAGGACCCACAGTTCGTTCTGCACGGCGGCCAGGTGGGTCGGGTCGGCCTGGGGGCCGAGGCGTTGGAGGTTGCCGCGGATCTCGGTGATCCGCTGGTTGACCGCGGCCAGCCGCACCGCCACCAACTGCACGCCGGCGTAGACCTCGTCCGGGTCGCGGCGGGTGTGCAGCGGCTCGACGGTCAGTTCCGTGACGAGCGCGCGCACCGTGTCGTCGGGCGCCGCCTCGCGCACCCGCGCCACGTACTCCTTGTCGGCCGACGCGACCCCGCCGGCCTCCGCGATGACCTCGCGGACCACCGCGTACGGCGGGGCGGTGAACTCGTCGGCGCCGTACGCGTCGAAGGCCGGGGCGACCAGGTCCGGGCGCTGGAGGGCGAGCTTGAGCAGCTCGCGCTCGACGCGGTGGGCGGGGCTGCGCAGGTTGAGCGCGGGGCCGCGCAGGCCGGGTGGGGCGGGCGGCGGGGTGGCGCCGGGCTGGCCGGCGCGGCCGGGCTGCGGGCCGCCGTCGCCGCGTCCGTACGCGCCGTTGCTGCGACCTGCGGGGCCACCGCCGCGCTGGCCGCGCTCGCGGTTCCAGCGGGCGAGCTGGCCGACCCGGCGCACCACGAACTGGGTGTCCAGGATGCCGAGCATGCCGGCCAGCGCCACCGCGTACTCGTGCTGGATGGAGCTGTTCTTGATGTTCGCGACGATGGGGGCCGCGGCCTCCAGGGCGGCGGCGCGACCCTCGGCGGTGTCCAGGTTGTGCCGGCTGACGACGTGCCTGATGGCGAAGGCGAACAGCGGCGTGCGGCTGTCCACGAGCTGCGCCACGGCCGTGTCACCCTCGGCGAGCCGCAGCTCACAGGGGTCCATGCCGCCGGGCGTGATGGCGATGGAGGTCTCGGCGGCGAACTTCTGGTCGTCCTCGAAGGCGCGCAGGGCCGCCTTCTGGCCTGCGGCGTCGCCGTCGAAGGTGAAGACGACCTCGGAGCCGGAGTTGTCCATCAGCAGCCGGCGCAGGATCTTGATGTGCTCGCCGGCGAACGCCGTGCCGCACGTGGCGATGGCGGTGGTGACGCCGGCCAGGTGGCAGGCCATGACGTCGGTGTAGCCCTCGACGACGACCGCCCGGTTGCTCTTGGCGATCTCCTTCTTGGCGAGGTCGATGCCGTACAGCACCTGGGACTTGCGGTAGAGCGGCGTTTCGGGGGTGTTCAGGTACTTCGGGCCGTTGTCGTCGTCGCGCAGCTTGCGGGCGCCGAAGCCGATCACCTCGCCGGTGATGTCGCGGATGGGCCACATCAGTCGGCCCCGGAAGCGGTCGATGGGGCCGCGCCTGCCCTCCTGGGCCAGGCCGGACAGCAGCAGCTCCTTGTCGCTGAAGCCCCGGCCGCGCAGGAAACGGATCAGGTGGTCCCAGCCGGCGGGGCTGTAGCCGATGCCGAAGTGCTCGGCGGCGGCCTGGTCGAAGCCGCGCTCGGCGAGGAAGACCCGGCCGATCTCGGCCTCGGGGCTGCCGAGCTGCTCGGCGTAGAACTGCGCGGCGACCTTGTGCGCCTCGACCAGGCGGGTGCGCTCGCCCTGCTGGCGGCCGGGGGTGTACCCGCCCTCCTCGTACCGCAGGGTGATGCCGGCGATGGAGGCCAGTCGCTCGATGGTCTCGGCGAACGAGAGGTGGTCGATCTTCATGACGAAGTCGACCGTGTCGCCGCCCTCTTGGCAGCCGAAGCAGTAGAAGAGGCCCTTGCTCGGGCTGACCTGGAAGGAGGGCGACTTCTCGTCGTGGAAGGGGCACAGGCCCTTCAGATTGCCCCCGCCGCCGTTGCGCAACTGGAGGTACTCGGACACGACGGCGTCGATCGGGACCGCGTCCCTGACCGCCTTCACGTCGTCGTCATTGATCCGTCCTGCCACGCGTGAATTCTACGGGCGCCCTGTGACACTCCCGTCCCGCGCCCGGTTAGAGCTCGATCACGAAGACCAGGTGACGGCCGCTGGGCGCGAGGTCGAACTCCTCGCCGACGGCGGTGAAGCCCTGCCGCTCGTAGAAGCCGCGGGCGCCGGTGCGGCCGTTGCACCAGGCCCAGCGGGCCCCCCGGGCCGCGGCCTCGGCGAGCCCGGCCCGCAGTACGGCCACGCCGTACCCCCGCCCGCGGGCCGCGGGGGCGCTGGCCAGCCCCCGGAACCGGTAGCTGGCGCCGGCCGCCGGACGGGGAGCGCGGGCGTCCGCGGCGGGTGGCAGTGGGTCGGGGAAGGCGGGTGGCAGTGGGTCGGGGAAGAACGTCACGCAGGCCAGGGGCGGGGTGCGGGCCGGTGGGGCGGCCGGGGTGGCGGAGGGGACGGCGTCGCCCACCGGGTGCGGGGCCGCGGCCGGTGGGGCGCCGGCGCCGGTCTGGCCCTCCGGCGCGGCGGAGGGGTACGCGGCGAGGTGGAAGACCCCGGCCGCGCCGTCCTCGGGGAAGGCGGCCGTGGCCCGGGGCAGCCCGGGGCGGAGCACGGACCAGCGCAGTTCGAAGATCTCCGACACCGGGACCACGGACGTGATGATCGGCATGCGGGCCACGCTACGGGAGCCCGCGGCGCGGCGCCGGTGAGCTGCGTCGCCCCGCCGCTCCGCCGCACCAGGCGCACGGGCCCGGCGCTGCCGGACGGTCCGCCCGGTGGGACGGTCCGTCCGGCGGCGGGGCCCGCTCGCCCCGCGCTACGGGACCAGGGTCTCCAGCGGGACGGACGGGTCGGCCAGGGCCTGCGGGTCGAGCGGGGTGCCCGAGCGGATCAGGTCCTGGATCGGTCCGGTGACGTCCCACACGTTGACGTTCATGCCGGCCAGCAGTCGCCGGTCGGCGTCCAGCCAGAAGGCGATGAACTCCCGCTTGCCCACGTCGCCGCGGCACACGACCTGCGCATAGCTGCCGGGCGGCGCGTACCCGGAGTACTCAAGACCCAGGTCGTACTGGTCGGAGAAGAAGTACGGCACCCGGTCGTACGCCACCTCCTGCCCGAGCATGGCGCGGGCCGCGGCCGGGCCGCCGTTGAGCGCGTTGGCCCAGTGCTCGACGCGCAGCCGCGCCCCGTCGGGCAGCGCGGCCGGGAAGTGCGGGAGCGGGAAGGCGGCGGCGTCGCCCGCGGCGTAGATGTCGGGGTCGGAGGTGCGCAGCCCGGCGTCGACGGCGATGCCGCCGCGCGAGGGCCCGTTGCGCGGGGCGATCTCAAGACCTGCGGCCTCGGCGAGCGCGGTGCGCGGGGCGGCGCCGATGGCGGCGAGCACGGCGTGCGCCGGGTGCTCCTCGCCGTCGTCGGTGTGGACCGCGAGCACCATGCCGTCCTGCCCGGTGATCTCGGTGAGCCGGGCGCCGAAGTGGAAGCGGACGCCGTGCGCGCCGTGCAGGTCGGTGAAGAGGGCGCCGAGTTCGGGGCCGAGCACCGTGTGCAGCGGACCCTGCTCGGGCTCGACAACGGTCACCTCGGCGCCGTAGCCGCGGGCGGCTGCGGCCACTTCCAGGCCGATCCAGCCGGCACCGGCGATCACCAGGTGCCCGTTGTCGCGGCCGAGCTGGGCCAGTACGCCGCGCAGCCGCTCGGCGTGGGCCAGCCGGCGCAGGTGGTGCACGCCCGCCAGGTCGGTGCCGGGGATGTCGAGCCGGCGCGGTTCGGCGCCGGTTGCCAGCAGCAGCCGGTCGTAGTGGATGCGGGTGCCGTCGCCCAGTTGCACGGCCTTGGCCTCGCGGTCCAGGTGGACGGCGGGCTGCCCGAGGTGGAGTTCGATGTCGGCCTGGGCGTACCAGGCGGGTTCGTGGACGAAGACCGTGTCGCGCTCCTGACTGCCGCTGAGGTACCCCTTGGACAGGGGTGGGCGTTCGTAGGGGTGGTCGCGCTCGTCGCCGACCAGGATCACGCGGCCGGTGAACCCCTCGGCCCGGAGTGTCTCGGCAGCCTTGGCGCCGGCAAGACCCCCTCCGACGATGACGAACGTTTGATGTGCGTCGACCACTTGTCGCCTCCTCGCTCGCGCGCGGTACGCCTGCGCCCGGGTGTTCCGGGCACGCCTGTGCGGGTGTATGCCCATCGGTACACCCACCATGAACCCCTGGTGTACACCTGGTCCTCCCGGCCAACAGGGAGGGTCCCGCACCGAGCGGGCTGCGGGAAGGGGCACTACGCCGGACGGGCCAGCGCCGCTACCGCCCGGCCGGTTGCCGCGCACGGGCCGGGCAGGCCGGCCGACACCCTGGTTGACCTGCGCTTTCGTACGGGTTCTCGTCAGCGCCCGGCGGTCAGCCGGGCGTGCAGCGAGCGGGCTGAAGCATCGGTGAGCGAAGCGATCTGGTCGACGATGACGCGTAGGCGCGCCGCGTCGTCGGCGGCGCCCGCGAACAGCGCCCGGAACTGCGGGTCGAGCCCGTGGGGGGCGCGGGCGACGAGCGCGGCCCCGAGTTCGGCGATGACCACGCGCTGGTCCGCGCGCAGTCGCGCCTGGTCGGGGCGTTGCATGACGTACCGGTCGGCGACCGCCTTGAGCACGGCGCACTCCAGGCGGGCGGTGCACGGTACGACGAGGTGGGCGCGGTAGCGGGTGAGCGGGCCCGGGCCGTGGGCGGCGCGGGTGGCCTCCTCGGCTGCCAGGCAGAATCGACCGATGAGCTGGCTGGTGGCGTCCTTGAGGCGGGCCTGGGCGAGGGCGGTGCCGTCGTAGCCGTGCGGCCACCACTCCTGGTCGAGCAGCCGGTCGAGCGCGGCGGCGAGTTCGGCGGGCTCGGCGCCGGGGGCGTAGCGGTCGGCGGCGACGGCGAAGACCTCGCGCCGCTCGGGCTCGGCGAGCAGGACGGCCGGGTCGAGGTGGCCGGCGTGCAAGCCGTCCTCGACGTCGTGGACGGAGTAGGCGACGTCGTCCGACCAGTCCATGACCTCCGCTTCGAAGCACCTGCGGCCGGGGGCCGCGCCCTGCCGGAACCAGTGGAAGACCGGCAGGTCGTCCGGGTAGACGCCGCACTTGGGCGAGGCCGGGTCGGTGGGGTGGCCGCCCGGTGGCCAGGGGTACTTGGTGGCGGCGTCCAGGGCCGCGCGCGTGAGGTTGAGGCCGACGCTGGCCGGCTCGCCCGTCGCGGGGTCGGTACGGAACCGCTTGGGCTCGATCCGGGTGAGCAGCCGCAGCGACTGGGCGTTGCCCTCGAAGCCGCCGCAGTCGCGGGCGACCTCGTGGAGTGCGCGCTCGCCGTTGTGCCCGAACGGCGGGTGGCCGAGATCGTGCGCCAGGCAGGCCACTTCGACCAGGTCGGGGTCGCAGCCGAGCGCGGCTCCGAGCTCCCGGCCGACCTGGGCGCATTCCAGCGAGTGGGTCAGTCGGGTGCGCGGGCTGGCGTCCCACGGCTGGCCGCTGTCGCCGGGCGTCACCACCTGGGTCTTGCCGGCGAGCCGGCGCAGCGCGGCGGAGTGCAGCACCCGGGCCCGGTCCCGCTGGAAGGCGCTGCGGCCGGGCCGCTTGTCCGGCTCGGGCGCCCAGCGTTCCAGGTCAGCGGCCGAGTAGCCGGGTACGGCCGGGGCGGCCTCGGGGCCGGGCGCGGCCGGGCCGGCCGCGGTGGTCACAGCAGCCCGGCCGCCGGTCGCTGCCGACGGGGGCGCCCCGGGTCCGGCGCCGGGAGCGGCGCCGGGGGTGGTTGGTACGGGCCGGTTCGGCGGGCGGTCGGCCCCGGCGGCCCGCCCGACCGGTTCCGGCCGATCGGGGGCGGGCGGCGGGGTGCCGTCGGACGCGGGCGGTGGGGTGCCGTTCATACCCCGACCGTAACCGCCTCGATCAGGCCATTGTGAGGTGGTTGGGGGCGGAAGTGCGGGCAGGCAGGGGAGGGGGAGCCGGGATGGGGTTGCGGGGCGCGGGGTGAGGTTGCGGGGGCGCGGGCCCGTCCCCGGGGTGAGTCGGCCGCGAACCGACCCGCCCCGGACAGGCCCGCCCCGCCCGCCGCCTGCTCCCCCGCGTACCAGCCGGGCCGCCGCCGGGCCGGTCCCGGAATCCGTACGGGCCGGTGCGCGGGAGGCGTACGGGCCGGCCCCGGGACGCGTACGGGCCGGTAGCCGGGCGGGCGGGAGCGCCGGAGCTCGGGCCCGTACGGCCGCCGGTCGCACGGCGGGAGCGGTCAGCGGTCAGCGGTCAGCCGTGCAGCAAACGGCGCGCCGGTGGCGCATCAGTGGTGCCACGCCTTGCCGCCGGTGTTGTGGATCATGCGCTGGAGCACCTTGATCGTGGTCAGGAACTCCGCGTCGGTGACGCCGTCGTGGATCGTCGCGCGGTTGGCGTCCTGGATCTCGGCGGCCTGGGTCAGGAGGGCGGTGCCGGTCTCGGTGAGCTGGAGCCGGCCGGCGGTGTCCGGCGCGAGCAGCCGACGCTCCAGCAGGTCGTCGATGTCCGGTTGCAGCTTGTCGCCGATGCCCAGGTAGCCCTGGAGCACGGCGGTGATCTCGTCCCTGGTCCGCCCCGTCGGGCTCTGACCCACCTGGTTCAGCGTCCACCACTGCGGTTGGCTGAGCCCGACGTCCGCCAGGCTGGCCCGGATGAAGGTGACGACCGCGTCGCTGGCGGCCCAACTCCAGTAGCCGATCGGTTGCTTGACCAGTTCTTCGTCGCTGTGTGAGAAGTCCATGGCCCCGACCGTAGAAGTTGAACCATTGTTGAGGTCAACCGGTGCGACGCAGGTCACACGGGGCGCGGCCGGGGTCCGGGCGGCTCAGGGTCGGTGGGCGTCCACCTCGGCCAGGTAGCCGGCCCTGGTCTCCTCGTCGATGAAGGCCGCGAGGAAGGAGTTGCGGGCCAGGGTGCGCAGCGCCGCCTCGTCGAGGCCGAGCGCATCGCGTACGGCGGTGTAGTTGTCGCCGACGTAGCCGCCGAAGTACGCGGGGTCGTCGGAGTTGACCGTCACCCGCAGCCCGGCGTCGAGCATGGCCGGCAGGGGGTGGTCGGCGAGGTCCTCGTACACGCGCAGTCGCACGTTGGACAGCGGGCAGACGGTCAGCGGGGTCTGGTCCGCGACCAGCCGCGCCACCAGCGCCTCGTCCTCCAGGCAGCGCACCCCGTGGTCGATCCGGTCCACGCCGAGGATGTCGAGCGCCTCCCACACGTATCCGGGCGGGCCTTCCTCGCCCGCGTGCGCGACGCACTTGAGGCCGGCGGCCCGGGCCCGGGCGAAGACCTCGCGGAACTTGGACGGCGGGTTGCCCACCTCCGCCGAGTCCAGGCCGACCGCGGTGATCCGGTGCAGCCAGGGGCGGGCCGCCTCGAAGGTGGTCAGCGCCGACTCGGCGCTCTCGTCGCGCAGGAAGCACATGATCAGCCGGGTGGTGATGCCGTACTGCTGCGGCGCCTCGTCCAGGGCCCGGGACAGCCCGTCGATGACGGTGCCGATGGGCACCCCGCGCGCGGTGTGCGCCTGCGGGTCGAAGAAGATCTCGGCGTGCCGCACGCCCTGCGCCCGCGCCCGCGCGAGGTAGGCGTGCGCCAGCTCGGCGAAGTCGTCCTCCGTGCGCAACACGGCCATCAGCGCGTAGTACAGGTTGAGGAAGGACTGGAGGTCGGTGAAGGAGTACGCGGCGCACAGTTCGTCCTCGGACGCGTAGGGCAGCGCGACGCCGTTGCGCCGGGCGAGCGCGAAGGCCAGTTCCGGTTCCAGCGTGCCCTCGATGTGGAGGTGGAGCTCGGCGGTCGGGAGGGCGGACGCGTGCTGGTCGGGCTGGTCGGGCATGGCACCTGTTCCTACTGCTGACTGTTGCTGTGCTGGCTTGTGTTGGCTGTTGCTTGTGTTGGCTGTGCCGGCTGTCTCGCTCTACGAGCGGTGGGCGGCCCGTGACGGGGCGGGCGCCGGCCGCGGTCGCCGCTCGGTTCACGGTCGCCACTACGGCCCTGAACTGCGGAAACGCCCTGCCAGCGTAACGCGGCCGGCGGGCCGGTCGCCCTCGGTCAGCGCGGTGCCACCGGCCCTGAGCACGGCCGTGCCGTCTGCCCTGAGCCGGGCGGTGAGCCGGGCGGTGAGCCGGGCTGCGAGCAGCGGCCCTGCGCGGTGGACCGCTCGCTCACTGCGGCTGCGTCTCGTCGTGCACCCACGCCAGGTACGCCGGGTCGCCGTGGCTGACCGGGGTCGCGATGATCTCCGGCGTGTCGTAGTCGTGCGCGGCGCGCAGATGGGCGGCGAGCGCGTCGAACCGTACGGCCGTCGTCTTCAGCAGCACCTGCCACTCGCGCTCGCTGACCACCTCGCCCTGCCAGCGGTAGACGGAGGTGACGGGCCCGCTGATCTGCGCACAGGCGGCGAGCCTGGCGGCGATCGCGCCGCGGGCCAGCGCATCCGCCTTCTCCCGGGCGTCGATGGTGGTCAGCACGGTGAGGACGGCGGTGGGGGCGGCTTCGCCCGCGGGCGTACGGGCGGGGTCGGCGGTGTTCTCGGCCACGGTGTACGGCTCCTTCGGCTCGACTCGGCTCGACTCAGGTCTGCTCGGCCCGGCTGGCGGGCGGACGAACGGGCGGCCCGGCGGGTGGCGACGCTCGCGCGCCGGGGGGCCCGCCCCGTGCGCCTGTCCGACGGTCCCGTGCGCGGCGGGGTGGCGGCGTCCGCGCGGCATGCGGGCCCGGGCACGGGGTACCACGGTAGCCGCGCGGGCCACCCCGGCCCGGGGTACCGTCAAAACGGACACGTGGAGTTGGAAAGGCAGGACGGTCCATGGACGACCTCACCGCACTCGCCCGGGAACACCTCGACGCGGCGCGGACGGAGACGCACGGGCGCAGCGCCCATCTGGTGCTCAAGGACGGCCCCCTGCGACAGAGCCTGATCGCGCTGGTCACCGGCGTCGAACTGGACGAGCACAACGCCCCGCCCGCAGCCAGTCTCCAGGTGCTGCACGGCCATGTGCGGCTGACCGGCCGCGAGAGCGGCGACCAGGACCTGATCGCCGGCCAGCTCCAGGCCATTCCGCACGAGCGGCACTCGCTGCGCGCCGTGGAGGACTCGGTGGTGCTGCTGACGGCGGTGACCGCCACCCCCGAGTGCACACACGAACTCTGAGCCCTGAGCCCTGAGCCCTGAGCCCTGAGCCCGTCCGGCTGGCCGCGGCTGCGTCCGTCCCGTACGGCCGCGGCCCGGCCGGCGCCGTTCCCTCGCCCCGCCCCTCCCCCCGGCCCGCCGTCTCCGGGCGGCGACCCCCACCCCTGTCCCTGCCGTCGCCTGCGTACGTCCCGTACGCCCGTGGCACTGCTACGGCACGGCGCCGGTGCGGCCCCGCAGTGGCACGGACACCTGATTGTCAGACCCCCGTGCTGAAGTAGATGACGTACGCGATGCGGGCACAACGAGCGGTCAGTGGGGGCGTCATGGGCACCTGGGGCAGTGGGAACTTCGACAACGACACGGCGGCCGACCACCTGTCGCTGGTGATCGGCCGGCTGGTCGGCGAGGTCGCGGAGGCGATGTCGGGCGACCTGGTGGAGATCGAGCCGGACGAGTACTGGGGCAATGCCGTCCCGTGCCACCTGGAGCTGTTGTACGCGCTGGCCAGCGCCGGTTATGCGGCCGAGCACCTGCCGAAGCCCGAGGTCATCGAGGGCTGGAAGCGGGACTTCCTGGCGGTGTGGGAGCGCACGATCGACTGGCTCGAACCATCGCCGGACTTCAAGGAGGAGCGGCGCACCGTGCTGATACGCACCTTCGACCAGTTGGCCGGGGCCGCGCAGGACGCCGGCCGCTGACGGCGGGCTGCGTCCATCGGGTAGGGCGCCCGTCGGTGTAGCGCCCGTCGGGGGGACGTGCGAGGTCGCCCGGGGGTTTGGGCGGCTGCCCGTGGGGCGCCCGCAGGTCGGGCCAACCGTGGGCGGGGCGGGGCGCGCAGCGGGGGCCGTTCCGCGGGGCGGGCCCGGGCTAGCGGGGCAGGTGGACGGTGCTCGTCTTGCCGCGGCCGTCGGCGTCGGCCACCACGCGCAGGCCGCCGCCCGACTCCTCGGCCAGGGCGGAGACGATGGCCAGGCCACGGCCGCCGCAGCCGTCGGCGTGGGCCTCGGTGCGGGGGGCGGGGATGGCCGGGTGCCGGTCGTGCACGGCGACGATCAGCGCACCGCGCGTCAGCGTGAGCGCGATGTCGGACATCGGTGAGGTGATCGCGGCGTGCCGGACGCTGTTGGTGACCAGTTCGCTGAGGATGAGCAGGGCGGCCTCGGCGAGTGCGTCCTCGTCTGGGGTGAGCCATTCGGCCAGCAGGGTGCGCGCCTCGCGTCGCGCCCTGGGCACGGAGGCGGCGACGGTCGGCAGACTGAAGCGTCTCTGGGCCAGGCCAGGCGTTTTCGTGACGGTCATAACGCCGGGTTCACATCCCTCACGTTCCTCACGCGTCCCTTCCTGCGGCCGGCCGGCGCCCCTGGGCGACCCGCGGTCGTCGGTGCGCACGTCGTTCAGGCGATGCGAGCGGCTCTGCTCAACGGTCTGGACCAATCGCCAAGTGGTTGGCCCAGATCTCCACGGCCAGGATGAATCGGGCAGATGGAATCCCGTGCACCGTAGCGTGGATGCCCATCCTCCGGAATGCCGAAAGCTAGACGATGGCCACAACTAGCCGCCCGCGCCTGGCCTTCCTATGCTGGGCCGATGCCGGACGCGCTGCTGGAACCCGTGGGTCTCGGCGCCATCGAGAGCGCCCTCTACCTCCGCGTGCTTTCCACGCCCCGATGTACGACGGCACAGCTCGCCGAGGCCGTCGGGGCGACCCCCGCCCAGGTGCGGCCCGGGCTGCGGCGACTGGTGGAGGCCGGGCTGATCTCCCGGATCGCCGGCCGCCCCGCCCGGTACACCGCGGCCCCGCCCGGCGTTGCCTTCGACGCGCTCGCCGACCGCCGGCACCGTGAGCTGGAGGAGCTGCGCGGCCACATCCGCGAGCTGGCCGTGCGCTTCCAGGGCGCGACGGCCAGCGGCCCCGGGGACCTGATCGAGCTGGTCGAAGGCCCGCTGGCGATGCGGGACCGGGTGGAGCAGCTCCAGCTCGGCGCCAAGCGGGAGATGCTGGTGATCGACTGTCCGCCGTACTTCAGCGCGACCGCCAACGAGAACCCCATCGAGGACCAGTTGTTGCGGCGCGGCGTGGAGTGCCGGGTGATCTACGACGCCGCCGCGCTGGAGATGCCGGGCCGGATGGAGTTCGTCTGGGCCTGCGTCGCCAAGGGCGAGCAGGCCCGCAGCCTGCCGTCGGCCCGGCTGAAGATGCTGGTCGCCGACCGCTCCAGCGCCATGATCCCGCTGGTCTTCGAGGCCGCCGAGTCCTCGGCCGCGATCGCGGTGCGCCCCTCTCCGCTGCTCACGGCCATCGTCACCTGCTTCGACCTGCTGTGGGAGCGGGCGGCGCCGATCGGGGTCAGCGCCCCGTCCGACAGCCCGCTGGACGAGCGGGACCGGGAGTTGCTGAGCATGTTGGCCAGCGGCATGAAGGACGCGGCGATCATCCGTGCGCTCGGCATCACCCAGCGCACGATGACCCGCCGGGTGGCGCAGCTCATGGCCCTGCTGGGCGCGCAGACCCGCTTCCAGGCCGGCCTCCAGGCGACCCGCCGCGGCTGGCTGTGACCCGGGCCCGCGCCTCCGCCTGAAACCCGGGCCCATCGCCGGGCTCCGGGGTCGCCCCCGCCTCCGCCGTCGGTGAGCTCCGGGTCCGGCCCGGTACGACCATGCTCGTACCGCTCGTACACCGCCGGCTCGTAACTCCGGGCCCATGCGCCCGGGCCGGTCCCGTGCCTCCGGGCCCGTGCGCCTTCGAGCCCACGCCTCCCGGCACAGGACCGCGGGCGCAACGTCCGCACACCCGCCGGCCTCCGGCGGCCCGGGTCAGGGCTGGGGCGCCGTCGCGCGGGGCCTGGACGGGCGGCGGGCGGCCTCGGGCGGCGGTACGACGACGGCCTCCGGACGGCCCCCGGCCCCACGACCTGCGGCGGGCCGCAGGCCCACCCGAGCCCGAGCCCCGGCCCCGGCCGACCCCGTCGGGGGCGGGGTGAGCGGCCCCGGCTGAGTGCGTTGTTCGCCGGCGCGGTAGGCGCTCGGGCTCACGCCGCGGACCCGTTTGAAGGCCACGCTCAGCGCGAAGGCGTTGGCGTACCCGACCCGGCGGGCGGCGCCCTCCACCGTCATGTCCGGCTCGCGCAGCAGGTCGGCGGCGAGTGCCATCCGCCAGCCGGTGAGGTACGTCATCGGCGGCTCGCCCACGAGCCGGGTGAAGCGGCGGGCCAGGGCCGCCCGGGACACCCCGGTCTTCGCGGCGAGTTCGGCCACCGTCCACGGGTGCGCCGGGTCGTCGTGCAGCAGTTGGAGCGCACGCCCGACCACGGGATCGCTCTGCGCCCGGTACCAGCCGGGCACCTCGGCCTCCGGGCGGGCGAACCAGGCCCGCAGCACCGAGATCAGCAGCAGGTCGAGCAGCCGGTCGAGGACGACCTGTTGGCCGGGGGCGTCGCGCGCCACCTCCTCGGCGACGAACGGCATCAGCGGGCACTCCCAGCACTCCTCGGTGAGCACCACCAGCGGCGGCAGCGCGGCCAGCAGCCGCTCCCCCACGTCGCCGGGGAACTGGTACTCGCCGCTGAGCAGCAGCGCCGACCCGGTCCGGTTCTCCCCGTACGTCCGCACCCCCAGCGTCAGCGCCTTGCTGACGTCCTCGCCGGTCGGCGTGGTGCAGAAGTCCTCGCTGTGCACCAGCACCTGGGGCGGGGCGCCCGGGCGGTCGGAGAGGGTGTACGGCTGCGGGCCGCGCACGATGGCGATGTCGCCGGCGCGCAGCGCCACCGGCGCGCTGCCGTCCCCGGGCGCGATCCAGGCGTCGCCGCGCACCATGGTGACCAGCGCCAGCGGCGTGCCGTGCAGGAAGCGCAGCGACCAGGGCGGGGTCAGGATGGACTGGTGGAACAGGGCGCCACGGGCCCGTGCCCCGTCCAGTAGATCGGCGAGCGCATCCATGGCGTCAGGGTAAACGTACAACTGTCCACGGCGTGGACGGACGGACATGCCGTCGAGCCTTTCAGCCATGGTCCCGTGCCTGGTGCACCGGTTGACTGACGGCATGACAGAGAACGACGTGCTGCGTGACGCAGACTTCTTGGTGGTGGGCGGTACCGGCAAGACCGGTCGCCGTGTGGTGGAGCGGCTGCGGGCGCGCGGGGCGGCGGTGCGGGTGGGTTCCCGGTCCGCCGAGGACGGCCGCACCCGTTTCGTCTGGGAGGAAGAGGACACCTGGGGCCCGGCGCTGGAGGGCGTCGGCGCGGTGTACCTGGTGCCGCCGGGCGAGTTGAGGAGCCCGAGTTCGGCGGAGTCGGTCAAGGCGTTCGCGGCGCGGGCGGTGGCCGCCGGGGTGCGCCGCATCGTGCTGCTGTCGGCCCGCGAGGACGGCGAACTGCTCGACGGCGAGCGCGCTGTGCAGGAGTCCGGGGTCGCTGAGTGGACGATCCTGCGGCCGAGTTGGTTCGCGCAGAACTTCAGTGAGGACTTCTTCTACCGTCCGATTCTCGCCGGTCAGGTGCGGATTTCGACCGGGGACGGGCTGGAACCGTTCATCGACGTCGAGGACATCGCGGACGTGGCGGTGGCGGCGCTCACCGACGAGGGGCACGCGGGCGAGATCTACGAGCTGTCCGGGCCGCGGCTGCTGACGTTCGGCGACGCGATCGCGGAGATCGGGCGGGCCGCCGGGCGGGAGCTCAGCTACGTGCCGCTGAGCGAGGAGGAGTTCACCGCCGAGTGGACGCAGCTCGGTACTCCGCCGCCGCTCATCGCGGTGTTGAACCGGTTGTTCGGGATCATCAGGGACGGCCACAACGCCCATCTGTCGGACGGCGTGCAGCGGGCGCTCGGCCGCGAGCCGCGCGACATCGCCGAGTACATCGAGGCCACCGCGGCCACCGGGGTCTGGGCGGAGCCGAAGGCGTAGCCGACCGGCGCCGCGGGCGCCGGGACTCGGACACGGGGCGGGCCCCCGCCACGTCGGCGGGGGCCCGTTGCCACGGTCTAGGCGCGGGTGCGTGCGGCCCGCTCCAGGTCGAACTCCGCCCATACGTCCTTGCCGACGGTGCGCTCCCGCACGCCCCACCGGGTGGCCACCGCGTCCACGATCAGCAGTCCGCGGCCGAACTTGTCCTCGGCCGTCGGCTCCCTGGTGCGCGGCAGTTGTTCGCCCTTGGGGTCACTGACCGCGATCCGCAGCACCACGGGCGTCAGGGTGAGCTGCACCCGGAACAGCCGGCCGCGCAGCGCCCCGTGCAGGACGGCGTTGCTGGCCAGTTCCGAGACGATCAGGCCCACGTCGTCCACGAGCGCGGGCCACCCCCATTCGGCGACGACCCGCACGGCACGCTCCCGGGCTCTCGGCACGCTTTTCGGATACGGCGTGTAGTCGAAGCGGTCGTACGCCACGGGGGGTTGACCGGTATCGCCTACGAGACCGGACGGGCCTTGGGGCGCCAAGGTCACCACACACCTCCAGGAAGAACGGTCCTGCGCACGTCAACCGGCCCGTACGAGGTTCCGCCGGGCCCGATCGCCGCGCGAGCGATCAACTACGGAAAGTAGTGCCACGCGGTTGATCCTTTTACTCACGCACGGGCCGATTACCTCCGTTTCGGCCGTCTTGAATGCGCTAGGGCGACGCGGGGCGGGCGCCGCGCGCCGTGGCGGGGCGCCGAACGGGGCCGGGCTACGGGCCGCCCTCCCTCACGCCAGCCACTGGTCGTACGCCAACTTGCAGACCAGCGTGACCACGACCACGACCAGCACGACGCGGACGAAGCCGGTGCCGCGCCTGAGGGCCATGCGGGCGCCCACCATGCCGCCGGCGAGGTTGAAGACGGCGAGTGGGAGTGCCACCGACCACAGGACCGCGCCCTGGGCGGTGAACATGACCAGGGCGCCGGCGTTGGTGCAGGTGTTGACCACCTTGGTGGTGGCCGATGCGGTGACCAGGTCCAGGTGGAGGATCGCCGACAGGGCGATGACCAGGAACGTTCCGGTGCCCGGGCCGATCAGCCCGTCGTAGAAGCCGATGCCGAGGCCGGCGACGAGGATGGCCAGCAGGATGCGGTTGCGGGAGACCGGACCGGTGGCTGCGGTCGCGCCGAACGCGGGGCGCAGCAGGACGAACGTCAGCACGGCGAGCAGGATCACCATGATGAGGGGGCGCAGCACTGCGCTGTTGATGCCGGAGGCGAAGAACGCGCCGCCGAAGGAGCCGGCGACGGCCGCGGCGCCGATGCGGATCGCGGTCCGCACGTCCACCGGGGCCTTGCGGGTGTAGGTGATCGCGGCGGCCGTGGTGCCCACGATGGCGACCGCCTTGTTGGTGCCGAGTACGTGGGCGGCGGCCACCTGCGGCAGGCCCACCAGCAGGGCGGGGAGTTGGAGCAGGCCGCCGCCGCCCACCACCGCGTCGATCCAGCCCGCCGCTGCCGCCGCCGCACACAGCAGCACCAGCGTCAGTAGGGATATGTCGTGCATCGCAGCCCCTCAACCCCTCAGCCCCTCACGTCGGGCGGCCCCGCCCGCCGGGACCGCCCCTTGTCCAGCGCGCCGGCCGGGCCGCCGCACCGGCCGCTGCACCGACCGCCGGGGTCGGGCGCGACGGTGGGGTCGCGCGGCGGTCCCGGCCCCGGCGGGTCAGGTCAGGCCGTGCTCCGGCGTGCGTAGCAGCGGCGCAGCCAGCGCGCCCGGTCCGCGGCGGCCGGCTCGAACGGCAGCCGGCGGTGCATCACCCTACGGTTGTCGAAGAGGTGGAAGCCGCCCGCCTCCACCAGCACCGGAACGCCCTCGCAGCCGGCGACCCGGGCCACGAAGCGGTCAAGCGCGGCACGCGCGGCGGGGGTGCGCCCGCTGACCCGGCCGGGCCCGTACCGCAGTCCGGTGCCGCCGTCCGGCAGCGTCCACAGCAGCGGCACCCCGGTGCGCAGCGGCGGCCGGCCCGGGGGGAAGGCGCCCGCGCCCGTACCCGCATCGGCCCCGGTGCCCGCGCGCGCATCAGCAGCCGCGCCAGCACCCGCCTCCGGGCCCGTGCCGTACGACGCGTACGACTCCGGGGCGCTCACGTCGAAGTCCGGCTGGTGGAGCGCGGAGATCGTGGCGAGGGGGAGGCCGGCGAGCACCTCGTCGACGGGGAGCAGCCAGGTCGGGACGCGTTCGGTGTTGCGCATGCCGTAGAAGGTCAGGAAGTGCGGAATGGATTCTCCCGGGGTGCCGCCCGGGGCGTGGTCGAGCACCGAGTCGTCGGTGTGCCAGTCGAGTTCGGTGGCGTACCCCCACGAGGTCTGGCTGCGGGCGGCGCCGGCGCTGGGGGCGACGTTGCGCAGCAGCCGGCCGTGGTTCTCCCAGCGGAAGGCGACCGGTTCGAGGCCGAGCAGGCGCAGCAGCCCGAAGTGGACGAGGTTGGGCACGGTCAGCAGGGACTCGTCGCAGAAGCCGTCCCGGGGCGTCGGCACCTCGGTCACGGTCTGGGGCAGGCCGTCGAGTTCCAGCCAGGGCGTGGGGGCGCTGCGCCAGCGTTCGAGTTCGGCGAGGGCGGTGGCCGACAGCCGGCCGCGGAGCAGGCGCGCACCCTGCTCCAGGTAGTACTGCGGGTCCTCGTCGGGCAGTGGCGGGCGGGGTACGGGGCCGGCGCCGGCGGGTGCGGGGGCCGCCGCGGGGACCGCGTCACCGGCCGCGGGGACCGGAACGGGCGGCTCCGGAGCGGACGGGCGGGAAGCACGCTGGTCCGGGGCGGCCGGGCGGGAAGCGGGCTGGGCCGGGGCGGACCGGTCGGGGGCGGCGTGGGGGGCCGCCGGCTGGGGAAAGGGGGGCCGTGCTGTGCTGGGCTGCTCCGCGGCCTGGTGGGTGACCTGGGACGGGGCGGGTTCCGCGGCCGGGGCGGACCCGGCCGGCACGGCGCTCGGGGGCGTGGGGGCCGACATCGAGCAAGGGGCTGCGACGGGCCGGCGTCTGTGCAGTGGCCCGGGCGCGGGTGTTGCGGTCATGATCACGAGCCTAGGAAGCGCACGGCGCCACGTCCTCGAACCCGTCAAAGGTTGAGCTAGTTCTGAGCTTTCGAGCATGCGTACGGGATCAACGACGTACCTCCCGTGGCAGTCTTGGCCGGAACGGACCGGCACACCACGGGGAGATGGCCGATGACCGACCAACAGCGCTGTCCGATATCGCTTCCGCACCGCCTCGATCCCGGCGGCGCCCACCAGCACGCCGTCAACGCGGGCCTGCGCGAACACGGCGCCGCCGTACCGGTGATCCTGCCGGGCGAGGTGCCCGCCTATGCCGTCGTGCGGCACGAGGAGCTCAAGCAGTTCCTCCAGGACCCGGCCGTCGCCAAGGACTCCTGCCACTTCGCCGCCCTGCACGCCGGCGAGTTGCCCGCGAACTGGCCGCTGACGGCCTTCGCCACCGTCCAGGGGATGACCACGGCCGACGGCGACGAGCACCGGCGGCTGCGCGGACTGGTCAGCAAGGCGTTCACGCCGCGCCGGGTGGAGGCGCTGCGCCCGCGGGTGCGGGAGCGCACCGGCGTGCTGCTCGACCAGCTCGAAGCCACCGCGTCCGCGGCCCCCGACGGCGTGATCGACCTGCGCGAACACTTCGCGCTGCCGCTGCCGCTCGGGGTGATCTGCGAACTGCTCGGCGTCAACACCGAACACGAGAAGCATCTGCACGACTTGTCTCACTCCATCGTGAGTACCGCCGCCTCGCCGCAGCGGGCGCGGGCCGCGACCGAGGAGATGTACGCCGTGCTGTCCCAGGTGGCGGCCGAGCGGCGGGCCGCCCCGGGGGACGACCTGACCAGCGCGCTGATCGCGGCCCGGGAGGAGGGCGACCGGCTCACCGAGGAGGAGCTCGCCGCCACCCTGCTGCTGATGATCATCGCGGGGCACGAGACCAACCTGCACCTGATCACCAACGCGGTACGCGCCCTGAGCGCCCACCCCGAACAGCTCGCGCTGGCCCTGTCCGGCGAGGTGAGTTGGGACGCGGTGGTGGAGGAGACGCTGCGGTACGACAGCCCGGTCAGCTACTTCCCGTTCCGCTACCCGACCGCCGACCTGCCGGTGGGCGACACCGTCATCCCGCGGGGCGCCCCGGTGCTGGCCTCGTACACGGCCGCCGGGCGCGATCCGCTCGCGTACGGGCCGGACGCCGACCAGTTCGACGTCACGCGCACGACCGACGTGCGCAGCCTCGCCTTCAGCCACGGGGCGCACTACTGCCTGGGGGCGCCGCTGGCGCGCATGGAGTCGACGATCGCGCTGGAGATGCTGTACGCGCGGTTCCCCGGGATCACGCTCGCCGTGCCGGAGTCCGAACTGCCGCCGCACCCCAGCTTCATCGGCAACAGCACTCACACCCTGCCCGTCCGGCTCACGGGTGGCGGCGCGGCCTGATCCGGCGAGCGGCAAGTAGGCCGCGGCCTTGAGGTGACTCGACCGGGGGGCGTGCCCCCTCGGAACGGACCGGGGTGGCCCCGGCGCGCGCACGGTGATCACCTGCGCGCCCGGAGCCGCCCCGGTCTGTCGCGTTCCCGCGGGGACCGGCGGGGTGTTGGGGGGCGGAGTGGATCGGCGGGGCAGATCGGGGTGGGAGGGGATCGGGGTGGGAGGGGATCGGGCTCTGAGCGCGCCGGCCCCGCCCGGCCAACGCGCCACCTCCGTACGCCCAACGCGCCGGCCCCGTACACCCACCGCACCACCTCCGTACGCCCAACGCGCCAGCCCCGCCCCATCCCACGCCCACCGTCGTGAACCAGCCAGGCAGCGGCGACCGCGGCGCGGCGAGAACCGGCCACCTCGCCGCGGTGCGACATGGCGGGTTCGAAGACCATGCTCACGTCAGCTTTGGGTAAAGCTCGTATACGCCGTAATCCCTGAACCGTTAATCTCCGGGCTCAGCCGACGCAGCAGCATGCAGCAGCATCCGGTGGGTGAGACCTGCGAAAGCCGCCGTCGCCAGCGGGCGGCGGCGCGCAGTCACGGACAGGAGTTCGCCATGCCCGTCAAGGACGCCCCGGTGTCGGGGGTGTGGGCCGAGTTCGGACGACAGCTCCGGCACTGCCGGCGGCGGGCCGGGCTCACCCAACACCAACTCGGACTGCGCCTGGGCTACCACCACAGCCTGGTCAGCAAGTGGGAGAGCGGCAAACGGGAGCTGCCGGCGGGCCTGGTGCGCCGGTTGGAGGTCGAACTCGGCGCCGGGGGCGAGCTGTCGGCGATCGCCGCCGGGGCACACGGCTCCCCGACGGGCTGGCCCGGCGGCTCGCCGTGGGACACCGCGTCGCTGTTCCTCCCGGTGCCAGGCGGCCGGCAACCGGATCTGATCGGCCCGCTGACCGTGGACGACTGGCCGGCCCGGCTCTCCGCGCAGGGGCCGCGATGTCCGTTGCACGAGCGGGTGGACTGCGTCGTTCCGGGGCTCGGCGACACCCGGGCGCTCTTGGCCGAAATGCAGCGGGCTGCCGAGGACCGGTTGCCGATCTCCACCGACCCGGAGACCGTGCACGGACTGGCCGGACTGCTCGGCGCCCAGGCCCGGCTGAGCGTCGGCGCGCCGCCCACCGCGGCGCTGGCCAGCTCCGTCGAACGGGTGCTGCGCTCGGTGGTGGCCTGGGCCGAGGCCGTCCACCTCACCGGTTCCTTCCCCACCGTCCAACTCCGGCTGGCGGCGGACTACGCGCAGGTCGCGGGGCGGCTGCGGATGGAGCGCGGGCAGAGCGCGATCGCCATGGCCTGGTTCTGTCACGGGCTGCGCTGGGCGCAGAGCGCCGACGACGACGTGGCCCGCGGCATCCTGCCCACCGACCTGAGCACGCTGGCCAGGCTCGACGGCGATCCGACCGCGGCACTCGGCTACGCCCAGGGCATCGCGGCCGTCGACTCCGGCCGTGGCTGGATCATGACGCTGACCCACGCCTATCAGGCCCGGGCGTACGCGGCGCTCGGCGACGGCGCGGAGACCCGCCGTCAGGTGGCGCTCGCCCGGCGCCGGCACGCCGCGCTGACGGCGCGGGACGCGGCCGAGGCGCCGTGGCTGTGTGGCGTGGACGGGATGACGCGGGTCGAGTCGACGGCGGGCGGGGCGCTGCGCGACCTGGCCGCGGCCACCGGCGACCGGGCGACGGCCAGGGAAGCGGCGCGGGCGACCGCCGGCGCGCTGGCGCTGCTGCCGCCGCGGCTGCCGCTGGCCGAGTTGCTGCTGACGGTGCGCCTCGCCGACTGCCACGCCTGCAACGGCGACCCCGACACGGCGCTGGCGGTCATCGACCCCGCCATCGAAGGGGCCGTCCGCGCCCGACAGGTGACGATCTCCCGCGAACTGCGCGGCCTGGAGTTGCGGCTGGCCGGGCGCTGGGGCGAACTGCGCGCCGTACGGGACTTCCGCGACCGGCTGCGGACCCTGGACACCTGAGGACCGGCGACGGGCACCGCCCCGCTGACGGGCCCGCCCGACGGCACGGCCCGTCCAGAACGGCCCGTCCAGAACCCTCCGTACGGAACGGCCCGGCCTGACCACGGCCGGAACCACCGGCTACCACCGTCCGGATATCGGCCGCTGTTTTCCGGTTGTTGACAGAACCGCCATGTGCCCGGCGATCCGTTGACGCCGCCCGCCCCCGGATGTGACGGTGCGGCGGCTTAGTCATGGACATGTTGTGTGTGCCGCGGTGCGGCCGTGCCCCTGTCGGTCCGAAGCGATCCGCACCCGTCCCTGGCCAGGCGGCTCAACCGAACCTCCGCATCGTGCAGTTCGCGATCCCCCAAGGAGCCAACGTGCTACGAAGAATCACGGTGGTCGGCGTGTCTTTGGCCGTCACCCTCGGCATAGCCGCGCTGCCCGCCGTATCCACGGCGTCGGCAACCCCGGCGGACACCCCGCCGGCCGCCCCCGCCAAGTCCGCCGACCGGGCCGTTGCCGCCGCCGACAAGGCGACCGACAGCGGCCTGGACGCGCTGGCCAAGGGCCCGGACGAGGAGTTCCAGCGGCGCAGCGTGACGCCTTGGCTGCGCGGCCTGTACTCGGTGGCGTACGAGCGCACCTACCACGGGCTCCCGGTCGTCGGTGGCGACGCCGTCGTCCTCGCGGACAGCGAGGGCAAGGTGCGCGGCACCCAGTCCGCGTCCAAGGCCCGGATCAACGTCTCCACCACGGCGAAGATCACCGCGGCTGCCGCCGAGAAGACCAGCCGGGCCAAGCTGAAGAAGGTGGACCGGCGCGAGTCCCGGCGGCTCGTGGTGCGGGTCAAGGACGGGAAGTCGCACCTGGCCTGGGAGACCGTGCTCAGCGGCTCGACCGCCACCGCCCCCAGCCGGCTGCACGTCTTCGTCGACGCGCAGAGCGGCAAGGTCATCGACTCGTACGACGACGTGCGCGCCGGGACCGGCAACAGCAAGTGGAACGGCCCCAACCCGCTCACCATCGACACCACGGCCACCGGCGGTCAGTACCAGCTCAAGGACCCCAAGCGGCCCGGTCTGAGCTGTGCCGACTACAGCGGCGGCAGCGTGATGACGAAGTCGACCGACAGTTGGGGCACGGGCAATCCCACCAGCAAGGAGACCGGCTGCGTCGATGCGATGTGGGCGGCCCAAAAAGAGTGGGACATGCTCAAGGACTGGCTCGGCCGCAACGGCCACAACGGCAACGGCGGAAGCTGGCCGGTGCGGGTCGGCCTGAACGAGCTCAACGCCTACTGGGACGGCTCGCGGATCACCATCGGCCACAACCGGGCCAATGAGTGGATCTCGGCGATGGACGTCGTGGGCCACGAGTTCGGGCACGGGCTCGACCAGTTCACGCCGGGCGGTGCCAACAACGAGAACGGTCTCGGCGAGGCCACCGGCGACATCTTCGGCGCGCTCACCGAGGCGTACGCGAACGAGCCCTCCCCGTACGACACGCCCGGCGACTACCTCGTCGGCGAGATGATCAACCTGAGCGGCAGCGGCCCGATCCGCAACATGTACGACCCGCAGAAGGTCAGCAACCACCCGCGGTGCTACTCCTCCTCGATCCCGAACACCGAGGTGCACGCGGCGGCCGGCCCGCTCAACCACTGGTTCTACCTGCTCGCCGAGGGCTCGAACCCCGGCGGTGGCAAGCCGACCAGCCCGACCTGCAACAACTCCACCGTCGAGGGCGTCGGCATCCAGACCGCCGGCAAGATCTTCTACGGCGGCATGCTGCTGAAGACCAGCGGCATGACCCACAAGCGCTACCGCACCGCGACGCTGACCGCGGCCAAGGGCCTGGACGCGTCCTGCAACCTGTTCAAGAAGACCCAGGCCGCCTGGGACGCGATCAGCATCCCGGCCCAGGCCGGCGACCCGACCTGCACCAGCCAGGGCGGCGACTTCGCGGTGTCGGTGAACCCGGCATCGGGCAGCGTGGACGCGGGCGCCTCGGCGACGGCGACCATCGGCACCTCCACCACCAGCGGTGAAGCGCAGTCGGTCGAGCTGTCCGCCTCCGGCGCCCCGGCCGGCGCGAACGTGACGTTCACGCCGTCCTCGGTGACCTCCGGCGCCAGCTCCACGATGAAGGTGACGACCTCCGCGAGCACCGCGCCCGGCACGTACACCCTCACCATCACCGCCAAGGGCAGCGTCACGCACACCGCGCAGTACACGCTGACCGTCGGTGGCGGCAGCAACCCGGGCACCGGGGCGCCGGACATCGACGTGAACAAGGTCCGGGCGCACCTGACCGAGTTCCAGTCCATCGCCAGCCGCAACGGCGGCAACCGCCGCTCCAACGGCCAGGGCTACCGCGACTCCGTCGCGTACGTGAAGGGCAAGCTCCAGGCGGCCGGTTACACCGTCACCGAGCAGGCGTGCACCTCCGGTTGCAGCGCCGGCGCCGGCCCCAACCTGATCGCCGAGTGGCCCAAGGGCGACGACTCCAAGGTGTACATGTTCGGTGCTCACCTGGACGGCGTCTCCGCCGGCCCCGGCATCAACGACAACGGCTCGGGCTCGGCCGCGCTCCTGGAGACGGCCCTGACGCTGGCCGAGAAGAACCCGAACATGAGCAGCCGGGTCCGGTTCGGCTGGTGGACGGATGAGGAGCAGGGCCTGAAGGGCTCCAACTTCTACACCCGTTCGCTCTCCGCCGCGCAGCGGTCGCAGATCAAGGCGTACTACAACTTCGACATGATCGGCTCGGTCAACGGCGGTTACTTCATCAACCACATCACCTCCGCCGCCGCGCAGCCGATGAAGGCGTACTGGGACTCGCTCCAGCTCCAGCCGGAGGAGAACACCGAGGGCGCGGGCCGCTCCGACGACTACTCGTTCGAGCAGATCGGCATCCCGACCTCCGGTTACGCGACGGGCGCCAGCTACCGCAAGAGCGCGGCACAGGCCGCGAAGTGGGGCGGCACCTCGGGTGGCGCGTACGACCCGTGCTACCACTCCTCCTGCGACACCACGAACAACATCAACACCACCGCGCTCAACCGCGGCGTGGACGGCATCGCGTACACGCTGTGGGAGCAGGCCGTCTCCAAGGACACCCCGAGCGATGACTTCTCGCTCTCGGTCGAGCCGGGTTCGGGCAGCGTGGAGCCGGGTTCGTCGATCGGCGCCAGCATCTCGACGGCCACCACGCAGGGTTCGGCGCAGCAGGTGCGGCTGTCGGCCTCCGGCCTGCCGGCCGGCGCGCAGGCCGTGTTCGACCCGCAGACCGTCACCTCCGGCGGCAAGTCCGCGGTGAAGATCTCCACGACGGCGCAGACCCGGCCGGGTACGTACCCGATCACCATCACCGGCACCGGCGCCGTCACGCACACCGCCACCTTCAGCCTGACCGTCGGCGGCGGCGCCCCCGGCTGTGACGAGCAGTTGATCGTCAACGGCGGCTTCGAGAACGGCAGCGCGCCGTGGACCGGCAGCACCGGCGCGATCGGCGCGCAGGCCGGCCAGAGCCCGCACGAGGGCAGCCGGTACGCCTGGCTCGGCGGCTACGGCAACGCCACCAGCGACACCATCAGCCAGACGGTGACCGTGCCGACCGGCTGCGCCAAGGCGACGCTGAGCTACTGGCTGCACGTGGACACCGACGAGACCGAGAACACCCCGTACGACCAGTTCACCGTCAAGGTCAACGGCGCCACCGTGCAGTCGCTGAACAACACGGACGCTGCCGGCGGCTACCAGGAGCACTCGGTCGACCTGAGCCAGTACCTGGGCCAGCAGGTCACGGTCACGTTCACCTCGGTCGAAGACGCCTACCTCCAGACGAGCTTCGTCGTCGACGACGTCACCCTGAAGGTGAGCTGACCCGCACCCCACCGAACCACCGGCCGACCGCGCCCCGCTGCCCAGCGGTGCACACCACTGGGCAGCGGGCCCGCACCGGCCCGGTGAACCCGCCCCGCACGCCGGACCAGACCCGCCCGGGCCTCGCGCCCGACGAGCCGAACCCGGCACGCGGGACGAGCAACTGAGCCGTACGAGCAGCACAACCAGCACGACCGGCACGACCAGCACGGTATGAGCAGCGCCAAGCGTGGCTGCTCACGGCGCCGCCCGGGGAGTCCCGGGCGGCGCCGTCCGTGTGTGTGGGCGGTGCGGTGCGCACGGGGTGGCGTCGTCCGTGTGTGGGTGGCGTACGCGTCGCGTACGGGGTGGCGGTCCGCGTGTGGGCTGCCCATCTGTGGCGTGCGGGTCGCGCGGTTCGCGGGCTGCGTTCCCGTCGCGCAGGGAGCGGAGCGGTCCGTACGGGCCGCGCACCCGGTTCGTACGGGCCGTGCCCCGCCGGCGGAGCCCGCCCGTGGCGCGCCGTTATCCCAGGTCCGCCGCCCGTAGCAGCCGGCGGGCGCGGTCGTCGTCGACGTCGCGCCCCACCTCGGTGAGCAGCCAGCCGCCGTCGGTCAGCACCCGGCGGCGCCGGGCGGTACGGGCGCCGCGCTCCAGCGCGTGCCAGAGGAGCGGGTTGGCGTGCAGCACCCGCAGTCCGACCCAGGCCGTCGCCCCGTACGCGTCCCGCAGCAGCAGCCGCGGCACCACGCCGCCGACCAGGCGCACCGAGACCAGCAGGTCGGTGCGGACCGTGCGGCGCCGCAGCAGGGTGCGCGAGGTCAGCCAGCCGTCGCCGGCCGTGATCCGCGTCGGCAGGAGGACGGCGAGGAAGAGTGCGGCGACCGCGGTCCAGCACACCCCACGCGCGGGGTCCAGCGTTCCGTTGCCGAGGTCGACCAGCAGCAGCGCCGCGTACATCAGGGCGGCGAGCCCGGCCGCCGACCGCAGTTCGCGGCCGAAGTCGACGTCGCCGGCGCGGTACGGCGGACGGACGGAAGCGCCGGGCGCGCGGCCGGTGGTGGCGGCGCGGCGGGCCGTGGTGGCCCGCGGCGGCACCGGGGGTGCGGCACGGGTGGCCGCTTCGGGGCCGGCCACCGGCGCGCACGGACGCGGGTCCGCCGGGCGCCGGGTGAGTTGCCACGGCACCGCCGCGCCCCACCGCTGTCGGCGGACGGTGAAGGCCGCGCCGAGCGGCCGTTCGTCCTCTCGTCGCCTACGCATGTTTCGACCGTAGGACGCCCGCCGGGGGCTGCCGCGGTCGTTGACGGGGTGCTGATGCACCGATGGGCAAACCTTGATGCGCCGCTGATGACGGGCCGTGCCACCGCCCGCAACGGGGCCCGCGCCCCGCCCCACCAGCAGCAGCCGCCCGCCCCGCACCCCCACCACGCCGCGTATCCTCCGCCCCACGGCTGCGCTCTCTCTTTCCCCCCGCCGCCGTATTGCCGGGCGCCCTCGTCTCGCGCCCCCGTCCTGCTGGGCGCCGGCGGCGTGCGCCGGCCAGTTCCGGTCAAGACGGCCCGCCCGGGCCGCGCCCCTGGCGTCACCGCCGCCCCACCGCTGCCTCAGGGGCGGGCGCGGAGCCTGCGCGCGGGCCGGCCGGAGATCGGCCCGCTCCCTGCTCGCCCTCAGTCGGCACAGCGCGTCAAGCGGCGTGCGGGGCCCGGGTGAGCGCCCCAGAAATCGGCCACCGCGCCCCTGACGTTCGGCTTGATCACGACCCCTACGGTGCAGGTGGGACAGGCAATCGCCGGGTCGCGCACCCGCCGGAGGCGCCCGGTCCCGCGCCCGGCGCACGGCGCTCAGCAGCACTGATCACGTGCGGACAGCCGTGCCCGGACGCGCCGTCCGCACCGGAAGGGTTGGGACGGGGAAGGCCGGGCGAACTTCAGCCACCGCCGCACCCACCCCACGCCACCTTTTGTTGCTGCCCTGTCAAAACCGGGCCTATAGTCTCCGCGCCTTGCAGGCACTGACCTGCAATCCGCCCGGTGAGCTGGGCGGAGTCTGCCCGTCCGGCCACCCGGCCGTCGGCCGTCTTCGATCCCGTGGAGTGGACCGTGGAACGACGCACCTTCCTGCGTGGCGCAGTCATTGGCACCTCAGTAGCGACCTTCGGTGGCTCGCTGATGCGCGGCGCGGCCTATGCCGCCCCCGCCCAGCCCGGCCCCGGCCCGTACGGGGCGCTCGGCTCTGCCGACGCCAACGGCATCCGGTTGCCCAGCGGCTTCACCAGCCGCGTCATCGCCCGGTCCCGGCAGAAGGTCGCCGGGACCGCCTACACCTGGCACGACGCCCCCGACGGCGGCGCCTGCTTCGCGGACGGCACCGGCTGGATCTACGTCTCCAACTCGGAGATCAGCCCGAACGGCGGCGTCGGCGCGGTCAAGTTCAACTCCTCGGGCACCATCACCGGCGCGCACCGGGTGCTCTCCGACACCCGGCAGAACTGTGCCGGCGGCAAGACCCCGTGGAACACCTGGCTCTCCTGCGAGGAGGTCAGCCTCGGGTACGTCTACGAGACCGACCCGTGGGGCGTGAACGCGGCGACCCGGCGGGACGCGATGGGCCGTTTCAAGCACGAGGCGGCGGCGGCCGACCCGGTCCGCAAGGCGATCTACCTGACCGAGGACGAGTCCAACGGCTGCTTCTACCGCTTCGTCCCCACCACCTGGGGCAACCTCTCCTCCGGCACCCTCCAGGTGCTGAAGGCCGGCACCTCCAGCTCGGGCTCCTTCACCTGGGTCAACGTCCCCGACCCGGACGGTTCGCCGACCGCGACGCGCGACCAGGTCTCGGGCGCCAAGCGGTTCAACGGCGGCGAGGGCTGCCACTACGCGAACGACACCGTCTGGTTCACCACCAAGGGCGACAACCGGGTGTGGCAGCTCAACCTGACCAACAACACCTACGAGTTGGCGTACGACGACTCGCTGGTCAGCGGCACCGCCCCGCTGTCCGGCGTGGACAACATCACCGGCTCGTCCTCGGGCGACCTGTTCATCGCCGAGGACGGCGGCAACATGGAGATCTGCCTGATCACGCCGGATGACGTGGTGGCGCCGTTCCTGCGGATCGGCGGCCAGTCGGGCTCCGAGATCACCGGCCCGGCCTTCTCCCCCGACGGTCGGCGGCTGTACTTCTCCAGCCAGCGCGGCACCACGGGCAGTTCGTCGGGCGGCATCACGTACGAGGTGACGGGCCCGTTCCGCTCGTAACGACGGGTCTGTGCGGAGGCCGGTCCGCCGAGGGCGGGGCGGGCCGGTCTCCCGGGGCGCCGGGGCGCTCCCCCGGGCTGCCGCCGCGCAGCAGGGCGGCGCCCAGCGGGGTCAGCGTGTGCAGGACGGCGCTCCCCTGCCGGAGGGTGACCAGCAGCCCGGCGTCCCGCAGCACGGTGGCGTGCTGGCTGGCGGAGGCGAGCGAGACGCCGACCCGGCGGGCGAGTTCGCTGGTGGTGCAGCCGGCGCCGATGCCCTGGAGCACGGCCGACCTGGTGGAGCCGACCAGTTTGACCAGCGAGCGGGCCGGGGTGACCAGCGCGGGGCCCGCGGCGTGCTCCAGCGGGTAGACGAGCACCGGGGTGAGCGCCGGGTTGTGGAACGTCACCGGCGTGCGCCGGCAAAAGAACGAGGGCAGCAGGAGCAGTCCGCGCCCGTCGAGGTGCAGGTCCCGATCGACCGGGTAGTCCACTTCGAGCACCGGGGCCCGCCAGCGCATGGTGGCCGGCAGCGACTCCAGCAGCCCGTCCACGCCGCCGTCGAGCAGCGCCCGGCCGCGGGCCGCGCGGTCCGCCTCGATGCGGGCGTGCAGGTGCGGCCAGTACGGGGCGATGGCGGCCCGGTGGTAGTCGCGGAGGGTGTCGACGAGGCGGGCCAGTGCGCGGTCCGCGCCCTCGTCGCCGTTGGCCATCGGCCGCATCCAGGCGGGCAGCGGACGGCCGGCGGGTAACTGCGATATCTCGCTGCGCAACCGCTCCGGTGGGGTGGCCCGCACCGCTTCCATGGCCTCCTCGACGCCGATGACGCCCTCCGACGGCGTCAGGAAGTCGGGGAAATAGCCCCTTTGGGGCACCAGCGGCGCCAGCAAGCGCGGCTCCGAATTGAGCCGGGCGCGCGTTTGCGAACGCCATTCACCAAAGATGTTCTCCGCCTGTTTCTCGCGAAGTCGATGGAAACTTAAAATAGTTTCCCAAAGAGCGTCCGGTCGAGCGGCCATCCGCAGCCGCGCCAGATCCACGCTTGTGAAATGGACGCGCAGCACTAAACCCCCACATGTGGCATCCGTAGTTCCCCCAACCCCTGAGTATGCACCCCAACACAAGCAGTCACCACGCCCTTTTGGCCACAGTTGAAACGGGTCGCGCTCCAACATGTCCAACCGGAATGCTGGTCCGTGGGAAAAGGCAGGGGCATTTTCCCGGTGGGTGCTCAGGCCGGATTGCTCGTTCCCGTGGGGGGTAACGGGCTGCCGCTAGGCCGTTGAGCATCAGTTGCCGCCGCACATCTCGCCGGCGGCAACGGCTCCCGTGGGGGGAGTAGTAGGGGGCGGCGCCCCGCACAGGCGCCGCCCCCTTTCGTATGCCGGAGCCGTGTGCCCGCCGTAGTCCGCCTACGGCGAGGGGACCGGGTGCCGGGACTGAGGGTGGGTGTCTGCCGGCACGATCCCCGCTACGACGGGGAGCGGCCTCCGGAGGTATGTGGCCCGTGTCGGGCTTTGTGGTGGTGCGTGCGCCCGGTTCGGCGGTGCGTCCGCCCGCCCCCGGGTGGGGCTTCGCCTCGTTGGGGGCGCGCCCGCCCGGATCGAGTGGCGCCCTCGCCCGGCTGCCGGCGCGGCCGGCTGCGTGGCGCGCGTCCGCCCGGATCAGATGGCGCGTGCGCGTCCGCCCGGATCAGATGGCGTGTGCGCGCCGGTTGCCGGTCGGCGGCCGGTGTTCGTGCACCGGCCGCCGACGGCCTGGACCCGCAGGTGCGGGCCCGCCTGGGGGGTCAGCGGCTGTCGCTGCCGACCGACTCGGCCGCCGCCCGGCCCGCTTCGAGGCGGGCGACCGGGATGCGGAACGGGGAGCAGGAGACGTAGTCGAGGCCGACCTGGTGGAAGAAGTGGACCGAGTCGGGGTCACCGCCGTGTTCGCCACAGACGCCGAGCTTGAGGTCGGGGCGGGTGGCCCGGCCCGCCTCGGCGGCCGAGCGCACCAGCGAGCCCACGCCGTCCCGGTCGATCGTCTCGAACGGGCTGACGCCGAAGATGCCCTTCTCCAGGTAGGCGGTGAAGAAGCTGGCCTCCACGTCGTCCCGGGAGAAGCCCCACACGGTCTGCGTGAGGTCGTTGGTGCCGAAGGAGAAGAAGTCGGCCGACTCGGCGATCTGGCCGGCGGTCAGCGCGGCCCGGGGCAGCTCGATCATGGTGCCGAGAGTGAGCTTGAGGTCCACCCCGTGCGCCTGCTCGACCTCGGCGATGACCTGTGCGGCCTCCTCACGCACGATCTCCAGCTCCTGCACGGTGCCGACCAGCGGAATCATGATCTCCGCGCGCGGGTCGCCCTTGGCGTCCTTGCGCGCGGCAGCCGCCTCGGCGATGGCCCGTACCTGCATGGCGAACAGCCCCGGGATGACGAGGCCGAGGCGCACCCCGCGCAGGCCCAGCATCGGGTTCTGCTCGTGCAGCTTGTGCACGGCCTGGAGCAGGCGCAGGTCGTTCTCGTTGGCGTCCTGACGGGCCTCGGCGAGCGCCACCCGCACCGAGAGCTCGGTGATGTCGGGCAGGAACTCGTGCAGCGGCGGGTCGAGCAGCCGCACCGTCACCGGCAGCCCGTCCATCGCCTCGAACAGCTCGATGAAGTCGGCCTGCTGGAGCGGCAGCAGGTCCCCGAGCGCGGCCTCGCGGTCGGCCTCGGTGTCGGCCAGGATCAGCCGCTCGACCATCTCGCGGCGCTCGCCGAGGAACATGTGCTCGGTGCGGCACAGGCCGATGCCCTGGGCGCCGAACCGGCGGGCGCGCGCGGCGTCCTCGGCGTTGTCGGCGTTGGCCCGTACCCGCAGCCGGCGGACCCGGTCGGCGTAGGCCATGATCCGGTGCACGGCCCCGACCAGCTCGTCGGCGTCGTCGGCGCCGGCGTGCATGCGGCCCTCGAAGTACTCGACCACGGGCGAGGGCACGACCGGCACCTCACCGAGGTAGACCTTGCCGGAGGAACCGTCGATGGAGACGACGTCGCCCTCCTGCACGACGGTGCCGTCCGGCGTGGTCAGACAGCGCCGCTTGGTGTCCACCTCAAGCTCTTCGGCGCCGCACACGCAGGTCTTGCCCATGCCGCGGGCGACGACGGCGGCGTGCGAGGTCTTGCCGCCGCGGGAGGTGAGGATGCCCTCGGCGGCGATCATGCCGTTGAGGTCGTCGGGGTTGGTCTCGCGGCGGATCAGGATGACCTTCTCGCCCGAGCGCGACCACTTGACCGCGGTGTACGAGTCGAAGACGGCCTTGCCGACGGCCGCACCGGGCGAGGCGGCGATGCCCCGGCCGATCTTCTCCGCGGCGGCGCTCTCGTCGAAGCGGGGGAACATGAGCTGCGCGAGCTGGGCGCCGTTGACCCGCTGGAGCGCCTCGGCCTCGTCGATCAGGCCCTGGTCGACGAGTTGGGTGGCGATGCGGAAGGCGGCGCCCGCGGTGCGCTTGCCGACGCGGGTCTGGAGCATCCACAGCTTGCCGCGCTCGATGGTGAACTCGATGTCGCACAGGTCCTTGTAGTGCGTCTCCAGCGTCTCCATGATCTGCATCAGCTCGTCGTAGGACGACTTGTCGATGTTTTCCAGATCGGCGAGCGGCACGGTGTTGCGGATGCCGGCCACCACGTCCTCGCCCTGGGCGTTCTGGAGGTAGTCGCCGTAGACGCCCTGCTGGCCGCTGGCGGGGTCGCGGGTGAAGGCGACGCCGGTGCCCGAGTCGGGGCCGAGGTTGCCGAAGACCATGGAGCAGACGTTGACGGCGGTGCCGAGGTCGCCGGGGATGCGCTCCTGGCGGCGGTAGAGCTTGGCCCGGTCGGTGTTCCACGAGTCGAAGACGGCCCGTACGGCGAGGTCCATCTGCTCGCGCGGGTCCTGCGGGAAGTCGCGGCCGGTCTCCTTGGCCACGATGCCCTTGAACTCGTCCACCAGCTTCTTCAGGTCGCCGGCGTCGAGGTCCACGTCGACGGTGACGCCCTTGGCGTGCTTGGCGCCCTCCAGCGCCTCCTCGAAGAGCTCGCCGTCCACGCCGAGGACGGTCTTGCCGAACATCTGGATGAGGCGGCGGTAGGAGTCCCACGCGAACCGCTCGTCACCGGCTTGGCCTGCGAGGCCGGTCACCGAGGCGTCGGAGAGCCCGATGTTGAGGACGGTGTCCATCATGCCGGGCATGGAGAACTTGGCGCCGGAGCGCACCGAGACCAGCAGCGGGTCGTCCGCCTGGCCGAGCTTCTTGCCCATGGTGGCTTCGAGGGCGGAGAGGTGCGCACTCACCTCGTCCCGCAGCGCCGACGGCTCCTCGCCACTGTCGAGGTAGACCTTGCACGCCTCGGTGGTGATGGTGAACCCGGGAGGGACGGGCAGACCGAGGTTGGTCATCTCGGCCAGGTTCGCGCCCTTGCCGCCCAGCAGATCCTTCAGGTCCTTGTTGCCCTCGGTGAAGTCGTAGACGAACTTCTGGGACTCAGGCTGTACGTGGGGATCGTTGTTTTCCGACACGGTTCTCGACACCTCGCTGAGGTACCCCCGGACGTGGGTCCGGGGGACGGCTGCCCTGACGGCGGGGAGCGTACCCAGATCGAAGGTTCATGGGTATGTCCACTCTCCGGTCATTCGGCCGTAACTGGGTGGCCGCCACGAGATCGAAAGTGATCCACACCACGAGACCTGTGATCCATCGATAAGTTGACGTTCCGGAACGCGCCTTCAGACTCCGAAGACACGGTGTCCGTATGGCCCGATTTTCGGCACGTACGGCGACGCCCCGCAAGCGGAGCGCAGCCACGCGTACGACTGTCGAACCCATCAAGGGTGGCACTGAGTGCCACGCATTGGAGAGGTGTGAGCGCTCAGAAGCACAACTGGATCAACAAATGAGCGTGCTCATTTGAGCAAACCATCGATCACACGTGGCGAGAATCACGCCCCTGGCGGACCGGAAATCACCCGCCAGACGTATCCAGCTCGGCCTCGGCACCCACGAAGGCAGCGTCGTAGGGATCATTGAGCCAGCCGTCGGGCAGAACCACGCGGTTTCGGCCAGATGTCCGACCGCGCGGGCCGTCAGCACCCGCAGGCCAGGGCTGGTCGAGGTCCAGATCGCTCATCAGAGCGGCCAGTTCGTCCAGCGATGAGGCGACCGCGAGCCGCTTCCGCATCTCTGAACCCACCGCAAAGCCCTTGGTGTACCAGGCGACGTGCTTACGGAAGTCGATGACGCCCCGCGCCTCGTCCTCAAGCCACTCGCCGAGCAGCTCGGCGTGGCGCAGCATCACCCGCGTGACCTGGCGCAATGTGGGCGCGGCGAACCCGGTGGGGCCGCTCGGGAGCGCCTCCCAGGCACGGCCTGCACCGGCTCCGGAAGCCGGCCGCACCCCGCCGTCGCCGCCCTGGGTGGCACCGGGTGTCGCCTGCTGGCCGAAGGCGGCCACCAGATCGCCGAACAGCCAGGGCCGGCCGAGGCAGCCGCGCCCCACCACGACCCCGTCGCAGCCGGTCTTGCGCACCATCCGCAGGGCGTCCTCGGCCGACCAGATGTCCCCGTTGCCGAGCACGGGAATCTCCGGTACGGCCTCCTTCAGCCGGGCGATCGCCGACCAGTCGGCCTCGCCCCCGTAGTGCTGGGCGGCGGTCCGACCGTGCAGCGCGATGGCCCGTACGCCCTCCTCGACCGCGATCCGCCCGGCATCCAGGTAGGTGAGGTGGTCGTCGTCGATGCCCTTGCGCATCTTCATGGTCACCGGCAGCTCACCGGCGCCGGCGACCGCCTCGCGCAGGATCGCGCGCAGCAGGTGCCGCTTGTACGGCAGCGCGGAGCCGCCGCCCTTACGCGTCACCTTCGGCACCGGGCAGCCGAAGTTGAGGTCGATGTGGTCGGCCAGGTCCTCTTCCACGATCATGCGGACGGCCTTGCCGACGGTGACCGGGTCCACGCCGTACAACTGGAGGGAGCGGGGCTTCTCCGTACCGTCGAAGTGGATCAGCCGCATCGTCTTGGCGTCCCGCTCCACCAGCGCCCTGGTCGTGATCATCTCGCTGACGAACAGGCCCTGCCCACCGGAGAACTCCCGGCACAGGGTGCGGAAGGGCGCATTGGTGATGCCCGCCATGGGGGCGAGGATCACCGGGGGCACCACCGCGTGCGTACCGATGTACAGCGGCTGGGTCTCGACGGTCATCTGGGACGCGTCCCTTCCGAGTGTCAGGGGTGGGGGCAGACCTCCCATTGTCCCCCATCCGCGTGACGCGCTGCGGCGAGCGCGCCCGCCGCGACCGACGCCGCCCACCCGGCGGGGCTCGGCCGTACCGACTTCCGCCCTGTTCGCCTCCACCCCGCCCCGCTTCCGCCCCGCGCCGCTCCCGTGCCGCCTGCTTCCGTGCCTCGTGCCCGCGCCTCGGCCCCGTCTGCCTCCGTGTCGCACGTTGTCGCCGTGTTCGCGGCGGCTCGCTGGCGGCGCTGCTCGGCGGCGCTCTCCGGCGCGGCGCCGCTCCCCGCGTGCGTACGGCGCGATCGACCCGGCAGGCGCTCGGTAGGTACGGGTTACGCGTGCTGGTCGACCTCGGTACGGGTACGCGTCCTGGTCTACGCGGCCACGGGGCGGCGGGGCGGGGGTGGGGCTGGGGCTGGTTTGGGGTCAGGTGGGGTCGCGAGCCGGTGACGTACGGCAGCGGGGCCGGCGGGACGGGGCCACAGAGCGGTGGGGTGAATCGCGGGGTCGCGAGACGGTGAGGCGGGCGGGCTCGCGGGCGGGGCCGCGAGGTCGGCGGTCTGGTGGTGCGGGGTACGGGCAGCGCTCACACTCCGGCCGGCTCGGCGGGGGCGCCCGCGGTGATCATTTCCTGGAGTCGTTCGAGGCGGTGCCTGGACTCATCGTCCGAAGGCACGTAGACGATCATGCGCGGCCCGGGGCGTGGGCCGAGCCAGGACACCTGGTAGTCGAGGTGCAGCAGCCCGACGTGGGTATTGAGGAAGCGCTTGGTGCGCTCGGGCGCCACCCGCATCACCTCGTGCCGGTCCCAGATCTCGCGGAACTCCGGCGACGCCTGCTGGAGCCGGCCCAGCATGTGCTTCCACGCCGGCTCCGTGATGTGCTCGGCCATCGCGGAACGGAACTTGGCCGCCATCGCCCGAATCACCTTGTCCCGGTCGACCAGCCCCCTCTTCCACTCCGGATGGGTGAAGGCCAACCACATGCAGTTGCGTTCGTGCAGCTCCAGGGCGTCCATGTCGCACAGCAGGTTGCCGTAGGTGCTGTTGTACGCCAGCAGGTCGTACCGGCTGTTCTGGACGCAGGCCGGGAACGGCTCCAACTGCCGCATCATCACCCGGACCGGCTCGGTGACCGTCGAGCAGCGCGCGCCGGGCGCCGGATCGACCACCCCGGCGAGCGTGAACAGATGGGTGCGCTCGTTGCGGTCCAGGAGCAGCGCCCGTGCAATCGCGTCGAGCACCTGCGCCGACACGTGGATGTCCCGCGCCTGCTCCAACCACGTGTACCAGGTGACGCCGACCGCCGAGAGCTGCGCGACCTCCTCACGGCGCAGCCCGGGCGTACGCCGCCGGACGCCGCGCGGCAGGCCCACCTGCTCAGGCGCTATGCGCTCGCGCCGGCTACGCAGGAACGCAGCCAGCTCGTTGCGTCGCACAGCACTCTCGGGCCCATAGGTGGTCATCGTCATGCTCCTAGAGTGCGCGATGCGCCATCCCGTTTCCAGGTACTCCTGATACCAGGATAAGAAGACTCTGGTACCCCTCTGCGCCACGCAGGATCGTCAACCACGTGAACCAGACCCGAGTGCGATCCACCACCACACGCCCCTCATCCCCCGCAGCCCCCCGGCCCGCCGCCGACGGCCCCGCCGCCACCGCGTCCGAGCCCGCGACCACCGGCGCCCCACCCGGCGCCGCCGCCTCCGCGCTCAGCGGACTCGGGCTGTTCACCGTCCTGCTCGGCGCGGCCCTGCCGCTGATCGACTTCTTCATCGTCAACGTCGCCCTGTCAGCGATGGACCGCGACCTCCACGCCGGCCCCGCCGTCCTGGAACTGGTCGTCGCCGGGTACGGGGTGGCCTACGCCGTCCTGCTGGTGCTCGGCGGCCGACTCGGCGACATGCTCGGCCGCCGCAGGCTCTTCCTGATCGGCATGGCCGCCTTCGGACTGACGTCGCTGGCCTGCGGCCTCGCCCCGACCGCCTGGACCCTGGTGGCCGCCCGCGTCACCCAGGGCGCCGCCGCCGCGTTCATGCTGCCGCAGGTCCTCGCCACCATCCACGCCACCACCACCGGCCCCCGCCGCGCCCGCGCCATCGGCCTGTACGGGGCGACGGCGGGCCTGTCCATGGTCGCCGGGCAGATCCTGGGCGGCGTCCTGGTCGCCGCCGACCTCTGGGGCACCGGCTGGCGCTCCGTTTTCCTCGTCAACGTGCCGGTCGCACTGATCGGCCTCCTGCTGGCGCTGCGCACCGTCCCCGAGACCCGTTCCGACCGCCCCACCGACGTGGACATACCCGGCACCCTGCTGCTGGCCGTCTCACTGATCACGCTGCTCCTCCCGCTGACCGAGGGTCGAGCCGCCGGCTGGCCGCTGTGGACCTGGCTGCTGCTGGGCGCGTTCCCGATCGCAACCATCGCCTTCTACCTCGTGGAACACCGCGCGGAACGGGCCGGCCGCGTGCCGCTGGTGCCGCCGAGCCTGTTCGCCCTGATCGGCCTGCGCCGCGGCCTGCTCCTGGTGCTGCCGTTCTCCATCGGCTTCGGCGGCTTCATGTTCGTCATCGCCGTCGCCCTCCAACAGGGCATGGACTACGGGCCCGTCGCCGCCGGCCTGGCCCTCGTCCCCATGGCCGTGGCGTTCTTCCTGGTGTCCCTGGCCGGCCCGCGGATCGTGGCCAAGTTCGGCAGCCGGGTCGTCGCGGTGGGCGCCCTGATCCAGGGCGTCGGCATGACGATCGTGCTGCTGACCGTGGTCCACGGCTGGCCCGACCTCGGCGTACCGGCCCTGGCCCCCGGCGTGGCCCTCGCCGGCATAGGCCAGGCCCTGCAACTGCCGGTCCTCTACCGGATCGTCCTCGCCGACGTCCCCGCCGACCGAGCCGGCGTCGGCAGCGGCGTCATGGTCACCACCCAACAATCAGCCCTGGCCCTGGGCGTGGCCACCCTCGGCACGCTCTTCCTCTCCCGCACCACGGCGGTGGGCATGCGCGAAGCACTGATCACCACCCTGGCAGCCCAACTCGCCATCATCGCCCTCACCGGCCTACTGAGCCTGCGACTGCCCCGCACGGTGCGGTGAGGGAGTGCGTGGGTTGGCGGGTCAGTGGGCGGGGTGGGGTGGCTGTGTGAGGTGGTTGGGGGGGGTGGGGCGGGTGAGTGGCGCGTGGGTGGGGCGAGCGGGCATGGGGGGACTGTGTGGAGTGGCTGGGGGTGGGGTGGGTGTGCATGGGGCGGCTGCGTGGAGGGGTGGCGGTGGGGGGCGGGGAGGGAGGGGAGTGGAGTGGAGTGCCTGTGGGTGGTTTGTACGTGGGACGGGCGGTCCGTGTGCTGAATGGCAGGGGTGAAGGGGTGAGTTGAGAAAGGTGGGGTGGGGGGTGGAGGGGGAGGGGGGCAGGGGGCGGGGCGGGGGCAGGGGGGACAAGTAGGGAGAGGTGTAAGGGCAGGCCCGCGCGGTGGGGCGCGGTATCTGAAGTGACGCGGCGCACTGAGGCGCGGCGCGACGAGAAGCAGCGGGAGGGCGGGGGCCAGGGGGGCTGAGTTGAGGCTGGGGATGAGGAGAGGGGGGTGAGGGAGGCTCGTGCGCGTAGAGGGGACAGCGCGGCAGGCGGCAGCGCGAGCGTGACCGACCCTCCCCGCTACTCCGCGGGCACACAGGCACACGGGCAACACGAATTCATTGGGCGCGCAGACAAGCGGGCTCCCGGAGCCGCCGAGCGCGCGGAATCGTCAGCCGCGTCGGCAGACTGCGCGGGGCAATGCAACGCCCCAGGTCCCCCTCGCCCCCACCCCATCGAGTGACAGATATTGAAATCTGTCATCTCGCTATGCATACTCGATAGCAATGGCAAGCCGCCGCCCCTCCCCTGGGGCCGTCGAGCTTTCCGATCTCTCCTGCCTCCCTCGAACCTCCCCTGGAGTAGCGCCATGCGTTCCACCTCCCTCGGCACCGCCGGCCCTCAGGTCTCCGCGCTCGGTCTCGGCTGCATGGGCATGTCCGCCCTGTACGGCGGCCCCGTCGACCGCACCGAGGCCATCAGCACCATCCACGCCGCCTTAGAGGCAGGCATCAACCTGCTCGACACCGGCGACTTCTACGGCATGGGCCACAACGAGCTGCTGATCCGCGACGCCCTCGCCGCCCGCCCCGGCTCCCGCGAACAGGCAGTGCTGAGCGTGAAGTTCGGCGCCCTACTGGGCCCGGACGGCGCGTTCCTGAGCCAGGACGGCCGCCCCGACGCTGTCCGTAACTTCCTGACCTACTCGCTCCAACGCCTCGGCACCGACCACATCGACGTCTACCGCATCGCCCGACTCGACCCGAACGTCCCCATCGAGGAGACCGTGGGGGCCATCGCCGAGTTGGTCAAGGAGGGGTACGTACGCCACATCGGGCTGTCCGAGGTCGGCGCGGACACCCTCCGCCGCGCCGCGGCCGTCGCCCCCATCAGTGACCTTCAGATCGAGTACTCGCTGCTCTCCCGCGGCATCGAGGACGCCATCCTGCCCACCTGTAGCGAGCTGGGCATTGGCATCACGGCGTACGGGGTCCTCTCCCGCGGCCTCATCAGCGGCCACTGGCAGCAGGACCGCAAGCTGTCCGCCAAAGACTTCCGCGCCACCAACCCCCGCTTCACCGGGGCCAACCTCGCCCGCAACCTGCACCTCGTCGAAGCACTGCGCGCCCTCGCCCGGGCCAAGGGCGTGAGCGTGGCCCAGATCGCCATCGCCTGGGTGCTCGCCCAGGCCCCGCGGCACGGCGCGCACATCGTCCCCCTGATCGGGGCGCGCAGCAGGGCACGACTCGCAGAATCGCTGGGGGCTCTAGACGTTAGGCTCAGCCCTGACGATCTGAGCGCCATCGAGCAGGCCATACCCGCCGGAGCCGCTGCCGGCGAACGCTACTCGGCCCACCAGATGGCGTACCTCGACAGCGAAAAGTAGGGACCCCATGCCGCCAGCCCCGCGCGAGCAGGAGCCGCTGACTCCGGACCGCATCCTCGCCGCCGCCGAGGACGTGCTGCGTCGCTACGGGCCGGCGAAAGCCACGGTGGTGGACGTGGCACGGGCTCTCGGCGTCAGCCACGGCAGTGTCTACCGGCACTTCCCGAGCAAGGCGGCACTCCGCGAGGCGGTCACGCAACGCTGGCTGAACCGGGCCACCGCAACGCTGGACTCCATCGCCAACGAAGGGGGCCCGGCCAGGACCCGGCTGGAGCGGTGGCTGGAGACCCTGTTCGAGGCGAAGCGGCACAAGGCGGGGGACGATCCGGAGCTCTTCGCCACGTACATGGTGCTGACCGGCGAGAACAGCAATGTGGTGGACCAACACGTCGACGACCTGGTGGGCCAGCTCTCCAAGATCCTCCAAGCGGGTCACGACCAGGGCGAGTTCGCACCCCCCGAGACGGACTACTCAATAACGGCCCGAGCGGTCTTCCACGCCACCGACCGCTTCCACAACCCGTCGTACGCCGCCGAGTGGGCCCGCCCCGGCATCGATGCGGACTTCGCGGCGGTCAGGGATCTGGTGGTGCGGGGGTTGGCGCCGTAGACGTCAGACGGGCAGTGGCAACGCCAGTCCACTCTCACTCTTGCGCGACGCGGCAAGAGCAAGCCCACGGAGACAGGCTGGCTGCCCCAAGTTTCTGGGGCAGCAGACGGTCAGGCGCCTTGTAGCGGAACTGTGTTCCCTCTACGCGACCGCCACCAAGGCAATCACTGTAGGTTTTGGGCGCCAAGGCTTATCGCTACCTCACATGTGCGTTGAGGAGTGATAAGCCGCCCAATCCTGCTTGAAGCCCCTGCAACATGGGCGATCTCAGGAATGCTTCCTCTCGGACGTACATCGGGATGAAGGCCGCCTGCCGCATGACCTCACGATCCACCGCAGACCACAGAACACTCGCTTCCTCGACGGTCTTTGCGCTTATGGCGGCGTCGATCGCCGTATCGACATCGGCGCTGCGGAGCTGCGCCATATTCATCACAAATGGCGGCCCTCGGCGACCATCAAAGAGATGGTAGAAGCTGGCAGAGGAGACGGGCAGAAAATATCCACCGATAGGCATGGCAAACATATCGAAGTCACCATCTTGCGGAAATGGAAGCTCACTACCGTTGAACCGCTTCACAAGCACCTGGAATCCGGCATTTTCCAGACTGTTCTTGACAACCTCTTCGACCGGGCCGATATCGACACTTCCAAGGGAAATCCGGAAACCAACCTTTCCGGCATCCCGAAGAATCCCTCGCGCCTTTTCCGGATCGCCTCGAAGGCCAGCCCCGTAGATGTCGAATGGCCGACTTCCCTTTAGTCCGGGCGGCATGAGATGGTGGGCGACTTTCCCACGCTCCCCGCTCGCCTGGAGCACCTCCTGTGCGGGCATCGCAGTGGCGATGGCCCTACGAACGGCTACGTCCTGGACTCGATCCGTATTGATCACATAGGACTCCACACGCGCAGCCGGAACCTCAGGGGTCCAGACGAGCGAGCCCAACTCCCCATCTGTTGCTTGTTGAGCAAACGGGGTACTGGGGGCCGCAATCGCCTCCCGCTCGGCAGCATTCGCCACGCGAGAGCGCACATCGTTCGAACTCACGCCCTCTTCGATCTCGAAGCGGTCAGGATACGCGGTACGCAATGGATCGGAGTCGGCTCGCCACTCTCGGTTGCGGACGAGGGAGACCCCTTCGGGATGTCGCGCGGCAATCTTGTACGGTCCGGTCGCCGGAACCTCTCTCCCGTTCCGCACTTCCGGAAGAGGGCTCAGATCCGACATGAGGACATTGAAGTCGGCACAAGGGTACTCAAGGTGAAACGTGATAGTCAGACTGTCGGAAGATTCGAAGGTTCCCGCATCAAGCGCACCATCGAACTCCACTCCAAGCAACCTGTTGAGAATTCCTTGGCTCCCCCTATTGTCCGCCTGTAGCGCCTTCTCCACTGCCAGCCGAAAATCAGCCGGGCGCACCGCGGAGCCATCTTCGTACGTAAGATTCGGCTTGAGCTTAAACGTCCACGTTCGGCCGCTATCGGACGAACTACCGGAGTCCCGGGCCATGTCGCCGACGAGTTTTACAGTGCCGTCAGGTTCGGTCTTGAGCCCCGTGAGTGTTCGGTAGACGAGCCGCGTAGTCGAACTCAGAGTTTCCCCGAACGGCCTACCCCTCCCTAACAGGAACGGTTCCCACTTCTCCAATACCCGCACCACTCCCCCGGCGCGGGCATCGGTGACCGGGCGGGCTGGGCCCTGGGAGTCGGTGGCGTTGCCTATCGTGAAGGAGGACGTTTTGGCTACGTCGGCCACCGGTGCCGGCTTCTGGCGGCTCTTTCGATCGGCGGGTGCTCCCTGGCCCGCCCCGCCGCCCCCGGTGCCGCTGTCGTCGCCGAAGGGGTCAAGGACCATCAGGGCGGCGATCAGGGCCGCGACGGCCGTGACCGCGACGGCCCCGAACCACCAGCGGCGCCGCGGGCGTTCGACGGCCGCCGGGGCGGCTGCGATGACCGGCGCAGCGCCCGGCCCAGCAATGGGTGCGCCGATCGGCTCAGCAGGCGCGACGGCCGGGGTTTCTGCCGAGGTCGGCGCGGCAGCCGCCGGTGTAGCTACCGGCGGCGCAGGAACGGCCGGCGCGGGGACGGGCGGTACAGGGGCCGGCGGCTGGCCCCACGCCCCAGCCCTGGCCTCAGCCACAGTCCCAGCCGGCGAAGCCGAAGGCGAGGGGGGCTCCCGGTCAGCGGCCGACGGTTCGGCCGCCGCATCGGCGCCGGGGTCCGAGGTGGGTGCCACCGACGGCACCGTCGATGGCGGTGCCGAACATGGCGCCGAAGACGGCGGCGGTGGCAGCGGCGGACGGGGCGGAGTGGTGCCGGGTGCCGGTTCGACGGGCGCCGATGGTTCCGTCAGCGCCTCGAACGCCCGGCACGCCTCCTCGGCAGTGGGGCGGAGTTCCGGAGGTTTCGCCAGCATGTGGGCCACCAGTTCGTCCCACTGCGCGCCGGTGCGGGGGCGGCGCCCGGAGAGGGGTGGCGCGGGTTCGTACACGTGGTCGTGCATGAGGGCGACGGCGGACGCCGCGTCGAACGGGGGCGCGCCGGTGAGCATCTCGTACACCATGCAGCCCAGCGAGTACACGTCCGCCGGCCGGTCGTCGCCGCGGCGGGTGAAGCGTTCCGGGGCCATGTACTGGAGGGTGCCGACGGGTGAGTCGGAGGTTCCGGTGAGGTATCCGCCGTCGGTCGCGGCGCCGATGAACTTGGCGATGCCGAAGTCCAGGACCTTGACGGTGCCCTCGGTGGTCAGCATGACGTTGGCGGGTTTGATGTCGCGGTGGATGATTCCGGCGCGGTGGGCGAAGGCGAGGGCGCGGCAGATCTGGCCGGCGATGTCCGCGGTGCGCCGCGGCGGTAGCGGCCCTTCGGCGGCGAGGAGTTCCCGCACCGTCCGCCCGGCGAGCAGCGGCATCACCAGGTACGGGGCGTCGTCCGCCCGGCCGTGGTCGAAGACCGGAACGATGTACGAGCTGTCGAGGGACGCCGCGGCGCGCGCCTCGCGGAGGAACATGGCGAGCAGCCGTTCCCGCTGGGGGCCGCTCGCGCTGGTGGGCAGGGTCAGGAGCTTGACGGCGACGTCGCGGGCGAGCCGTTCGTCCCGGGCCCGCCAGACCTCGCCCATGCCGCCCGCGCCGATGCGCCCGATGAGTGTGTACCGGCCGTCAAGGACCGCACCCAGCATCCTCGGGTCCTCCTATTGGACGTCAGGACGTTCAGGGGCTCAACGTACCGGGATCGGGGGCGGGTTGGTCGTACGATGCGGCCGGCCGCCCGAGTCACCCCGTTTCGCCGGTGATGCGCACCCCCTGCACGGGGCTGCCCACCCCCGCGGGGTCGCCCCCACCCCACGGGCCGGGAGCGCGCGCCATCCGGGTGGCCCGGCACCGTCGACACGGCCGTACCACCGGATGCGAAGGCGCCACCGGACGCAGCGGCGCCGCCGGCTGCGAAGGCACGGCGGATGCGGGGGGGGAGGCGTAGCAACGCAGGCGCGGCGGGGGCAAGGGTGGCGGGGCGCCCCACCGGGTGCAATGCCCCACCGGGCAGCGCCTCCCGGAATGCGAAACGCCGGGCCGATGCGCCATCGGCCCGGCGTCTCCTAGCCGGGAATCAGGTGGTGCCGGTGGGCCACTAGCAGCCCAGCAGGCGCCCGCCCAGGTAGCTCTGGATCTGGTCCAGGGAGACCCGTTCCTGCTTCATCGTGTCGCGCTCGCGCACGGTCACCGCGTTGTCTTCGAGGGTGTCGAAGTCGACGGTGACGCAGAACGGGGTGCCGATCTCGTCCTGGCGGCGGTAGCGGCGACCGATGGCGCCGGCGTCGTCGAACTCGATGTTCCAGTTCTTACGCAGGTCGGTGGCGAGCCCCTTGGCCTTCGGGGAGAGCTGCGGGTTGCGGGACAGCGGCAGGACCGCGACCTTGACCGGCGCGAGACGCGGGTCGAGCCGCATCACGGTGCGCTTCTCCAGTTTGCCCTTGGCGTTGGGCGCCTCGTCCTCCACGTACGCGTCGAGCATGAAGGCGAGCATGGCGCGGTTGACACCGGCCGCCGGCTCGATGACGTACGGGGTCCAGCGCTCGCCGGCCTCCTGGTCGAAGTACGACAGGTCCTGGCCGGACGCCTTCGAGTGGGCCTTGAGGTCGTAGTCGGTGCGGTTGGCCACGCCCTCAAGCTCGGAGAACTCGGTGCCACCGAAGTTGAACCGGTACTCGATGTCAGCGGTGCGCTTCGAGTAGTGGGAAAGCTTCTCCGCCGGGTGCTCGAACCACCGAATGTTCTCCTCGCGAATACCGAGGTCGGTGTACCAGTTCCAGCGCTGCTCCATCCAGTATTCCTGCCACTGCTCGTCCTCGCCCGGCTTGACGAAGAACTCCATCTCCATCTGCTCGAACTCACGCGTACGGAAGATGAAGTTTCCGGGCGTGATCTCGTTGCGGAAGGACTTGCCGAGCTGGGCGATGCCGAACGGCGGCTTCTTGCGCGAAGTCTGCTGCACGGCGGCGAAGTTGGTGAAGATGCCCTGCGCGGTCTCGGGGCGCAGGTAGGCGAGGGAGCCCGCGTCCTGGGTGGGGCCGAGGTGGGTGGAGAGCAGGCCGGAGAAGAGCTTGGGCTCGGTGAAGCCGCCCTTGTTGCCGCAGTGCGGGCAGTTGATGTCGGCGAGGCCGTTCGCCGGCAGGTGGCCGTGCTTGGCCTCGTACGCCTCCTCCAGGTGGTCCGCGCGGAAGCGCTTGTGGCAGGAGGTGCACTCGGTCAGCGGGTCGGTGAAGGTGGCGACGTGACCCGACGCCTCCCAGACCTCACGGGCGAGGATCACGGACGAGTCGAGACCAACGACGTCGTCGCGCGAGGTGACCATCGAGCGCCACCACTGGCGCTTGATGTTCTCCTTCAGCTCCACGCCGAGCGGTCCGTAGTCCCAGGCGGCTCGCTGGCCGCCGTAGATCTCGCTGCACGGATAGACGAAGCCACGGCGCTTGCTCAGGCTGACGATGGTGTCGATCTTGTCGGCGGCCACGGTGCTCTCTTCATTACGACGACGAAGCGGTCAGTGTGGGGTCCGCCGGGTACTCGCCCGCGCGGCCCTGCGAATGCCCCAGATTACCGGCGGCGGCACCCCTGGGATCAAATCGGTTCCAGTGATGACAGCCTTCAACCAACCTTGTTGACAATCGTTTCCACTTTAGTTGAAAATGACTGTCATGAACGTACGACGCCTCATACCCGCCACCGCGATGGTCGGGGCCACCGCGCTCGCGCTGGTCACGCTCTCCGCCTGCTCCGACAAAGCCAGCAAGGACGGAAAGCCGCAGGTCGTGGCGTCGTTCTATCCGATGGAGTTCCTGGCCAAGCAGATCGGTGGCGAGCATGTGCACGTCAGCACCCTCACCAAGCCGGGCGTCGAACCGCACGACCTGGAGCTCAAACCGCGCCAGGTGGCCGAACTGAGCGAGGCCGACCTCGTCGTCTACCTGAAGGGGCTCCAACCCTCCGTCGACAAGGCCGTCAGCCAGTCCGAGGCCAAGCACAAGGTCGACGCGGCCGAGCTGACCTCGCTGGAGAAGCACGGCGCCGGCGGGCATGACCACGACCACGGCACCGAGGAGCACGACCACGAGGGCGGACACGACCACGGCGACGAGGCCGGCGGCGACCCGCACATTTGGCTCGACCCGACGAAGTACGCCGAGGTCGCCAAGGGCCTCGGCAAGAAGCTCGCCGAGGCCGACCCGGACCACAAGGCCGACTACCAGAAGAACACCGACGCGCTGGTCGGCAAGCTCACGGCGCTCGACAAGGAGTTTTCGGCCGGCCTGAAGAACCGCACCACGGACACCTTCATCACCACCCACTCGGCGTTCGGCTACCTGGCCGAGCGGTACGGACTGGACCAGGAGGGGATCTCCGGCATCTCCCCCGAGGCCGAGGCCAGCCCGGCCCGGATCAAGGACATCCAGCAGATCGCCAAGAAGGAGAAGGTGAGCACGGTCTTCTTCGAGACCCTGGCCAGCAACAAGGGGGCGAAGACCGTCGCCGAGGACACCGGCCTCAAGACCGGCGTCCTCGACCCGCTGGAGGGCATCACCGACAAGTCCAAGGGCGACGACTACTTCGCGGTGATGCGGGCCAACCTCGCCGCGCTGCAAGAGGCGCTCGGTGCCAAGTGACTCGCCGTGAGTGACCACCTCGGGTGATCCGAGGCGGGTGGCCCACCTCGGGTGATCCGGCACCGGGTATCGGTCCGAGCGGTGAACCCCGGCCGACCGGCCTCCGGCGGTCAGGTCCGCACGACCCGCCCGGGGCCCGTGCCCGAGCGATCGTTTTCGGTCACCGGCGGGCCCGCTCGGCGGCGAGACGGTGGCCGGGAAGGGGAACCGGGTTCCGGGAGTTGTCCTCGGTGGCGGCCAGGCGTCTCGCTCGGCGCGCCGGCGCCCGCGGGGCGTACGGGACGGTGGCCGGCGCCCCTGCCCAACCGTTGAGGCGGCCTGCGGCACCACCGCCCCGACGGCTCTGCCCCCCACGGCAGTCAGAGCAGGTCAGAGCAGGCCACAACACTTCACAGCAGTTCTCAGCACCCGTAACACCCACAGCACTCACAACACCCGAAACAACAGGCGAGAAGACCAGCGAGCATGGCGGAGGCAGGCGTGGCGAGCGAGCGAAGCGAGGGGCCCGCCGGGGGCATACCCGACGCGTCCGGACGAGGTACGGCCAAGGCCCCGGAGCCGGACGTGGTGGCACCCGACGCGCCCGAAGCGGCCTCCACCGGACCCGCACCCGCGAGCGACGCCGCCCCCCAAGGGGCGGCCAAGCAGGAGAAGCCAGTCCTGGTGGTGCGCGGGGCGCGCGCCTCGCTGGGCTCACGCCCGGTGTTGCGCGGGGTGGACCTCACGGTGCGTAGCGGCGAGGTGGTGGCACTGCTCGGAGCGAACGGTTCCGGGAAGTCCACGCTGGTCCGCGCGCTGGTCGGGCAGGTGCCGCTGACCGGCGGTGAGCTGGAGCTCTTCGGGACGCCGCGGCGCAAGTTCCGCCAGTGGGCACGCGTCGGGTACATGCCGCAGCGCACCACGGCCGCCAGTGGCGTGCCGGCGACGGTGCGCGAGGTGGTCTCGGCCGGCCGACTGGCCCGTACGAAGCTGCGGTGGCCGGGGCGGGAGGACCGGGCGGCCGTGCACCGGGCGTTGGAGCTGGTGGGCATGGCCGACCGGGCCAAGGACTCGGTCAACGCGCTCTCCGGCGGCCAGCACCAGCGGGTGCTGATCGCCCGGGCGCTCGCCGGCGAGCCGGAGCTGTTGATCATGGATGAGCCGATGGCCGGCGTGGACCTGACCAGTCAGCAGGTGCTCGCGGACGCGCTGCGGCAGCAGGTCGCGCGGGGCGTGACGGTGCTGCTCGTGCTGCACGAGCTCGGCCCCCTCGAACCGCTCATCGACCGGGCGGTGGTGCTCCGCGACGGCTGCGTGCTGCACGACGGGCCGCCGCCGCAGGCCGTCGGCCAGCACGCGCTGCCGGGCCACGACCACATCCACCCGCATGCCGCGGACGCCGCGGAGCCGATCCGGACGGGGCTGTTGATCTGATGGAAATGCTCGACTACGCCTTCATGCAGCGGGCGCTGCTCGCTGCCGTGCTCGTGGGCATCACGGCCCCCGCGGTCGGCATCTACCTCGTCCAGCGCCGCCAGGCGATCATGGGTGACGGCATCGGCCACGTCGCACTGACCGGCGTCGCGCTGGGCTTTCTGACCGGCAACAACCCGGTGTGGACCGCGGTGGGCGTGGCGGCGCTCGGTGCGGTGCTGATGGAGCTGATCCGCTGGTACGGGAAGGCCCGCGGGGACCTCGCGCTGGCGATGCTGTTCTACGGCGGCATGGCGGGTGGCGTGTTGCTGATCAACATGTCGGACACCGGTTCCAACGCCAACCTCACCTCGTACCTCTTCGGGTCGATCACCACGGTCTCGGAGGAGGACGTGCGGACGATCTGCGTGCTGGCCGCCTTCGTCGTACTGATCACGCTGGGCCTGCGCCGGCAGTTGTTCGCCATCTGCCAGGACGAGGAGTTCGCCCGGGTGACGGGGCTGCCGGTCCGCTTCCTGAACCTGCTGTTGGCCGTCACGGCGGCGGTCACCGTCACGGTGGCGATGCGGGTGGTCGGGTTGCTGCTGGTGAGTGCGTTGATGGTGGTGCCGGTCGCGGCGGCGCAGCAGGCCACCCGCAGCTTCGGGATGACGATGGCGCTTTCGGTCACGATCGGGGTGCTGGTGACGCTCTCCGGAACCAGCTATTCCTACTACCAGGACGTGCCGCCCGGCGCCAGTATCGTCGTCCTGGCGATCGCCGTCTTCGCCGTGATCACGGTGCTGGCAACGCCCCTTGCACGCCGCCGGGCGCGGCGGTTGGCACAGGCGGAGGAAGGGTGCTCTTTGGAGGGCCCCACCAGTCCCGTACCGGTCAGCAGCGAGGCGCGGGTGTGACGAGCGGGGCGGGAAGGCATCTTCGTGTCGGCCACGTCACCTGGCAGACTGGCACGAGGTCCGGCCGGACGCCGGGCGGGTGACGAGCAGGCAACCGAGGAGGAAGCTGTGGCGACCGCGGGTCCCCCAGTACGCGGCCGGGCTACCAAGCAACGCGCCGCGGTGGCGGCGGCGCTGGACGAGGTGGACGAGTTCCGCAGTGCGCAGGAGCTGCACGACATGCTCAAGCACCGCGGCGACTCGGTCGGCCTGACCACGGTCTACCGCACCCTCCAGTCGCTCGCCGACGCCGGCGAGGTCGACGTGTTGCGCACCGACGAGGGCGAGTCGGTCTACCGCCGGTGCAGCACCGACGACCACCATCACCATCTGGTCTGCCGCACCTGCGGCAAGGCCGTCGAGGTCGAGGGCCCGGCCGTGGAGAAGTGGGCGGACTCGATCGCCACGGAGCACGGGTTCGTGGACGTGGCGCACACGATCGAGATCTTCGGTACGTGCGGCGAGTGCGCCGCCGCGAAGGGCTGACCTGGGCGTACGGGCCCGGTCCGGCCCCGGGGTGAGTCCAGCTCCTCTCCCCGGGGGCCCAGTGTGGCCCCGGACCGACCTGGCCGCGGCCGGGCCGGTGCTGACCCGTTCGGCACCGGCCTGATCGGTTCGGCATCGCCATCGCCGCCAGACCCGCTGGAATCTGCCGGGTTCTGCCGGCTCCTGCCGGGTTCTGCACGGTTTACGAATGGGTCGATTCCCGTTCGACGGCGTGGGCGCCGACCGGCCGAAAGTGGCCGGCCGGCGCCCACGTTCCGTACGCGACGAGGGCTGGTCGGAGCGGCGACGGGAGCGGGGCGCAGACGGGGCTTCGGGCGGGCCGGGGCCCTGCCGGGGGTCAGGCGCTCGGTTCGCCCGTGGTGGTGGGCGCGTCCTTGGCCGGTAGGTTCGGCAGTGCGCCGCCGAAGCGCCGGTCGCGCTGGGCGAACTCCAGGCAGGCGCGCCATAGGTCACGCCGGTCGAAGTCGGGCCACAGGACGTCCTGGAAGACCATTTCCGCGTACGCGCTCTGCCAGATGAGGTAGTTGGAGGTGCGCTGCTCGCCCGACGGCCGTACGAACAGGTCGACGTCCGGCATGTCCGGGTAGTACAGGTACTTCGCGAGCGTCTTCTCGTTCACCTTCGACGGGTCGAGCCGGCCGGCGGCCACGTCGGCCGCCAGCGCCGCGGCGGCGTCGGCGATCTCCGCACGCCCCCCGTAGTTCAGGCAGAAGTACATGGTCATGGCGTCGTTGTCCTTGGTCTGCTCCTGCGCGACCTGGAGCTCCTTGGCCACCGACTTCCACAGCTTGGGCATGCGTCCGGCCCATCGGATGCGGATGCCCAGCTCGTCCATCTCGTCGCGGCGGCGGCGGATGACCTCGCGGTTGAAGTTCATCAGGAACCGCACCTCGTCGGGCGAGCGCTTCCAGTTCTCGGTGGAGAAGGCGTACAGGGAGAGGTTCTTGACGCCCATCTCCAGGCATCCCTTGAGCACGTCGAGGACCACGCCCTCGCCGACCTTGTGCCCCTCGGTGCGCGGCAGTCCGCGCTCCTTGGCCCAGCGGCCGTTGCCGTCCATGACGATGGCGACGTGCTTGGGGACCAGCTCACCGGGGATCTTCGGCGGCTGCGCACCGGACGGATGCGGGTCCGGAGTCCGGTACTCGCGCCGTGCCCGGCCCATGAATCCGCGTCGTGCCATGCCTGCCACGTCTTCCCCATCTCGCTCTGGACGGCGCCGTTGCGCCGTCGTTCTCACTCTGCGGCGCCGGTGCTGGACGCCGTGTTCGGCCGCTGCCGGGTGCGGCCGAACGTGTTTCGGCAGCTTTCGGCAGTGTCTTCGGTCAGGCATGTCGCTGACGTATGCCGTTGAAATTTTCGGCCACCGGGGCGCCGCGTCCTGCGCCGCACCCGGCCGGCGCGACGCCCCTGGTGGGGCCCGTGTCCGGGGCTCACTTCTCCACGTACCGCAGCGAGCGCAGCCCCCGCTCCAGGTGCCAGTGCAGGTACGCGGCGACCAGGCCGCTGCCCTCGCGCACATGGCGTGCCTCGCAGGCGTCGGCAGTGGCCCAGTCGCCGGTCAGCAGCGCCCCGAGGAGCGTCAGCGACTCCGGCGAGGGTACGACGCTGCCCGGCACCCGGCAGTCCGCGCAGACCACGCCGCCGGCGCCGACCGAAAAGAATCGGTTGGGACCGGGCATGCCGCACTTGGCGCAGTTCTCGAAGCTGGGTGCGTAGCCGTTGACGGCGAGCGAGCGCAGCAGGAAGGCGTCGAGCACCAGGTGCGGTTCGTGTTCGCCGGCGGCGAGCGTGCGCAGACCGCCGACGAGCAGCAGGTACTGCTGTACGGCGGGCTCGCCCTCGTGGTCGGTGAACCGCTCGGCGGTCTCCAGCATCGCGGTGCCTGCGGTGTACCGCGCGTAGTCGGTGACGATGCCGCTGCCGTACGGGGCGATGGTCTCGCTCTGCGTGCACAGCGGCAGGCCGCGGCCGATCAGCTCGCTGCCACGGGCGAAGAACTGCACGTCGACGTGGGAGAACGGCTCCAGCCTGGCGCCGAACTTCGACTTCGTCCGCCGCACCCCGCGGGCCACCGCCCGCACCCGGCCGTGGCCCCGGGTCAGCAGGGTGATGATCCGGTCCGCCTCTCCCAGCTTCTGGGTGCGCAGCACGATGCCGTCGTCGCGGAACAGACTCATGTGTCCATTGTCCCGTACGTGTGAGGCCCGCCGATCCGGGGTACGCGCCCCGCGCCCCACCCCGCGCGAGCGGCCCGGAGCCGCCCTCGATGCCGCAGGTCGCGGGGGTGCGGGCCGGGGCCGGGCCGGCCCCGGCCCAGTGCAGCGCCGCGGACGGTGACGAAGTGGGCACCGAGCGCGTCGGTGGCGATCGCCCCCACGCCGCCGGCCTCGACGGGGCGGCCGGCCGGGAGCGCTGGCGTGCAGGGTCGGACAGCCGGCCGGCTCGACGGCGACGGCCCGTACGCCGTGCACGGGGCCCGTACGCCGTGCACGGGTGCGGCAGCGGCCACCCGGCGAACAGCCCACCACCGCCGCAGGCGACGATCACGGTGTCCAGGTCCGGCCCGGCGCGGCGGAACTCCTCGAAGGGGGTCGCCGGTCGCCCGTCACGCTGATCAGTCGCCGTACACACCACCCAGCAGCGCCAGTACGGCGGTCAACAGGCCGAGCGTCGCACCGAAGGCGGCCCCTGCGCGGGCCGTCGCCGCGGGCAAGGTCGCGCCGTCCACGGACGCCAGGACCCCGGCGACGGCCGCCACCAGCAGCGACAACAGCGCCGCCGCCACGAATCCGACGGCGAGCAGGGTCAGTTTCGTGCTTCCCGTCACGGTCAACACCCTTTCGGTCGACGATGGTCCGGTGCCCGCGTGGGAGCACCGCGCCCGACTGATCGGGCGGTGTCCACCGTGGGCGGCCGGCTGTTCGGCGGCGTTCGGGTGGACGGAACTGAACGACGACGAACGCGGCGAACACCATGAACACGCTGAGCACGACGCAGACGACGGAGCGGGTGTACGGGCGGCGATGACCACGGACAACGAGACGACCGACGCCGCGGGAGCGGGACCCGCGCGGGAGATGACGCCCGGCGCCGGGGGCGCACCACTGGAGCGGCTGGTCGACACCCTGCGCACGGCGCGCCTGCGGCGTCGGATGACCATGGCCGCGGTGACGACGCGCTCCGGGCTCGGCCGTACCACGGTCAGCCAGGCGTTCAACGGCCGTTCCCTGCCCAGTGCGGAGACGCTGGTGGCGCTGGCGGGCGCGCTGGGGCTGGCGGCGGACGGACTGCTCGACCTGCGCTCGGCGTGCCTACGGCGCCCCGCCGCGGACCCGCACGCCCCTCCTCACCTCCCTGCCACTGGCCGCGTACGGAACGCGGAACTCCGCCCCCCTGAGCCTGAGCCCGAAGCCGGCTCCGCCGACCTCACCTTCGAGTCCCGCTACCGCAGCTACCTGCGCGAACGCCACGGCCACCTCACCGTCGTCGGACTCGACCTGCGCGGCGCCGCCCAGGCGTGGTGGCCGCTGGACGCCGCCTATCTCAGCCTGGAGCTGGCCGATCGCCGCGCCGTACGCGTCAGCGAGGGTTTGGGCAGCGGGCAGCAGCGTACGGAGCGGGCCGAGGTGGCGCTCGCCGGCCGGCAGCGCGTACTGGTCCGCGGGCTCGCCGGTAGCGGCAAGACCACCCTGGTGCAGTGGCTCGCCTGCGCCAGCGCCAGCGGTGACCTGCCCGAACCGCTGCGAGAGCTGCACGGGAAGGTCGCCTTCGTCCTGCCCATGCGGACGATCTCGCGGCGCGGCGAACTGCCCCGTCCGGCGGACTTCCTGGCCGCCGTCGGCTGCCCACTGGCCGAGGCCCAGCCGGACGGGTGGGCCGATCGCGTCCTGTCGTCCGGTCGCGGGCTGGTCCTGGTGGACGGCTTGGACGAGGTGCCGCGGGCGTTCCGCGACCGGGCCGGCGACTGGTTGCGGGAATTGACGGCGGCGTACGGCACGGCACGTGTGGTGGCCACCACACGGCCGACCGCGGTTCCCGAACGCTGGCTCCAGGAGGCGTCATTCAGCGAACTGGCGGTCCGCCCGATGACCGGCGCCGATGTGAGCGTCTTCATCTCCCGCTGGCACACGGCGGCGCGCGAGGGGGCGCCGAGCGCGGAGGCGCGCGCCCGGCTCGACGTACTGGAACGGGAACTACGCGAGAAGGTCCGGGCCAAGCGGGACCTCGCGCTGCTCACCACCACCCCACTGCTGTGCGCTCTGGTGTGCGCCCTGCACCGGGACCGCAGGGGCCAACTCCCGCACGATCGGGTGGAGATCTACGAGGCCGCGCTCTCCATGCTGCTGTACCGGCGCGACCAGGAACGCGAGGTGCACCGGCCGGAAGGGATCGCGCTCAGCGAGAAGGAGAGCATCCAACTCCTCCAGAAACTCGCCTACTGGCTGACGCTCAACGGCCAGACCGAACTGGTCGCGACGACGGCCACCTGGCTGATCGACGACGCGCTCAGCAGCATGGTGCCGGTGGCGGAACAGGGCGACGCGGCGGCGGTCCTCAACCACCTGGTCGGGCGGACCGGGCTGCTGCGCGCCCCGACGACGGACACGATCGACTTCGTACACCGCACGTTCCAGGACTTCCTGGGCGCGAAGGCGGCCGTCGAGGGCTACCACCTGCCGTTGATCGTCAAGAACGCCCATGACGAACAGTGGGAGGACGTGGTGCGCATGGCGGTCGCCCACGCGCGCCCCGACGAACGCGCCACGCTGCTGCGCGGCATCGTCGAACGCGCCGACCGCGAACAGCAGCACCGCACCCGGTTACGACTCCTCGCCCTCGCCTGCCTCCAGCACGCGACGGAGCTGGACGCCACGATCCGCTCCGAGATCGAGGCCGGTGCAGCCGCGCTGATACCGCCGCGTTCCGTGCACGAGGCGGACGCGCTGGCTCAAGTGGGACCCGTCGTTCTCGACTTGTTGCCACATCCGTCGGAGCTGGCGGAGGACGAGAAGGTGGCGGCCATCCGTACGGCACAAATGATCGCGGGTGACGCGGCCTTGGCCTATCTGGCGTCGTTCGCGGGGCCGCAGAGCGAGATCGTGTATGAGGCTCTCGCCGACAACTGGAGGAGTTTTGATGCTGAGCAGTACGTGACGGAGGTGCTGGCGCCGGTCCCCGGTCAGGTGTACGTCACCCTCGTTGACGCGCGGCAACTGGCGGCCATCAGCAGCTTGGATGTGAACGGAATCTCCTACCTAGGCGACCTGACCGGCACCCAGTTGGCGCGTCTTCCCCAGGCACCCGACCTGCGCGAAATGTCCTTGATCGGCAACGCCGCCATCACCGACCTGGGGTGGGCCACCGCGTTCCCCGCGCTGAAGTCCCTGTCCCTCATCGATTGCACGAGGCTCCGCAGCCTGGACGGGCTCCAGCGCACCGAGGTCAGTCACCTCATCCTGGAGATTCTCGACGACAACCTCGACGTGGGAGCCCTGGAGCACCTGCCCACCCTGCATCACCTCGAACTGGCCACCGAGTTGCCCGACCGGGGACTCATCGAACTTCCCGCCTGCGATGAGCTCGCGAACCTATGGCTGGACCCGATCTTCTTCGAGAGTGCGGATCTCAACGGGCTGGCGCGCTGGCGCAAGTTGACCACACTGGCGCTGCCGAGCCAGCCCTTCGTGGAGGAGTTCGTCGAGGTCTGGGACCTGCCAAGGCTGACGACCCTGTGCATCTGGGACGTCAATCTCACCCCCGGCACACCGCTGGCCGAGGTTCCGCCGCTGCCGGGCATCACTGCGGCAAGGCTGACGACCGCTTCCCGGAACTGCGACCTGGCTCAGGTCGCACGACTCTTCCCGGGAGCCCGCACCATCTCACTGACCTCGTTCACCAGTGGCGCATCGATCGACCTCACTCCCCTGTCCACCCTGCCCCACCTGCAACGCCTGGCGCTCACCGACTTCACCACCATCACCGGGGCCGAGCACTTCGGCCCCGACGTGGTCCAGATCTCGCCACGCCCCCGACACTGACCCACCGCCCCGCGCGCCCACACCTCGCTGGCTCCTCTCCCGGCTCCCACCTGCACATCCCACCCCATCGGGCCACCAGTCGACCACGCCCACCCCCAAGACGGAACCGATTGGTACCATCTGAAGGTCGCAGGTGCTCAACGGGTGCCCATCCGCGCCCTGAACGAGGGGACTTCACGATGAGCCGCTACGCGCATCTGGCCTACACCGGCAGCGTTCTGCGCATGCAGCGGGAGGAGGGGAGCGCCGCCAGCGGGGCCCGCGCCCTGGCGCACGGCGATACGCCGGAGCCCATCGGAACCCGCGAAGCGGCCTTCATCGCCTCACGGGACGGCTTCTACCTGGGCTCGGTCAGCGAGACGGGCTGGCCCTACGTGCAGTACCGCGGCGGCCCGCCCGGCTTCCTGCACGTCCTGGACGAGTGGACCCTCGGGTACGCCGACGTACGGGGCAACCGGCAGTACATCTCCACCGGCAACGTGCGGGCCGACGGGCGCGTCGCGCTGTTCCTGATGGACTACGCGCGACAGGCCAGGCTCAAGTTCTTCGGGCGCGCCGAGGTCAAGTCGCTCGGCGACCACCCGGAGTTGGCCGAACGGCTCGACCGGATACGGACCGACGGTCGGGTGGAACGACTCGTGACGATCCGGATCGAAGGGTTCAACTGGAACTGCCCCCAGCACATCACCCCGCGGTTCACCCAGTACGAACTGTCCGCCGCCCTGCCCGCGGTGCGCGCCCACATCGCCGAGGTGGAGTCGGAGAACGCGCGACTGCGCTCGTCCCGGGCCGAACTGGCCGACCGCAACACCACCCAGGAACAGCGGCTGGCCGCGCTCACGCGACACACCACCGACCTGGAACAGGCCAATGTGGCGTTGGAGGAGGAGGTTCGTCGCCTCCGCACGCTGGTGGCGGCCGGCGGCTGACCCCTACGGCCGACGGGCCCGCTCCCGCTCCGCCACGCTCCCGCCCCCGTCACCGTCACCGTCACCGTCACCCTGCCGATGATGTGCCAAGCCGCGACGGCGGGGCGCCCGGCTGGGCAGCGGATCGAAAAGGGCGCGGGTTGGTGGCCCGGCAGGGTGGCGGCCGGCCAGGGCAGTGGGTGGACAGGGTGGTAGTGGGCGCACAAGGTGGCGGGCCGGGGGCAGCCGATCGTCGGTCGGCGCGCGTTCACCCCAGCAGTCGCCGTGCGATCTCCCGGGCCCGGAGGGCCGCCGCCGGGGTGCGTTCGTACATCGTGGTGACCGTCGCCCCGTCCATCAGCAGGACGAACTGTTCCGCCAGCGTCTCGTGCCGCTCGTACCCTGCTTCCTCGATCAACTGCCCGACGTAGCTGATGAGCCGGCGCTTGTGGGCCTCGGCCAACCGGTACACCTCGCTGGTCGGATCGGCCGTCTCGGCCATCGCGTTGATGAACGCACAGCCGTGGAACCCCTGGTCCTGCGCCCGGTCCGCCAGTGCGTCGAACACGGCGAGCGGCCCGCCCCCGTGCGCGGCCACGGCGCCCTTCAACCATGCCGTCCAGTGCTCGCCGCGGCGCACCAACACGGCCGCGACCAGTGCGTCCTTGCCGACGAAGTGCCGGTAGAAGGAGGCCCGCCCCACCCCGGAGACCGTCAGCAACCGCTCCACGCCGACCGCCTGGATGCCCTCGGTGTAGAACAGTTCCTCGGCGGTCTCCAACAGGCGGTCACGGGCACGCGTGGGCATGCCGCAACGTTAACCGATGCCGCTCCACCCCCTACTTCGCCACCTCCGTACGACCCGGCCGGCCCCTGGCCCATCTGCCCCGGCGCCCGCCGGCCCGTTCCACCCAACGCGCCCCGCGCCGGCCACTCCCCGAAACTCCCCGCGCTACCCCGTCGCGGCCCCCGTCCTGGTCGGTGTCACCAGGCCCGACTCGTACGCCAAAATCACGAGCTGTGCCCGGTCGCGGGCCATCAGCTTGCCCATGATGCGGCTGACGTGCGTCTTGGCGGTGAACGGGCTCAGGCCCAGCGCCTCGGCGATCTCCGCGTTGTTCAGGCCCCGGCCCACCAGGGTCAGGACCTGGCACTCGCGGTCGGAGAGCGCGGTCAGCGCCTCGGGTGGGGCGGCCGGTGAAGGGGTCGCCGGGAGGCGGAGGACCCGGGCGATGAGCCGGGCCGTGGGTCCCGGCGACAACAGGGCGTCGCCCGCCGCCACCGTACGGATCGCCTCCAGCAGCTCGGCCGGCTTGGTGTCCTTCACCAGGAACCCGGAGGCCCCGGCGCGCAGCGCGTCCACGATGTACTCGTCGGTGTCGTACGTGGTGAGCACCAGCACCTTCACGCCGGCCAGGTCGGCGTCGGCCGCGATGCGCCGGGTCGCTTCGATGCCGTCCAGCTCCGGCATGCGGATGTCCATCACCACCAGATCGGCGCCGACCGTACGGGCCAGTTCGACGGCCTCCCTGCCGTTCCCCGCCTGGCCGACCACCTCCATGTCGCGAGCCGACTCGACCAGCATCGCGAACGCGGCCCGCACCAGCGTCTGGTCATCGGCAAGCAGCACCCTGATGGGCTGCGGCGCACTCATCACGCGTCCCCCTCTCGTCCGTCCCGTGCCCCGGGCACATCCGCCCCCGCGGCACCGGGTCCCCCCTCGGCCGCCCCCGCGGCTTCGGCCACTTCGGCTATCTCGCCCTCTTCGGCTATGTCGCCCTCGCCCACCGGTCCACTCCTCGTCTCGCTGTCCGTCCGGTTCCTCACTCCGCACCGGTCCCCAGGCCGCCCTCCGGCCGCCGACTTCCCCGCGGCGACCGGCCGGCCCGCGGTCGGCGTCCCCTCTCCCACAGCAGTTGCCGTTCCTCCGGCCGGCTCGGCCGGCGGCGGTCCTGCCGCCGGTGGCTCGGCGGCGTCTTCGCGCTTCGGTGGCGCCCCGAGGCCACCGCGCGGGGCGGTGCCGAGTGGCAGGACCGCCCGTACGACGAAGCCCGGGCCGTCCGCACGCCAGCCGGCCGACACCGAACCGCCCACGCTCCGGGCGCGTTCGCGCATGCCGGCGATGCCGAAGCCGTCGACGTCACGCGGGCTCGCCACGATCGCCCCGCCCGGCAGGCCCAAGCCAGCACCCCCCGTACCCGAGCCGACAGCGCCCGTCCCCCCAGCACCCCGCCCGTACCCGCCACGCCCCGGCACGGGCCGCGGCGGCGCCGCCTGGCCACGGGGCGCACGGCTGCTGGCCGTACGGTCAGTGGCCGTACGGTCGTTGGTCGTACGGTCATTGGTTGGGCGGCCACTGGTCGCGCGGCCAGTGCTCAGGCGGTCGCCGGCGCCGCGGCCGGATGGGTCGGCACCGGCGCCGCGGCCGTCGGGCCCGGGCGCCGTGGGGCCGCGGCCCCCCCCCCCCACGCCGGCACCGACGCTCTGCCAGGCAGCCTCGCCGTCCGCCTCCGGCGGGGCCCCCGTGCAGTAGTGCTCGACGGCGGCTGCCGACGCGCCCGGTCGGCCGTCGCCCCCTGCCGGATGATCCCGGCTGTCGGCGACCCGGCCGTCCCACGCCGGCACTCCGACGGGCCCGGTGGGCCAGCACGCCACGGCATGTCCGAACTCCTCGCCCCCGCCCGGGGGTTCAGCAGTCCGGTCACGGCGGACGGCGGACGGCCTCGCCGGGCCGGCCGCAAGGGCCGGGCCGTCGTCGCATACCGTGACGTTCAACGCCTCGCCTTCCGCCCAGGGGAGTGACACCCGGCGGACCGTGGCGACCGTGCGGACGTCGGGGCCCGCGTGCCGGACCGCGTTGGTCAGCGCCTCCTGGACGATCCGGTAGGCCGCGGCCCCGACCGCCGGGGCTATCTCGGCGGCCGTCTCCGGGGTCAGGTCGAGCTCCAGGGTGACCCGGGCGCCCGCCATCTCAGCCGACCTGGCCAGGTCGGGCAGACCGGCCAGGCCCGGGGGCGGTCGGGTGGCGTCCGGGGCCGGCTCGGCCTCCCCGGCGCGCAACACCTGGAGCGTGGTGCGGAGTTCGGCCCGGGCGGCCCGGCAGGTGTCGGCTATCGAGTCCAACGCCTTGGACACCGCGTCCCGGTCAAGCCGGTCCGGGTCGGCGACCAGCACATGGGCGGCCACCGAGGTCTGCACACCGATCAACGTGATGCTGTGGGCCAACAGGTCATGCAGGTCCCGGGCGATCCGCAGCCGCTCTTCGGCCACCCGGCGCGCAGCCTCCTCCTCCCTGGTGCGCTCGGCCCGCTCGGCCCGCTCGACGATGGCGGCCACGTAGTTGCGGTGCGTACGCAGCGCTATTCCGATCACCACCACGGCCAGCAGCCAGCCCGAACTGCGCAGCATCTCCCCCAGCGCCTGGTGGTCCGGGGAGTTGGACATCACCACCGCCATCACCGCCACGATGATGGCGAGCGCCCACAGCGACCGTCGGGCCGGAGCACCGACCGCCAGGGCGTACAGCGCCACTATCCCGGCGGGCACCGTGGCGAGGTGGGCGTAGTCGAGCGAGTGGTATGGGCCCACGGCGAGGACCACCACGACCGTCGTGGCCGTGGGGGCCGTACGGCGGGAGACCAGGGCCAGGGCGCTGATGACGAGCAGGATCCAGCCGAGGAGGTCGGGCCGGCTTCCGTCGTTCGTGACGCTGATGGCCAGCGCAGTCTGCACGGCGAGCACCACCAGGGCGAGCGCGACGTCGAGCCCCGTGGGCCGGGGCGGCGCGGCCACCGTGGGTGGATGCCGTACGCCGCGCAACGCGGCGGTGAATTCGCTCATCTGCACGGTCCCATCGTGCGCTACGGCTCTGACTTTCGGGCAGGGCCGCCCGCGCCCTGTGGATAACTATCCAGCGGCGCCGCCCTGGCTGCCCGGTACTTGTCCCCGGGGCCCTGGGGCCCTCCCCCTTCCCCCCTCCCCCTCCTCCCGCCCCGCCCTCTCCCACACCCCGGCCCCCGGCCCCTCCTCCGCACCCGCACAGGCACCCGCACAGGCACCAGCACCGGCACCGGCACCAGGTTCATACCGGTTCAAGCCGGATTCTTCGGCCCGTACCACGCCGGGTTCGCCCGTCGCGCGGCTGCCCGCCACGGCAGCCTCACCCCGCGCCCGCGGCAACCCACGACAGCGGCTCGCCCTGCCCCAGCGGCAGCGACCTGCCTCCCCGGGCGAACGGCCTCCCATCAAGCAAGCCGCACCGCAACGTGCCGCACCGGCAGAAGCTCCGTTCTGCCCCGGCCAGCGGCTCGCGCCCCGCGCGCCGGCCGGCGCCGTGGTGGGCGCGAGGTCGGCGGGCGGGGCGCCCAGCGGTGGGCTTCGGTCACCCCACGCGCTCGGCCGTCGTCAGCTCGCCCGCGCTGGCCGGGCCGGTCGGTATCTGTGCGGACTGGCGGCGGAAGAGCTTGCCCGGCCACCAGACCCAGCGGTTGAGGAGCAGGCTCGCCGAGGTCACCAGGTAGGTGCGGACCAGGAAGGTGTCGAGCAGGACGCCCACCGCGATGATGAAGCCCAACTCCAGCATCATCGCCATCGGCATGGTTGCGAGCACCGCGAAGGTCGCGGCGAGTACCAGGCCCGCGGAGGCGATGACGCCTCCCGTGGTGTGCAGTGCGGTCAGGGCCGCCTGCGGCGTGCTCGCCCCCTTGACTGCCTCCTCACGCATGCGGTGCATCAGGAAGATGCCGTAGTCGACGCCCAGTGCGACCAGGAAGACGAAAGTGATCAGTGGCAGCCCGGGGTCGATGCCCTCCAGCCCGAAGGCCGATTCGAAGAGAAGCCCGCCCAGGCCCGTGGCCGCTCCCCAGACCGCGACCACGGCGCCCACCAGCATCGCCGAGGCGACCAGGCTGCGCAGCAGTGCTATCAGGATCAGCAACACCGCCAGCATCACCAGCGGGATGACCACCTTGCGGTCGTCGGCGTTGGTCTTCTCCAGGTCGATCTGTTCCGCGCTGGCGCCGCCGACCAGGGCCTCGCCACCGTCGAGGTCGGTGAGTGCGGAGCGCAGTCGCTTGATGGTGCGGACCTCGCCGGACGACTCGGGGGCGTCCTTGGCGAAGGCGCTGATCTCGGTCCAGCCTGCTCCGGTTCGGCCACGCTCCGCGCTGGCTATCCCCTCCTGAGACCGCACGGTGCTCAGTACGGCGTCCGCGCTGCCCGTGGGGGCCATGATGGTCAGAGGCTGGGCGCCCTGCTCGGGGTACTTCTCGGCGAGGGTCTCCATCGCCGAGACCGATTCGGGCTTGTTGGTGAAGGTGTCCTCCTGCTTGAGGTCACCGGGGGCGTTCAACGTGCCGAGGGCCAGCGCCCCGAGCAGCACCAGGCCGCCCACCAGGAAGGTGACCGGGCGGCGGCTGACCGAACCACCCATCGCCGCGAAGACGTTGCGCCGACCGCTCTGGGTGCTGCCGTACGCGGGGATCAGCGGCCAGAACACGCGGCGGCCGAGCAGCACCAGGATGGCGGGCAACAGCGTCATCATCGCCGCCAGGGCACACACCACGCCCGCCGCGCCCACCGGGCCGAGCCCCTTGCTGCTGCTCAGGTCGGCCGCGAGCAGGCACAGCAGGCCGGCCGCCACCGTCCCGGACGAGGCCAGCACCGCGGGGCCGCAGCCACGCACGGCGGCCACCATCGCGTCGTACGGGCGCGGGTGTCGGCGTAGTTCCTCGCGGTATCGGGCGACGAGGAGCAGGGCGTAGTCCGTGCCGGCGCCGAAGACCAGGACCGTCATGACGGCCGAGCTCATCCCGGTGATGGTCACGTCGAACGCCTGCGACAGCCCGTACACCACGGCCATCGCGGTGACCGTGGCGGCGCCGACGACGATCAGCGGCACCAGCCACAGGAAGGGGCTGCGGTAGGTGAGGATCAGCAGGACGGCGACGACCCCAGCGGTGGCGAACATCAGCGTGCCGTCCACGGTCTCGAAGACCTTGTTGGCGTCGGCGCCGAGGCCGCCGGAGCCGCCGACGTCCACGCTCAGCCCCTCGGGGTGGTCGTCGACGGCCTCCCTGATGTCGTCGACCGCCTTGTTCTGGTCCTCCTCGTCGGGCATGCCGCTGAGCGACACCCCGTACATCACCGTCGTGCCGTCCTTGGAGTCCACCGCCCGGGGCTGCTGGCCGCCACTGAACTCGTAGTCGTCGGCCAGCTTCGCCACGTGCGACCGGGCGCTGGCCCGGTCGGCTTCGGTGAGGCCGCTCTCGCGGTGGTAGACGAGGATCAGATCGGTGGTGTCGCCACCGGGCATCGCCGCCTGGAGCTCGGCCACGCGGGTCGAATCAGCGCTGGCGGGGAGGTAGTTGACCGCGGTGTCGTCCTGGACGCCGCTGAGCTTGCCGGCGAAGGGCATGGCCACTGCGAGGACGGCGATCCACAGGCCGATCAGGGACCACGGCACGCCCCGCCGCTGTCTCTTGCTCGCCACGGGGCCGGGCGCTCCCCTGGGCGCCATGTCGCCGCCGGCACCGTCTGGTCCGTCGCCGGCACCGCCCGGGCCATCGCCCGGCACCCCGCCCCCTCGTACGCCGTCCGATTCCCGCGCGGCCCCTGCGCCCGCGTCGCCCCTGGTGGTCCGTGTGACCGCCATGCGGGCCCCCCTTCTCTGCCTGGTGTGCTGACACATCCAGGTTTCCGGGCTCGGGGGTGGGAATCGTCGGCGCGGGGAGGGAGATGGGCGGTACTTCGACGGGGCTTAGTGGCCTGGTGTTACTCCCTGGGGAGTACTCCGTGCAGCGTCCTCGGCGGCTGGGGAGCCGGGAGCCGCAAGCCGCGCACCGGGAGTCCGGAGTCTGAAGCCGCAGGTCCAGGAGCCGGTCACGGCATCAGCTACCAGGGGGAGTACGCACCGCCCCGCCCGGCCGGACGGCCCAGCGGCCCAACGAAGAACTCCCCCGCCCCCGTAAGAACGCCCCCACTCCCCCCGTAAAAGCGCCACCCCCCGCACGTCCACCGGCCCGATCGCCCCGCCGGCCACCCACCAAACCACCCCCGTCGCACCACGCACCAGCCACCAGCCACGGCCACGGCCACGGCCAACGAGCAACGAGACTCCCCCAGCCGGGAAGCCACAGACAGACAGTCCCGTACGGGCAGTCACAGATGAGCAGGCGCAACCAGGAAGCCACGCGCGGAAGCCCCAAACGGGCAGCCACAGGCAGGAGTCCGCAACAGACGGCCGCGAAGCAGGGATCGTGTGCTTGCGGCCGGTCAGGACGCCGCGTGGGAGGCGGCGAGCAGCAGTCGTGCCGTGTCGTCGGGGTCGAGTGAGAGGGCGCGGCCGACCGTCTCCAGGACGGCGCGCTCGGCCGGGCAGTAGGTGCCGTCGGCCAGGGCGATGCGGGCGCCCTGGAGCAGGATGCTCTCGCGGCCCGCGGGGGCCAGGTGGGGGGCTAACGGCTCCAGCGCCTCGTGCAGTTCGATGGCGAGCGCCGTGCTCGGGTCGCCCAGGCCGAAGGCGAGGGCGTCCTCGTCGCCCGCGATGCCGGGCAGTCGCCCGGTGTCGGCGACCAACGCGGCGATCAGATCGAGCAGTTGCTCTTCGTCGCAGTCCGCGTACCCGGCGGCGCGCACCGCGCCGACCGCAGCCTGGCGCACGGGGCGCGCCTCGGTGCCGCCGGCGGCGAGTACGGCGAGTGCGACGGTGTGGACGGCGTCCCTGAGCATGGCCGACAGCCGGGTGGTGGTGGGGTGGTCGAGGGCTTCGGTGCCGTAGCGGGAGCGGCAGGCCGAGCATTCGACGACCGGTGCCACGGGCCCGCGCGGCAGCAGGGGCAGGCCGAGCACGACGACTCTGCGACGCCCCGTCCGCCGCCGGTAGTTGCGGTCGCCGCCGCATCCGGTGCAGAAGAACTCGCCGTCGCCGACCGTGCGCCAGCTCGTGCGTACGCCGATGACGCACAGGCTCCGTTCGCGTGTCTCTCGCGCGTACATCGCGTGGCACCTCCCTGACGCTTCGCATCGCTCCGTTGCGTTGCTTCACCACGCCTCTGCACTTTTGTTACCCATCTGCAAGCAGAGCCGCCGCCTCGACGTGATGTTAGCCACATCTGAGACGCGGCGTCAGTACCCCGTACGGAGACAACTGTTGTTACTCCCCGGAGCGTCCTGCGGGCGTGGCGTCATCCTCGGGTGCCTCGCCTGCCGAAACGGCGGGGCGGGCTCCGTCGCGGTGCGGGCCGCGGGTGCCGGGAATCGACCGAGAATCCCACGTGCCGGCGGGGGCGGTGGGCCGTGCGCCCCTGCCGGCCAGGCCAACCCCACCCAGCCGCGCTCCGCCCCGCGCCGGCGCACGCACCCCAAGCCGCCCCGCTTCAAGTCGCCCCGCTCCAACGCCCCGTCCTAAGCCCGCACCACGCCACGCTCACCACGCGCCACCACGCGACGCGTCCCCCGATGACGTGCCGACCGAAAACAACGCGTCCCCGGCCGGAGTCCAGCCCGGCCGGGGACGCGGAGTCGTGGTCAGCGGGCCGCGCGGTTGACGGCCGAGACGACCGCCTTGAGCGAGGCGCGCGTGGTGTTGGCGTCGATGCCGATGCCCCACAGCACCTTTCCGTCGATGGCGCACTCGATGTAGGAGGCGGCCTGGGCGCTGGCGCCCTCACTCATCGTGTGCTCCTGGTAGTCCAGCAGGCGTACGTCGATGCCGATGGACTGGAGCGCGTGGAAGAACGCGGAGATGGGGCCGTTGCCCGAGCCGGTGAGCGCGGTCGGGGTGCCGTCCACGACCGCCTCGACGGTCAGCGTGTCGGTGCCGTCCTTGTCGGTCGTGCTCTGGCCGTTGCGGAGTTGGATGCGGCCCCACGGGCGCTGGTCGGAGCCGGGCTCGGTGGGCAGGTACTCGTCCTGGAAGACGGCCCAGATCTGGTCCGGGGTGACCTCGCCGCCCTCGGCGTCGGTCTTGGTCTGGATGATCTTCGAGAACTCGATCTGCATCCGGCGCGGCAGGTCCAGTTTGTGGTCGTTCTTCAGGACGTAAGCGACGCCGCCCTTGCCGGACTGCGAGTTGACCCGGATGACCGCCTCGTACGAGCGGCCCACGTCCTTGGGGTCGATGGGCAGGTACGGGACCTCCCAGACCAGGTCGTCCACCGTGGTGCCGCGCTCGGCCGCGGTGGCTTCCATGGCCTCGAAGCCCTTCTTGATGGCGTCCTGGTGGGAGCCGGAGAAGGCGGTGTAGACGAGGTCGCCCGCGTACGGGTGGCGGGGGTGGACCTCCATCTGGTTGCAGTACTCGGCGGTCCTGCGGACCTCGTCGATCTGCGAGAAGTCGATCTGCGGGTCCACGCCCTGGCTGAACAGGTTCATGCCCAGGGTCACCAGGTCCACGTTGCCGGTCCGCTCGCCCTGGCCGAACAGGCAGCCCTCCACCCGGTCCGCGCCCGCCATGACGGCCAGTTCGGCGGCGGCGACGGCGGTGCCGCGGTCGTTGTGCGGATGGGTGGACAGGCAGATGTACGCGCGCCGGGACAGGTGGCGGCTCATCCACTCGAAGCGGTCGGCGTGCGTGCTGGGCGTGGAGCGTTCGACCGTGGCGGGCAGGTTGAGGATGATCTCGCGGCCGTCCTCGGGCTGCCAGACGTCCATGACGCCCTCGCAGACCTCCAGCGCGAAGTCCAGTTCGGTGTCGGTGAAGATCTCCGGGCTGTACTGGTAGCCGAAGACGGTGTCGTCGCCGAGGATCTTCTCGGCGTACTCGACGACCAGCCGGGTGCCGTCCACCGCGATCTGCTTGACCTGCTCGCGGCTGCCGCGGAAGACCACCCGGCGGAAGACCGGCGCGGTCGCGTTGTACAGGTGCACGGTGGCGCGGCGGGCGCCGCGCAGCGACTCCACGGTGCGTTCGATCAGCTCTTCGCGGCCCTGGGTGAGGACGGAGATCGTCACGTCGTCGGGGATCGCGTCCTCTTCGATGATCGAGCGGACGAAGTCGAAGTCGGTCTGTCCGGAAGAGGGGAAGCCGACCTCGATCTCCTTGTAGCCCATGCGGACCAGCAGGTCGAACATCTCCCGCTTGCGGGCCGGCGACATGGGGTCGATCAGCGCCTGGTTGCCGTCCCTCAGGTCGGTGGAGAGCCAGCGGGGGGCGGTCGTGATGCGCCGCTCGGGCCAGGTCCGGTCGGGGATGTCCACGGCCTCGTACGGGCGGTAGCGGTGCACGGGCAGGGCGGACGGCTGCTGGGTGCGGGTGGCGGCGGTGAGCGGGGTGGGGCGGCCGACGGGGCGCGGGGCGCCGGCGGGCCGGTCGCCCGCTGCGGTGCTGGAGGGTGCGGTGCTGGTCGCGGCGTGCGGCGGGTTCGATGCGTTCGACATGGTGCGCGGGGCTCCTCGGGGTCCGCTGGGGCCGGCCGACGGGGCGGAACGTCCGCATCACCGAACTCCGCGGGGAGGGGGTCGGCCTACGACTACAGGCCCTCGCCGCGGCAGCTAAGGAGAAGCAGCCCAAAACGCATGATGTGGAGCAGCGTAACCGAGCAGCGAGAGAATGCCGTACCCCGTATCACTATGCGGGATGGGGGGCCGTCACGCGCCTGCCGGGGTCAACCACTCGTTTTTGGTAATCCCCTCGGCCAGTCATGACAGGTCCCGGGGCCGGTGCCACATTGCCTCCCATGGACGACTCACGCACCCACCAGCACCGGTCCCCCGCCGCACCGGCGGGCGCACCCCCCACCGACCGTCCGGCCGCGCAGCGGCCCGACCGACCGGCCGCAGCTCGGGCCGGCGTCTTCTGCACCATCGTCCCGCCGCACGTCCTGGACAAGCTGGCCAGGGCGGAGGACCCGGCGCTCCACGAGCCGGCCCGCCGCACCCTGGAGCGGGACGCGCTCCAGCGGACCAGGCGGCGCATCACCACGGTGCGCGGCGTGCGCGCCACGGCTGCCGGCCGGCAGCCGTCCGACCAGCCGCAGCGCACCATCTACGACGCCGGCAACCGGGAGGAGCTGCCCGGCGAGCAGGTCCGCGCCGAGGGCGAGGAGCCCGGCAGGGACGCCAGCGTCAACCGCGCCTACGCGGGGCTCGGCGCCACCTTCGACCTGTACCTGAAGGTTTACGGCCGCAGCTCGATCGACGGCAGCGGGCTGCCGCTGGACGCCACCGTGCACTACGGCCAGGACTACGGGAACGCGTTCTGGGACGGCGAACGCATGGTCTTCGGCGACGGTGACGACGAGGTCTTCCGCGATTTCACGCTGCCGCTCGACGTCATCGGCCACGAGCTCACGCACGGCGTCACCCAGTACACGGCCAACCTGGAGTACTTCAGCCAGTCGGGCGCGCTCAACGAGTCGATCTCGGACGTCTTCGGCTCGCTGATCAAGCAGTACGCGCTGGGGCAGACCGCCGACCAGGCCGACTGGCTGATCGGGGCCGAGCTGCTGACCGACCGGGTCACCGGGGTGGCGCTGCGTTCGATGAAGGCGCCGGGCACCGCGTACGACGACGACGTGCTGGGCAAGGACCCGCAGCCGGCGACGATGGACGACTACGTGCGCACCGGCGACGACAACGGCGGTGTGCACATCAACTCGGGCATCCCCAACCACGCCTTCTACCTGGCCGCGACCGATCTCGGCGGCCCGGCCTGGGAGCGTGCGGGGCAGGTCTGGTACGACGTGCTGACCGGCGGTGAGCTCGCCTCGGACGCCAATTTCGCGGACTTCGCGCGGCTGACCCTGGCCGCCGCCGAGTCCCGGTTCGGGGTCGGCGACGAACATCGGGCGCTGGAGAAGGCGTGGTCGCGGGTGGGCGTGCCGACCGGCGCCTGAAGCACTCGGGCGCGGGCGGACCCGGGCCGGTGGCGCCGGCTCGGACCCGCCCGCTCCTCGGCGCGGGTAGCCAGCCGGGCCGCCGGCCCGGTAGAGAGGGACCATGCGGATTACCGTCACCAGGACCGGCGGTTTCGCCGGCATCACGCGCCGGGCCGAGCTGGAGAGCGCCGGTCGGCCCGATGCGGCGCGCCTTGAGGAGTTGGCCCGTGCGGCGCTCGGCGAGGGGTCGCGGTCCGCCCCGGTGGGCGTCGCCGACGGCTTCCAGTACCGGATCGAGGTCGACGGCGCCCCGGTGTACTGCGCCGATCCGAAACTCACCGAGGGGTTGCGGGAGCTGATCCGTACGGTGCTCAAGGAAGGGGCGTGAGGGCGCGCGGGGCGGCTGCCGGCGGTATCGGCTGAGGCGCCGGGGCTCGCCGGCGCCCCCTCAAAACCCAGTGGCCCGGCGCACCGACGTGTTGCTTGGATCGCAGCATGACCCCTCACCGCCCCCTGCTGGCCCGCCTGGAACGGTTCTATGACGCGGTGTCACGTCCCGTCGCCCGGGCCGAGGACATCGGGCCGCTGACCTTGTTCGTACGCGAGGGGACCGGCTGGCCGCTGTACGCGCGGCCCGCGCTCGGGTCGACCGGGCCGGTGCGCGCGGACGACGTGGACCGGGTGCGGGAGCGGCAGCGGGCGCTCGGGCTGCCGGAGAGCTTCGAATGGGTGGCGGAGACCACGCCGACCCTGCGGGCGGCCGTGGAACGCTCGGGCCTCGCGGTGCGCGAACACCCCCTGTTGGTGCTGGGGCCCGGCGCGCTGCTGCCGATGGTGCGGCACCGGCCCGACGGCATCACCGTACGGATGGTCGCGCCGGCCGATCCCGCGCTGCCCGGTGCGTTGACGGTGCCGCACCTGGCCTTCGCCGACCCCGGCACCCGGGTCGGCTCAGCGGGCCCGGCGGAACTGGTGGCGGCGCTCCCCCGGTACGGCACGCCGGATGCGGTACGGGCCGCCGCCGACGGCATCCGGGCGGGGCGGACGGCGGTGGCGGCTGCCGTGGACGACGCCAGCGGGCTGGCGCTCTGTGCGGGGCAGCGGCTGGTCGTCGCCGACGTCAGCGAGATCGTCGGGGTGGGCACGCTGCCCGCGGCCCGGCGCCGCGGGCTCGCCCTGGCAGTGACCGCGGCCCTGGCCGCCGACGCCCGCACGCGCGGGGTACGCACCGTCTTCCTGTCCGCGTCGGACGAGGAGGTGGCGCGCCTGTACGGGCAGATCGGCTTCGTCCGGGTGGGGACGGCGCTGATCGCGGGGGCGGTGGAGTAGGGGCTGGTGGGGCGGCTGAGCGGCCCCACCCGGCCCGGGTGGTACGAACCTGCCCCGGGGCCGGGTCCGGCTGCTCGGCCCACCCGGCGGTAGGCGCCGCTGGCAGGGCACCGGCGGTACGCGGCGCTGTCAGGCCACCGGGCGGTACGCGCCGTCGTCGGCCCGGGCGGTGAGACGCGGGGCCGCCCGCCCGGTCTGGGTCAGAAGCCGAGCTTGCGGAGTTGCTTCGGGTCGCGCTGCCAGTCCTTGGCGACCTTGACGTGCAGGTCGAGGAAGACGGGGGTGCCGAGCAGCGCCTCGATGTGCTTGCGCGACTTCATGCCGACCTCCTTCAGCCGGGCGCCCTTCGGGCCGATGATGATGCCCTTCTGGCTCGGCCGCTCGATGTAGACGTTGGCGTGCACGTCGAGCAGTGGCTTGTCCTTGGGGCGGTCGGCCCGCGGGATCATCTCCTCGACCACGACCGCGATGGAGTGCGGCAGTTCGTCGCGTACGCCCTCCAGGGCCGCCTCGCGGATCAGCTCGGCCACCATGACCTGCTCGGGCTCGTCGGTGAGGTCGCCCTCGGGGTAGAGCGGGGGGCTGGTCGGGAGCAGCGGGACGAGCAGGTCGGCCAGCAGGTGCACCTGGGTGTCGGCCACCGCGGACACCGGGACGATCTCGGCCCACTCGATGCCCAGGTCGCGGCCGAGGCGGTCGATGGCGATGAGTTGCTCGGCCAGTTGCTTGGAGTCCACCAGGTCGGTCTTGGTGACGACCGCGACCTTGGGCGTCTTCTTGATCTCGGCCAGTTCGGCGGCGATGTACCGGTCGCCGGGGCCCAGCTTCTGATCGGCGGGCAGGCAGAAACCGATCACGTCGACCTCGGCCCAGGTGGTGCGCACCACGTCGTTGAGCCGCTCGCCGAGCAGGGTGCGCGGCTTGTGCAGGCCGGGGGTGTCCACCAGGACGAGTTGCGCGTCGGGGCGGTGCACGATGCCGCGCACGGTGTGGCGGGTGGTCTGCGGCCGGTTGGAGGTGATGGCCACCTTGGTGCCGACCAGAGCGTTCGTCAGGGTGGACTTGCCCGCGTTGGGGCGACCGACGAAGCAGGCGAAGCCCGCGCGATGGGGGGCATCGGTGGAGGGGGTACGAGCGCTCATGTGCTCATTCTCCCCGATCGGGGCGGCGACCCGGACCATCCGGGGGTGCCACGGCGGCCCACCGGCTTCGGACCGGCCCGGGGGCGGGCGCCGCGTACGGGGTGGCTGGTGCGGGGCTGGCGACCCCGTACGGTGGCTGACGTGCGGCCCGACGGCCGGGGGCGGGGGGCGGTGCGCGCGGACGACGTGGACCGGGTACGGCGGGCCCAGCCGGTCGCAGTCGGTGTGGCGGTGGCGGTGGCGGGCCCGGTCACCGGCTCGGGGTCAGTCGACGGAAGAGCCAGACCACTCCGCCGAGCGTCATCAGCACGGTGGCGGCGAGCACGAGCCAGTGGGTGCCGTTGCCGCTGGCCCAGTCGTAGATCAGACCGGCCCAACAGATCACGGCGGCCACCACCGCACCGCCGACCATGAGCGGGTCCGTCTTGTCGGCCCGCCGGGTGTCACCGCGCCCGAGGTGGACCTTGCGCACGGCCTCGGGCAACAGGATCAGCACCCAGGCCAGCGTGAACCAGGCGAAACCGTCCCCGGACACCGCATCCACCGCCACGCTGACCAGCAACAACGTGCCACAGACCAACAGCGCCCAGCCCACCGCCGAGCCCTCGCCCCGCGGTGCGGGGGCGCTTCGCGGTGCGGGGGTGCGCCCGGGTGCGGGGGCGGTGGGCTTGGTGGCCGGGTCGGTGGCGGGTTCAGCGACCGGGCCCGTGACCGGATCGGGGGCCGGGGCCGGTTCGGCGACCACGCCAGGGGCGGAGCCGGTGGCGGGTCCGGGGACTGGATGCGTCGTGGCGGGATGCGTCGTGGCGGCCGGCCCGGTCGTGGCCCGCGGGCCGGCCGCGTCCTTCCCGTCGGCGCCGTGCGCGTCGGGTGCGGTCGCGGACCCGGCGGCCTGTGCGGTGCCCCGCCCGGGCAGGTCGCCGGCGGTCATCCCGCGGCCACGGTGGCCCGCGGCGCGCCGTCGGGACCGGCGAGGATCACCGGGGTCTGCGGGCCGCCGAGGTCCCGTACGGCCGCCAGGTCCTCCGCCGCCACCGCGGTGGCCTCGCTCACCACGGCAGCCGCCTCCAGTGACGTCGCACCACTGGCCACGGCCATCGCGACGGCCGTCTGCAACGCGCTCAACTGGAGGGACGGCAGGGCGACGGTGCCGGCGACATAGGTACGGCCGGTCTCATCGCGCACGGCGGCGCCCTCCGGCACACCGTTGCGCGCCCGGGTGGACCGGGCGAGCGTGATGATCTTCTGGTCTTCCGGGCCCAAAGCCACCGTTTCGCTCATGTGCACGAGGATACGGCGCCGCCGCTACCGGCTGAAGGTGCAGGTGGGGAGGGGTGCCGCGAGCCGGGGCGGGGCGCGGCGGGGCCCGGGAGCCTCACTGCCCCGGCGGCTTGGGGAAGCCGTCGGGCCAGACCATGGCGCCCCCTGCGGTGCTGCCGCCGTCGACCGCGACCGAGGCGCCCGTCATGAAGGAGAACCGGTCGGACGCAAGGCCGAGCACCGCGTCCGCGATCTCCGTCGGCTCCGCCATCCGGCGCAGCCCCGGCACGTTGAGCGGACCCCACGCCTTCTTGAACGCCTGCCACTGGTCGTCGCTCAGGCCCGGCGGGCGGACCAGCGGGGTGTCCGTCGTACCGGGCAGGACGGCATTGATGCGGATACCGTGCGCGCCGTAGTCCAGCGCGGCCGACCTGACGATGCCCTCGATGCCGCGCTTGCTGGCCGCGTAACCCGCGTGGGCCGGGCGGACGCGCTCGGCGCCGCTGGAGGACGTGCAGATGATGACGCCGCCGCCGCGCTCGATCAGGTGCGGGATCTCGTACTTCATGGCGAGGAAGACCCCGCGTTCGTTGGTGCGGGTGATGTCGTCCCACTCGGCGACGCTCGTTTCGTGCAGCGGGCGGGAGAACTCGATGCCGGCGTTGTTGAAGGCGATGTCGAGGCCCCCGTAGCGCTGCGTGACCCGCTCGACGAACTCCGCCACCTGGTCGGCCTCGCGCACGTCCGCGCGCACGTAGCTGGCCTCACCGCCGGCGGCGCGGATCTCGCGCTCCACGGTGCGGCCCAGCTCGGTACGGCGCCCGCAGAAGCCGACGCGTGCGCCCTCGGCGGCGAACGCCTTGGCGGTGGCCCGGCCGATACCGGAGGTGGCGCCCGTGATGAGGACGACCTTTCCGGCGAACCGCCCCTTGCCCGCGCGTCGTTGCGCGGTCGGCCCGGTGTCGCGGCTACCGGCAGCGGCGGCAGGCCCGGCCTGGGCGGCCGAGAGCCCGGCCACCCCCGCGGCCCCGGCGAGCACCCCGTGCAGCACACCCCTGCGGCGGAACGTCGAACGGCCTTCGGGTGGAGTGGTGTTCATGGTGTTGGTCTCCTTTGGTGGGGTGGGTGCGGTGGTGGGGTGGGGTGGGTGCGGTGTGGTGGTTGTTTGTGGTGGGTTCGTCGCGGCGATGAGTTGTGTGTTCGTCGCACTAGTCGTGGGGGCTGTGGATGACCGTGCGCGGCTGGTTGCTGGGCGTGGTGCACTGAGTTGGCGGGGCGGTCGTGGGGGTGAGGCGGTCGTGGGAGGTGGCTCTGGTAGAGCGTGACGGGCTGGGTGGCGGAGCGTGGGGCGGTTGTGGCTATGGCTCGTGCGCGTGGTGGGGAGGAGGGGGTGGGGCCGGGGGCGGGGGGGGCGGGGCCCCCGGGATTCCGGCTCAGCCGCGTACCGAGCATCCACCGCCGAAGCACGGCCGAGCATCTGTCACATCGACTGGTCCGCACGGCGGGTTAGCCTCTGCCCATGGATGAGCCCCGGGCCCAGGTCATCGCGTTGTACGGGCGCGAGCGCGAACGGGCGGTGGTCCGCCGACTGGTCGCGGACGCCTGCGCGGGGCGGGGCGGGGCGCTGCTCGTACGGGGCGAGGCCGGCATCGGAAAGACGGCGCTACTCCGGTACGCGCTGGGCCACGCCCGTCGGGGTAGCGCGGGCCCGGCCACGGTGTGCTGCACCGGGATCGAGTCGGAGGTCACTTTGGCCTTCAGTGGCCTCCAGCAACTCCTCACGCCACTGCTGCACCACGCCGACGCACTACCCGAACCCCAGCGGGCGGCCCTGCACGGCGCACTCGGATTGGCCGCGCACCCCGCCACCGACCTCATGGTGTGCGGCGCGACTCTGGCACTCCTCGAACTGGCCGCGCGCGACCGGCCCTTGTTGCTCGCCGTGGACGACCTCCAGTGGCTCGACCCGGCAACGCAGACGGTGGTGCTGTACGCCGCCCGCCGGCTGCCGGGCCTGGGCGCGCCGGTGGCCGCACTGATCGCCGTACGGGACGACGGAGGCGGGTACGGGGACGGGGCCGGGGCCGGCACGTCGTACGCGGACGTCGCGGTGGCCCCCGTCGACGCCACCGGCCGGAGCCCTGCCGCACCCTTCGGCGCGGTGGGCGGCGCCTCGTTCGGTGCGGCTGGTGGGGCTTTGTTCGGTACTGCCGACAACGATCCGTTCGGCACGGCTGGCGGCGCCCTGTTCGGCGCCCCGCCCATCGCCCCGCCCGGCTCTCCGCCCGCCGTCCTCCGCGGAGCTCCGGTCGATGGCCGGCCGGCGTCCGGTGGGACCGCCGCGCCCCCTGGGGTCGGCGCGCTGGCCGCGCTCGACCTGCGCGGGTTGGCCGCCGCGGACGCCGCGGCGCTGTTGGCGGAGCACGGTAGGGCGCTGTCCGGCCCGGAGTTGGCCGCCCTGCTCGACGCCACCGGCGGCAACCCGCTCGCCCTCATCGAGCTCGCCGCCCCCCACACCGAGGCAAGGCCAGAGGCACAAGCAGGGCCAGACAAGGCAGCGATCACAGCCGAAGACGCAACAGACGGCACCCCCACGGACCGCACCCCCCACGCACGCGCGCGTACGGACCACGCACAGGCGCGCACAGACCGCAGGCGCGCGCGTACGGACCGCCCCCACACCCGTACCGACCCCGCAGCAGCCCCCCGTACAGGCTCAGTTGGAGGGCGAACGCCCTGGGAGCCGGAGGGCGCCGGGGCGCGGCTGCCGGGGGCCAGGCTGCGGGCCGCCTTCACCGACCGGGTCCGCCGGCTGCCGGCAGCCGAACGCACGTTGCTGCTGGTCGCCGCGGCCGACGACGGGGGATGCACCGACGTCGTACTGGCCGCGGCGGCCCGCTTGCAGGTGCCCCGCGCGGCCCTGAACTCGGTCGAGCAGGCCGGACTGCTGCACGTCGAGGGCGCCGCCCTGCGCTTCCGGCACCCGCTGGTGCGCTCCTGCCTGTACGCCGACGCGCCGTTCCTGGAGCGCCGGGCGGCGCACCTGGCCATCGCCGAGGAGTGGGCGGACCGCGCCGCACCACACCGCCCTGCCGACGGCAGGGCGCAGCACCCCGGGGTCCCGCCCGGCGACCCGGCCGCCGGCCACCTCGCCCACTGGCACCGCGCGCTGGCCGCCACCGGGCCGGACGAGGCGCTGGCGGCGGCGCTGGAGCGGGACGCCGGGGAGTTCGCGGCGCGCGGCGGGCTGGCCGCTGTGGCGGCGGCGCTGGCCCGGGCCGCCGAGTTGAGCCAGACGCCACAGGGCCGGGAACGGCGGCTGGCCGAGGCGGCGCACGCGGCGTGGAAGTCGGGGCGGGCGGACACCGCCAGGCGTCTGGTGGCAACGTCCGCCGTCGGCCCCGCCGCCACTGCCGCCGGGCCCGATGGCGAGCCGCCGGCGCTGGTCAGGCTCCGCGGTCTGTTGGCCCATGCCGGTGGGCCGCAGGACGCGGCCCACGACGAGTTGGTCCGTGCCGCCGACGCGCTGGCCGGCCGCTCCCCCGCCGGCGCAGCCGCGCTGCTCTTCATGGCCTGCGACGCCGCCGAACACGCCGGGCTCGACGCGGCGGCCCGGCGGTGCGCGCTGCGCATCGCCACGCTCGACGGCGCGCCCGGTTACCACCGTTACGGCCGCTGGCTCGCCGCCTCGCTCGCCGGGGACACCGCCGCCAGCGGGGCCGACCCGTGGCAGCTCCTGCGGCAGGCCCCGCAGGAGCTCGGCACCAGCAGCGCGCACCGCCTGCTGTGGCCGCTCGCCATCACGCGCGATGGGCCCGCGCCCCGGCTGGCCTGGGAGTTCGCGGAGGCGGCCGGGGCTTCGCTGCGGGCGTCGGGCACGCTCGCGCTGTTGGCCCTGCCGTTGGTGTGGCAGGCCGGCCTGGCGTACGACATCGGCCGGGTCGGGGAGGGGCGGGAGCTCGCCGCGGAGGCGGTGCGGCTGGGCCGGGACATGGACCAGCCGGTGCGGCGGGCCGACGCGCTCGCTGTGCTCGCCAGGTTCGCGGCGCTCGCGGGTGAGGACGAGGACTGTGCGGCGTACGCGCGCGAGGCGCTCGCCCTCGCCCTGCCCCTGCGCAACCGTGCCGCCGCGGCCGAGGCGCGCTGGGCGCTGGCGTCGGCGGCGCTGGCGCGCGGTGCGTACGGCGAGGCCGACGAGCACCTGACCGACGTCCACCGGCCGCACTCGCCCTACGCGCACTCCCGGATCGCCCGCCGCAGCACGGCCGATCTCGTCGAGGCGCGCCTCGCCGGGGGCGACCGGGCGGGGGCTGAGCGGTTGGCAGCGGAGTTCCTGGCCTGGGCCGGGCGGAGCGGGCTGGCGTGGGCCCGGGCGGACGCCGATCGCTGCCGGTTGCTGGGCGCCGCGCCGATGGGGCCGCCGGCCGTACGCGCGGAGCCACGGTCGGAGACGGAACCGGTGTGGCAGTGCGGGCCGCAGCCCGCTCTGGACACCGCGCCGGCAGAGCCACGGCCGATGCCGATGCCCCGGTCGGAGCTGGTGTCGGAGACGGAGACGGAGCTGGAGACGGTGCCGCGATCGGGGCCGGTGTCGGGGTCGCAAAGCGACCATCCGTACGTCCGTGCACGGCACGCCCTCGCGCGCGGGGAGCAGTTGCGGCGGGCGCGGCGCCCCGCGCAGGCACGGCCGGCGCTGCGGGAGGCCGCGGACCTCTTCGCCGCGCTGGGCGCCGCCCCGTGGCAGGAGCGGGCGGCGGGCCAGCTCCGGGCAGCCGGCGGGGCGGTACGGCGCCGGGCCGCGGACGCGCCGGGCCGGCTGACCGAGCAGGAGGCGCGGGTGGCCCGGTTGGCGGCGCGCGGGCTGACCAACCGGGAGATCGCGGCCCGGCTGACGATGAGCCCGCGCACCGTGGGCTACCACCTGTACAAGATCTTCCCCAAGCTGGGCGTCACGGCCCGCGGCCAACTCCGCGACCTGCCGGCCCTGCGCGGGGACGGCTGACGCCCCCGCCATCCCGCGCGCACCCGCGCGTACGCATCACGGCCGGGGCCCAAACCCGCCAGCCGAAGCCCGCCAACCAGCCCGCGCCTGCCCACACACCCACCCACGCCTACGCCCACGCCACCGCAGGTCAGACGCCCCCACGACCGCCGAACTCCGGGCCCCGGCTTCCGGGCCCACGGGCCCCCTGGCCCTCGGCCGCCAGGCTCCGCCCATTCGCGCCTAGTGGTCGCTCGTCGCGTCCTTGGCCCCGGGCGCCTCGTCCGCAGGGTGCGTCAGGTGCCCGGCGGCCCGTACCGGCTCGACCAGGACCGTGACGATGCGGTTGCGGCGGCCGGTCGGTGATTCGGCGGTCAGTCGCAGGGCGTGCAGGTCGGGGTCGGTGGTGTCCTCGCTGAGGTCCACGTCGGCGACGGCGCCGGCGATCGGGACCCGGCCGAGCGACTTGGCCAGCAGTCCGCCGACCGTCTCCACGTCCTCGTCGTCGAGGCGCAGCCCGTACAGCTCGCCGAGGGTTCCGATGTCGAGCCGGGCGGTGACCCGGTAGCGGTCTTCGCCCAGCGGTTCGACGGGCGGCAACTCCCGGTCGTACTCGTCGGTGATCTCGCCGACGATCTCCTCCAGGATGTCCTCGATGGTGACGATGCCGGCGGTGCCGCCGTACTCGTCGACGACCACGGCCACGTGGTTGCGCTGCTGCTGCATTTCGCGCAGTAGGTCGCCGGCGTTCTTGGTGTCGGGCACGAACGTGGCGGGCCGCATGGTGGTGGAGACCAGGTCGTTTTCGGAGTCCCGGTTGACGTGCGTCTTACGGACCAGGTCCTTGAGGTAGACGATGCCGACGACGTCGTCTTCGTTGTCGCCGGTGACCGGCATGCGGGAGAACCCGGAGCGCAGTGCGAGGGTCAGGGCCTGGCGGATGGTCTTGAAGCGCTCGATGGCCACCAGGTCGGTGCGCGGCACCATCACCTCGCGGACGAGGGTGTCCCCGAGTTCGAAGACGGAGTGCACCATGCGGCGTTCTTCGTCCTCGATCAGCGATTCTTGTTCGGCCAGGTCGACCATGGCGCGCAGTTCGGCCTCGGAGGCGAACGGGCCCTTGCGGAAGCCCTTGCCGGGGGTGAGCGCGTTGCCGATGAGGATGAGGAGTTGGGGGATCGGGCCCATCACGCGGGCCAGGGGCAGCAGCACGTACGCCGCTGCGGTGGCCGTGTTCAGTGGGTGCTGGCGGCCGATCGTACGGGGCGAGACGCCGACCGCGACGTAGGAGACGAGGACCATCACGCCGATCGCGATGGCCAGTGCCTCCCAGGTCTCGTCGTACGCGCGCACGCACGCGTAGGTGACGACGGCGCCGGCCGCGACCTCGCAGGCGACGCGGACGAGCAGGGCGACGTTCAGATAGCGGGTGGGGTCTTCGGCGACGGCCATCAGCTTGGCGCTGCCGCGCCGGCCGGAGCGCACCGCTTCCTGGGCCCGGAACCGTGTGGTGCGGGCCAGTCCCGCCTCGGCGCAGGCGGCCAGCCAGGCGACGACGACCAGCAGTACCGCCGCGGTGATCAGTTGTGCGTTCATCGGGCGCCGCTCACCGGGTGGTGGGGGCGGGGGACGGTCCCTCGATGCCGCGTTCGGCGCGCCAGTCGTCGACGATCGCCTTCTGGAGGGCGAACATCTCGGCGCGCTCGTCCGGCTCCTCGTGGTCGTATCCGAGGAGGTGCAGGCAGCCGTGGACGGTGAGCAACTGGAGTTCCTCGTCCATGCTGTGCTGGGTGGGGGCCTGGGCGCCCTGTTCCTTGGCCACCTCGGGGCAGAGCACGATGTCGCCGAGGAGTCCCTGTGGCGGTTCGTCGTCGTCCTTGCCGGGCGGGCGCAGTTCGTCCATCGGGAAGGACATCACGTCCGTGGGGCCCGGCAGGTCCATCCACTGGAGGTGGAGCTGCTCCATGGCGTCGGCGTCGACGACGATGACGGAGAGTTCGGAGAGTGGGTGGATGCGCATCCGGGCCAGGGCGTACCGGGCGATGTCCAGTACCGCCTGTTCGTCGATGTCGGTGCCGGATTCGTTGTTGACGTCGATGGCCATGGGGCTGCTGGTCTCTCCGAGGGTGCCGGTGTGCGGTGGGCTCGTCGGCCGCACCCGGCGTACCCGCCGCGACCGGTGGTCGGTCGCGGCGGGTCACCCGGTCGCCGGCCTGGTCAGGCCGACTTTCCGGTGCGGCTGTCGTACTGCTCGTACGCGTCGACAATACGGCCGACGAGCTTGTGTCGGACGACATCGGTGCTCGTGAGGCGGGAGAAGTGCACGTCCGGCACGCCTTCCAGGATGTCCTGCACCTGGCGCAGGCCGCTCTTGGTGCCCCCCGGCAGGTCGATCTGGGTGACGTCGCCGGTGATCACGATCTTGGATTCGAAGCCGAGCCGGGTGAGGAACATCTTCATCTGCTCGGGGTTCGTGTTCTGTGCCTCGTCCAGGATGATGAAGGCGTCGTTCAGCGTCCGGCCGCGCATGTACGCGAGCGGGGCCACCTCGATCGTGCCCGCGGCCATCAGGCGCGGGATGGAGTCGGGGTCGAGCATGTCGTGCAGGGCGTCGTAGAGCGGACGCAGATAGGGGTCGATCTTCTCGTACAGCGTCCCGGGCAGGAAGCCGAGCCGCTCGCCCGCCTCGACCGCGGGCCGGGTCAGGATGATCCGGGTGACCTGCTTGGACTGGAGCGCCTGCACGGCCTTGGCCATGGCCAGGTAGGTCTTGCCGGTGCCGGCGGGGCCGATACCGAAGACGATCGTGTGCTTGTCGATGGCGTCGACGTAGCGCTTCTGGTTCAGGGTCTTGGGCCGGATCGTGCGCCCACGGTTGGAGAGGATGTTCTGCGTCAGCACCTCGGCGGGGGTCTCCGCCTGTTCGCCGCCGTTCTCCGCCGCGCGCAGCATGGCGATCGAACGCTCCACCGCATCCTCCGTCATCGGTTGTCCGGTGCGCAGCACCAGCATCATTTCGTCGAAAAGGCGCTGGATCAGGGCGACTTCCTGTGGGTCGCCGACCGCGCTGATCTGGTTGCCCCGGACGTGGATGTCGGTCGCGGGGAACGCGTTCTCGATCACGCGCAGCAGGGAGTCGCCTGAGCCGAGGACCGTGACCATGGGGTGCTTGGCCGGAACGGTGAAGTGGGCGCGTGCCTGCCCCGGGACGGGGCTCTGGGCTGTGGATGTCTGCGTCATGGGCCGGCTCTGGGGCCTGCTCATCCCTCTTTCCGTGGTTCAGCGGCTTGGGATACCCAGCGTACGACGACACACCGACAAGGCCCGAGGCTTTTATCGGGGCCGGGTCCGGCCGCGGCTGCACAGGGTGTAACAACCGGGGTCGGCCGGGCCTTCCCCGGTGGGTCTTCCCCGCGGGGTGCCTGGCGGGTGCGCGGTGGGGTGGCCGGGCCCGGCGCCCCGGCTTGGTGTTCGGCCTGGTGGCGGCCCGGTGTCCGGCGCGCTGCCCCTGCCGGGTGCCCGGCCCGGCGTCTGGTCGGTGTCAGGCCTGGTGCCGGCCCCGTGCTCGGCGCGGTGCGCGGCAGGGGCGGGCAAGGCGCCCGGCCCGCGGCCCGGCGGGGACCCCGCTCGGCCCAGGGCCCCCGCCCCGCCCTCGCCTCAGGGCTGGCGGAAGCCGATCGTGGGCACCGCGCGGCGCAGCGGCCAGGAGGGCGGGGCCGAGGGCAGCAGGTCGTCCAGGAAGGCGTACCGGCGCAGCGCGCTGCCGTGCCCGGCGACCAGGCTCTGGTCGTCGAACGCCTGCACGTGCTGCCACCAGGCGGCGATCTCCACCCAGCCGGGCGCGGAGAGTGAGCCGCCGAATTCCTGCACCGAGAGGGCGGCGGTCAGGCCGGCGAAGGCGAGCCGGTCAGCCAGTGGCCAGCCGGCCAGGGTGCCGGTGATGAACCCGGCTACGAAGACGTCGCCGGCGCCGGTCGGGTCCATCGCCTCGACCGCGATGGCGGGCACCTCGGCGCTCTCGCCGGTGCGCCCGTCGACGGCGTAGGCGCCCTCGGCGCCCAGCGTCACCACGGCCACCGGCACCTTCTCGGTCAGCGCGCGGGCGGCGGCGCGCGGGCAGTCGGTCCTGGTGTAGCGCATCGCCTCGGCCGCGTTGGGCAGGAACGCCTCGCAGTGCTCCAGGTCGGCGAGGTCGGCCGGGTCCCAGCGGCCGGTGTCGTCCCAGCCGACGTCGGCGAAGATCCGGCTGCCCTTGCGGGCGGCGTGTGCGATCCACTCCTCGCGGCTGCCGGGTTCGAGCGAGGCCACGCAGGCGCGGGCGAGCGGCGGGCACTCCGGCGCGGTCTCGCCGTCGAAGGCGCCCTCGACGGGTGAGGCGGCCCGGGTCGGCGGCGCCTCGTGGCCGTGCGAGACCATGGTCCGCTCGCCCTCGTACGCCATGGATACGGTGACCGGCGAGTGCCAGCCGGGCACCGTGCGCGACAGTGACAGGTCGATGCCCTCGCCGCGGTCGAGGGCGTCCCGGCAGTAGTCGCCGTACATGTCGTCGCCGAAGGCGGCGGCCAGTGAGGTGCGCAGGCCGAGCCTGGCCAGGGCGGTCGCCATGTTGGCGACGCCGCCGGGGCTCGAACCCATGCCGCGGGCCCAGGACTCGGTGCCGCGCACCGGGGCCGAGTCCAGGCCGGTGAAGATGATGTCGAGGAAGACGGGCCCGGTCAGGTACACGTCGCAGGCGGGGTCGTCGGGGCCGCGCACCTGCGCGAGGGGGTCGAGTACGGGGCGGGCGGGGCCGCCCGAAAAGCCGGGCTGGCCGAGCGCGGGGCGGCTCTTGCCGGCGGTGCCGGGCCGCTCCTCGCGCGCGCCCGCGGGCGCGTGGTCCGCGTCGTCGAGATCGCCGTAGGCCGCGCCCTGTCGTGCGGAGCGCGCCGCGCCCCGTCCGCCGGGCCGGCCGCCGCTCGCCGGGGTGGTGCCGTCTCCGTCTCGCCGTGTCACGGTGTGCTCCCTTGCCGTACCTCGCCGTACTGCCTTGCACCCCAGACGCCCGGGCGTGCGGCTACCGCCGACGCGCACCCGGCGCAGGTGGGGCCTAGTGTGCCCGATCGAGCGCCCCGCCCGTCCCGCCCTTCCCGCCCGTCCCACTCCCCGGACGCCCGCTCGGCGCCCGCCACTTGGGGTGGCGCGGTGGGCGCGTTCGGGCGGCGCGGTGGGGGCGCGCCGGGCGCGGGTGGCTAGGCTCGCGTGCGCGCCTCGACCCCCTGCCCGGTGTTGACGGAACCGGAGGGTCGAAACTAGCTGGACCAGTGGAAACCAGCCGGACGCGCCGTAGCCGTCGGATCAGCCGGGTCAGTCGGGTCGGGCCGGCCCCGCGGCGTCGCCGGCGTTCACGATCGCAAGGAGCACAGCGTGCAGCAGGCCCCCGTGACACCCGAAGGCGATCTGATGCGGTGGGTGGAGTTTCCCGGGCGCGGGCCCGCGCGCGTGTACGTGCACGGGTTGGGCGCCAGCTCGCCCGCGTACTTCGCCGAGGTCGCCGTCCATCCGCTGCTTTCCGGCCACCGCTCGCTGCTCGTGGACCTGTTGGGGCACGGTCTCAGTGACCGCCCGCAGGGCTTCGACTACTCGCTCCAGGCCCATGCCGATGCCCTGGCCGCCTCTCTGACCTGGGCGGACGTCTCCGGTGCCGAGGTGATCGCGCACAGCATGGGCGGCTCGATCGCCCTGGTTCTGGCGGCCCGCCACCCGCATCTGGTCTCCCGTCTGGTGCTGGTCGACGCCAACCTGGACGCGCTGACGCCCGATCCGGACGCCGGTGGCAGTCGGGGCATCGCGGCCCAGTCGGAAGCGGAGTTTCTCGCCGGTGGCTGGGAGCGGGTGCGGGACCTGGCCGGGGCGCACTGGTGGGCCACGATGCGGCTGACCGACCGCGTCGCGTTGCACCGCAGCGCGGTCCATCTCGTCCGGGACACCCGGCCGTCGCTGCGCACCTTGCTGACCGAGTTGCCGGTGCCGCGCGGCTTCCTCTGGCCGGCAGCCGACGGCCCGCTGCCGGGTGCGGAGGCGCTGGCCGCGGCCGGTGTCCACCTCGCCGGCGTCCCCGACTGCGGGCACAACATCATGTTGGACAACCCGGAGGGCTTCGCCCGCGCCACGGCCGCGGCCCTCGCCCAGTGACCGAAACCCCACGGCTCCCTCCCTCCCCGGGCCCCGGGCCCCGGGCCCCGGGGCCCGGGGCCCGGGGCCACGCTGGCACGCGGCGCGTGCACGGGTGCGTCCGCTGGCCCGCGGCAGTGCACGGGCGCGGGCGCGTCCGGCGCGGCGCGAGTGGCCCGGCCCGGGCACGGAGGTCTCGGGCCTTCCGTCACCGGGCCAGGACGGCGAATCCGGCGGGTTCAGGCGCGCTTGGGCACGGCGATGCGCTGGAGGTCGCTGGCGACGACGAGTTCGCCCGTGAAGCCCGCAGCGCGGGCCTGCCGCTCGAACTCGGCGGGGTCGCCGTAGCGCTGGGAGAAGTGGGTGAGCACCAACTGCCGCACGCCCGCCGCGGTGGCCACCTGCGCCGCCTGGCCGGCCGTCAGATGGCCGTGCTCGGTGGCCAGTACCACGTCCTCGTCGAGGAACGTCGACTCGATGACGAGTTGATCGCAGCCGTCGGCGAGCGCGTACACCCCATCGCACAGCCTGGTGTCCATCACGAACGCGAATCGCTGCCCGCGTCTGACCTCGCTGACCTCTTCCAGCGCGACGGTCCGCCCGGCCACCCGCACCGCGCCCTCCCGCTGCACCGTGCCGACCAATGGCCCGGCGATGCCGTGCGCCGCGAGCCGTTCGGGGAGCATCCGCCGGCCGTCCGGCTCGACCAGGCGGTAGCCGTAGGACTCGACCGGGTGCGACAGCCGGCGCGCGCTCAGCGTGTACGCGTCCGTGACGGCGAGCGTGCCGCCGTCGCCGCCCACCGGCTGCTGGCCGATCTGGACGCTCTCGCGGTACGCCGTCGCGTACCGCAGCCGGTCGAAGAACTGCTGGCCGCTGGCCGGGTAGTGGGCGACCACCGGATGCGGCACCCGGTCCAGGTTGATGCGCTGGATGACGCCGGGCAGACCGAGCGAGTGGTCGCCGTGGAAGTGGGTGACGCAGATGCGGTGCAGGTCGTGCGCGGCGACCCCGGCGCGCAGCATCTGCCGCTGGGTGCCCTCGCCGGGGTCGAAGAGCAGGCCCTGGCCGTCCCAGCGCAGCAGATAGCCGTTGTGGTTGCGGTGCCGGGTGGGCACCTGGCTCGCCGTGCCGAGGACGACCAGTTCACGTACGGACAACTGGCTTACCCGGGGGGCCAGTTGAGGCCACGGCCGCCGAGGACGTGGGCATGCGCGTGGAAGACGGTCTGGCCGGCGCCGCTGCCGGTGTTGAACACGATCCGGTACCCCGTCTCGCCGAGCCCCTCACCGACGGCGACCTCGCCCGCCTCGCGCAGCACGTCGCCCGCGATCTGCGGCTCGGCGGCGGCGAGCGCCGCGGCGTCCGCGTAGTGGGCCTTGGGGATGACCAGCACGTGCGTCGGCGCCTGCGGGTTTATGTCGCGGAAGGCCAGCGTCGTCTCGCTCTCGCTGACCACGGTCGCCGGCACCTCCTTCGCCACGATCTTGCAGAACAGGCAGTCGGCCTGCGGTTCTCCCGCCATCGCCCAGGTCTCCTTGTGCGCCGTCCGGTGAGGGTTGAGATACCTGGCATGCTAGCGGCCCCCTCTGACACTCCGGGTGACTGCCCCGACCGCAACGGCCCCATCCGCACCGCCGTGCGCCGGAGTTGCCCGCCCGTCCCCCGCGACGCCATCCACGGGACGGCCGAGGGCCACCCGCGCCACGTGTGGGCGCCTACCGCCCCGCCTTCCCCGTGTCTCCGCCCACACGGCCCGTGTTCCGCTCGCCGCGCGCCCGGCGCTCTCGCGTGCTCCGTGCTGCGAGGCCCGCGCCCTGTCCGTACGCCGCTGCGGATACGTCGCTACGTGCGCGGGGCGGGCCTCCCGAGGAAGACCCGCCCCGCGCACGTCGTCAGTGGCTCGACGGGCCGCTCTGCTGCCCGGCCACCGGCCTACCGCCCCTGGCCGCTGTCGCTGCTACCAGCCTTGTCGTCGGACTTGGCGCCGTTCTTGCTGCCGTTCTTGCTGCTGCCGGTCGGGCTCGGCGGGGCAGGCGGCGCGGTGGGGGCTGCGGTGGGTGGTGGTGTGCTGGGTGCCGCCGTGGGCCGGGCCGTGGTGGGGTGCGGCGGGGGCGGCTCGTGGGTGCGCGGCGCGGTCGGCCGCGGTGGGGTGGTCGGGCGGGGCCGGGCTGTGGGCGGTGGCCGGTGGGACGGCGGATGGTGCGGCGGCTTGGCGGTGGGCCGGTGGCTGATGTGCTGGGCGGGTTGGCCGCCCCCGCACTCGCCGATCAGCCCGGCCCTGAAGACCTCCCGGTTCGCCAACGTGCCCACCAGTGAGCCCCGTACGCAACGGTCCTCGCGCACGTAGGTGACGGTCCCGGTGATCTCCAGGTCCTGCCCGCCCTTGGTCTTGCCGCGGCACGAGACCTGCGACTTGCCGGTCGGCTTCGGCTTGCCCGTCGGGCCGTCCTTCGCGCGTTTGAGCTGCGCCGTGCAGGTCAGCCACTGCACGTCGATCCCGCCGCGCTCCAGCGCGCGGGTGCCCACCTTGTCCGTGGTGATCGCGACGGTCGAGGCCCGTAGCCCGCCCTCGACGTCGTCGCAGGCCGCCAGTGTGCTCAGCGCGACGGCTGCCGCGCCCAGTGCGATGGCCGTGTTCCGCCACCGCCTTGCTCGTGTTGTTGCCCCCATGTACGGAAGCCTGCCACCGCCTCCCACGTGCGCGGAAGGGCTCCCTCAGCCAGTCGTCCGCACGCCCGCGGGCCGCGCCGCGAACCCCCCGGTCCGCTCCCCCTGCCACTCGGTCACTCGGTCACCACGGCCGCCCGGCAGCCACACCGGCCCACCAGCGACCCGCGACCGGCGACCACACCGGCCCACCGCCCGGCCGCCGACGGCGCCCGGCCCCCGCCGCGCGCCGTCGCGCTCACGCCCAACGCGCCGTGCGGCCGAGCAGCAGCGCGAGGGCGGCCGTGCCCGCCGTCGAGGTGCGCAGCACGCTGGGCCCGAGCCGGTAGGGCTGGGCGCCGGCCGCCGCGAAGGCCGCCAACTCCTCGGGGGCCACGCCGCCTTCGGGCCCGACGACCAGCACGATGTCGCCCTGGGCTGGCAGTTCCGCGGTGGCCAGCGGCAGGGCGCCACTCTCGTGCAGTACGGCCGCGAAGGCGGCCCCGGCCAGCACCTCGGCCACCTCGCGCGTGGTCATCGCCGCGGTCACCTCGGGGAAGCGCAGCCGGCGCGACTGCTTGCCGGCCTCGCGCGCGGTGGCCCGCCACTTCGCCAGTGCCTTCGCGCCGCGCTCGGCCCGCCACTGGGTGACGCAGCGCGCCGCCGTCCACGGCACGATCGCGTCGACGCCGGTCTCCGTCATGGTCTCCACGGCGAGTTCGCCCCGGTCGCCCTTGGGCAGCGCCTGGACGACGGTGATCCGGGGCTGCGCCGCCGGCTCCTCGCGCACCTCGGCCACCTGCACGGTGAGCCGGTCCTTGCCCTCGACGGCCACCACCGCGCCGCTGACGCCGCGCCCCGCCCCGTCGGTCAGCACGACCTCCTCGCCGATGCGCAGTCGGCGTACCGAGACCGCGTGCCGGCCCTCGGGGCCGTCCAGCGCCACCGTGCCGCCCGGGGCGGCGCCGGCCAGCGTGTCGGCGATGAAGACGGGGGCCGTCACGCGGCGCCACCCGGGCCCGGCTGGGGCGCCGCCTGGCGCCCGGTGTCCGCGGCGAGCCCGGCGCGCGCCGCGTCGACCTCGGCCATCAGCAGTTCCACCAGTTCGCCCGCGGGCAGTTCGCGCGCCAGCCGGTGCCCCTGCCCGGCCCACAGGGCCATGCCCTGCGGGTCGCCGGCAGCAGCGGCGGCCTTGCGCAGCCCGGAGGTGAGGTAGTGCACCTGCGGGTAGGCGGCGGGCGCGTACGGGCCGTGCTCGCGCACGAAGCGGTTGACCAGGCCGCGGGCGGGCCGCCCGGAGAAGGCCCGGGTCAGCTCGGTGCGGGTGAACGTGGTGTCGGTCAGGGCCTGCTTGTGCACGGCGCTGGCGCCGGACTCGGGGCAGACCAGGAACGCGGTGCCGAGTTGGGCGGCGCTGGCGCCGGCCGCGAGCACCGCGGCGATCTGCGCGCCGCGCATCAGCCCGCCGGCGGCGATCACCGGCAGCGGCACCGCCTCGCGCACCAACTGGATGAGGGCGAGCAGCCCGAGGCCCTGGCCACCGCCCTGGACGTGCGGGTCATCGCGGTGGGTGCCCTGGTGGCCGCCCGCCTCGATGCCCTGCACGCAGAGCGCGGAGGCGCCGGCCGCGTGGGCGGCGAGCGCTTCGTCGACGGAGGTGACGGTCACCACCGTCACCGTCCCGACCCTGGCGAACGCCTCGCACACCGCGCGCGTGGGGCAGCCGAAGGTGAAGGAGACCAGCGGCACCGGGTCGTCCAGCAGGATGGCGAGTTTGGCGTCGTAGGCGTCGTCGGTGGCCGTGTCGCAGTCGCCGAGCGGCGTCTCGTACCAGGCGACCTCGCCGGCGAGCTGTTCGCCGTAGACGGCGACGGCCGACGGGTCGCTGGTCGCGGGCTGCGGCATGAAGAGGTTGACGCCGAACGGCATGTCGCCCCGGGCCCGCAGGTGCTTGATTTCCTCGTACATCGCCGCCGGCGTCTTGTACCCGGCGGCGAGGAAGCCGAGCCCTCCGGCCGCGCCCACGGCGGCGGCGAGCTGCGGGCGCGAGGCGCCACCCGCCATGGGGGCTTGCACGATGGGATACCGGTAGAGATCGGTCAACGGGGAGGACATGGCCACATCGTGCCACGCCCCGTGCGGCCCCGGGCAACACCCCCGGGCGTCCACACCGTGGACCTCCACCACACTCTCCGCACCGCTGCGGCACGCCCCGTTCACCCGCCCCGTACGGCAGTGCCCGGGCCTGGAGCAGCGGTCCGTACGCCCGGCTCGGACCGGAGCGGGCAACCCGTGCACCGCGTTCGGACCCGTGCCGCGCCCAGCCAGGGGCCCGGCCCCGTCCCACGGCCCTTTTCCGATGCGCGGGACGCCCCCACCACCCAGTGGCCTGCCAGCACAAGCGAAGAAGCGGAAGACGCAGAGGGCGCCGCCCCCGTACGCAACGGGGTCGGCGCCCTCCGGTCAGTGCTGGGGCCCGCGCGGGGCGGGCCCGCCCTCACCGGCCGTTGAAGGCGTCCTTCAGCCGGGAGAACAGCCCCTGCTGACCTGGCTTGAATTCGCCCGTCGGGCGTTCCTCGCCGCGCAACTTGGCGAGCCGGCGCAGCAGTTCTTCCTGCTCGGGGTCGAGCTTGCTCGGCGTGGTGACCTCGACGTGCACGATCAACTGGCCGCGGCCACCGCCCCGCAGGTGCGTGATGCCGCGCCCGTGCAGCGGGACCGACTGGCCGGACTGGGTGCCCGGCCTGATGTCGATCTCCTCCAGGCCGTCCAGCGTCTCCAGCGGCACCTTGGTGCCGAGGGACGCCGCCGTCATCGGGATGGTGACCGTGCAGTGCAGGTCGTCCCCGCGGCGCTGGAAGACCGGGTGCTGGGCCTCGTGGATCTCCACGTACAGGTCGCCGGCGGGGCCGCCGCCGGGGCCGACCTCGCCTTCGCCCGCGAGTTGGATGCGGGTGCCGTTGTCGACGCCCGCGGGGATCTTGACGGTCAGCGTGCGCCGCGAGCGCACCCGCCCGTCGCCCGCGCACTCCGGGCACGGGGTCGGCACCACGGTGCCGAAGCCCTGGCATTGCGGGCACGGCCGCGAGGTCATGACCTGGCCTAGGAAGGAGCGGGTGACTTGGGACACCTCGCCGCGACCGCGGCACATGTCACAGGTCTGCGCCGAGGTGCCGGGCGCCGCGCCCTCACCGCTACAGGTCGTGCACACGATGGCCGTGTCGACCTGGATCTCCTTGGTGGTGCCGAACGCCGCCTCGCTCAACTCGATGTCGAGCCGGATCATGGCGTCCTGGCCGCGGCGGGTGCGCGAGCGCGGGCCGCGCTGCGACGCGGTGCCGAAGAAGGCGTCCATGATGTCGGAGAAGTTGCCGAAGCCGGCTCCGAAACCGCCCTGGCCGCCGCCCGAGGCGTTGGAGAGCGGGTCGCCGCCGAGGTCGTAGACCTGCTTCTTCTGCGGGTCCGACAGGACCTCGTAGGCGGCGTTGATCTCCTTGAAGCGCTCTTGCGTCTTCGGGTCCGGGTTGACGTCCGGGTGCAGCTCACGCGCGAGCCTGCGGAACGCCTTCTTGATCTCGTCCTGGGAGGCATCGCGCCGCACGCCCAGGACGGCGTAGTAGTCCGTCGCCACTTACGACTCCGCCAGGATCTGTCCGACGTAACGTGCCACTGCGCGTACCGCTCCCATCGTTCCGGGGTAGTCCATGCGGGTCGGTCCGACCACGCCGAGTTTTGCGACTGCCTCGTCGCCCGAACCGTAGCCGACGGCGACCACGGATGTGGAGTTCAGGCCCTCGTGAGCGTTCTCATGACCGATTCGCACGGTCATGCCCGAGTCCTTGGCCTCGCCGAGCAGCTTGAGCAGGACGACCTGTTCCTCAAGGGCTTCGAGCACCGGCCTGATGGTCAGCGGGAAGTCGTGCCCGAACCGGGTGAGATTGGCGGTGCCGCCGATCATCAGCCGCTCTTCGGTCTCCTCGACCAGCGTCTCCAGCAGGGTCGCCAGCACCGTGGAGACCGTGCCCCGGTCCTCAAGCTCGAACGACTCCGGCAGGTCCTGCACGAGCTGCGGCACGTCCGCGAACCGCCGCCCTACGACCCGGCTGTTGAGCCGCGCCCGCAGATCGGCCAGCGCGGTCTCGCCGACCGGCGCGGGACAGTCCACCATCCGCTGCTCGACCCGACCGGTGTCGGTGATCAGCACCAGCATCACGCGCGCGGGCGCGAGTGCGAGCAACTCCACGTGCCGCACCGTCGACCGGGTCAACGACGGGTACTGCACCACCGCGACCTGCCGGGTGAGCTGCGCCAACAGCCGTACGGTGCGGCCCACCACGTCGTCCAGGTCCACCGCGCCGTCCAGGAAGTTCTGGATGGCGCGGCGCTCTGCGGGTGAGAGCGGCTTCACACCGGCGAGCTTGTCCACGAAGAGCCGGTAGCCCTTGTCGGTGGGGATGCGGCCGGCGCTGGTGTGCGGCTGGGCGATGAAGCCCTCATCCTCCAGGGCAGCCATGTCGTTACGCACCGTGGCCGGCGAGACGCCGAGCTGGTGCCGCTCGGTGAGCGCCTTGGAGCCCACCGGCTCCTCGGTGCCGACGTAGTCCTGGACGATGGCGCGCAGCACTTCAAGTCTGCGTTCGCTCAGCATCGCGCACACCTCCAGTCAAACCATCGCTCGGGGGCCTCTCCTGGCACTCAGCACATTCGAGTGCCAAATAACCCTGGGCCAGTGTACGGCCGGTGACCGCGGTCCGGGCAAGAGTCGCCCCGGCCGTAACCGAGCGTGGGGCCGGAAACTGCCCTCGCCGGCCGGGCGGGCTGCCCGGCCGACCGTTAGCGTCTCTCCCATGGACAGCAGTGCGGAAGAGCGCGTACGGGCTCACTGGGAAGTGCTCGCCCCGGGCGTCGCCCGGCGCCGGCTGCCGCAGTGGGACGCCACGGTGGGAGCGGTGGCCGGCCCGGCGGGCGTGCTCGTGGTGGACACCGGAGCCACGCTCCGTGAGGGCGCGGAGATCCGCCGGGAGGTGCGCGCCCTGTTCGGCCACGAGGTCACGCACGTCGTGCTCACCCATCCGCACTTCGACCACGTCCTGGGCACCGCGGCCTTCGCCGGCGTGCAGGTGTACGGGGCGGTGGGGCTGGCCGAGTTGCTCCGCCGGGAGCGAGACGCCCTGCGGGCGGACGCGGTACGGCACGGGGCGGACGCCGACGCCGCGGCGGGCGCCACCGACCTGCTGGTGTACCCGCGGCACTCGGTGTGCGGCGAGGTGACCGTGAGCCTCGGCGGCGACCGCGAGGTGCTGCTGGCCAACGTCGGCCCCGGGCACACCGGGCACGACCTGGCCGTCTTCGTACCCGGTGTACCCGAGGTGGTGTTCTGCGGCGACCTGGTGGAGGAGTCGGGCGAGCCACAGGCGGGCCCGGACGCGGTGCCCGCCCACTGGCCGGCCGCCCTGGACCGGCTGCTCGACCTCGGCGGCGATGACGCCCGGTACGTGCCGGGCCACGGTGCGGTGGTGGACGCCGCCTACGTGCGCGCGCAGCGCGCGATGCTGGCCCGCCGCTTCGCGCAGGAGCAGGGGCAGGAGTAGCCGCAGCCACGCGCGGGCGCGCGCGAAGGGGGAAGGGGAATGTCCGGCCACGGGCCGCGGGTGGGCGGCGGCTATCGTCTGCCGCATGCGCAGCAGAGAGTACGGGCCCGACCTCACCCCGCCGTGGAAGAAGCCGACGTCCGTGCCGGAGGTGGCGGCCGAGGTGGACCTGGTGGTGGAGGAGGTGACCACGGGCTTCTGTGGGGCCGTCATCCGCTGCGAGAAGACCGCCGAGGGGCCGACCGTGACGCTGGAGGACCGGTTCGGCAAGCACCGGGTCTTTCCGCTGCACCCGGCCGGTTTCATGTTGGAGGGCCGACCGGTCACGCTCGTCCGGCCGCGTCCTAGCGGCGCCCCCGCGGCGACCGGCCGGGCCCGTACCGCCTCCGGTTCGCTGGCCGTCCCCGGCGCCCGGGCCAGGGTCGCCCGCGCCGGCCGGATCTACGTGGAGGGCCGGCACGACGCCGAACTCGTGGAGCGGGTGTGGGGCGATGACCTGCGCATCGAGGGCGTGGTCGTGGAGTACCTGGAGGGCGTGGACGACCTGCCGGCGATCGTCCGCGACTTCGGCCCGGCCCCGGACGCCCGGCTCGGGGTGCTGGTCGACCATCTGGTGCCCGGTTCGAAGGAGTCCCGCATCGCGGCCGAGGTCGCCGGCGAAGGCAGCGACGTCCTGGTCGTCGGCCACCCCTACATCGACGTCTGGCAGGCCGTGAAGCCCGCGTCCGTGGGCATCGCCCGCTGGCCCGAGGTGCCGCGCGGCCAGGACTGGAAGACGGGCGTGTGCCGGGCGCTCGGCTGGCCGGAACACACCGGCGCCGCCTGGCAGCGAATCCTGGCCGCGGTCCACTCCTACAAGGACCTGGAGCCGGAGCTGCTGGGCCGCGTCGAAGAACTGATCGACTTCGTCACGGCCCCGGCATGAAACACCGCGCCCCGATCGGGACGCGGCGTGTGGCGGCGCGACAGCAGCGCGCCGGGTCGGTCCGTGCGCCGAGGCGGTCCGCCGGGACGGTCGTGGCGCGGCCTCGGCCGCGCCGTCACGATCAGGCAGACAGCGTGCCGAACTCCGTGGTGTCCAGCTTGATCCCCAGCACGTCGAGCGGCACCGGCTCACCGAACTTGCTGGTCCGCTCCGTGCGGTAGCCCGCCGCCTCGCCCTCACCGTGCGGCTCGGTCAGCAGCACGCAGACGGCCTCGTACGGATCGATGATCAGGTATGCGGGGACCTGCCCGGCGGCGTACATCGAGCGCTTGGTGACGTAGTCCCGGTACGTGCTCGTCTTCGATACGACCTCCACGAGGAGGGTCGTCGCCGGGGCGGGCACGAGCCGGGAGCGGCCGTCGAAGGCGCCGTGCTCGATGACCACCAGGTCCGGCTGGGGCTCGCTGGCCTCACCGGGAATGGCAATGTCTTGCGTCTGCATTGGATACCAGCGGTCCTGGGGGACCTGGTTCAGCACCCGCAGCACGATCATGTTGTGGACCCAGTGGGGCCCGGCCATCATCACGATTTCCCCCCGGATGAGCTCCGCCTTGAGCTGGCCAGGAACATCCAGCGCCTCGAAGATCTCCGTGATATTGGTCATCATTCGGTCTTCCACAGCGGTCATCTCCGTGGGCCTCCCCATCCCGCCGCGTCGTGTTCGAGCAGCGTAGGAACAAGCGTAGGCAAGGCGTGGGGCCTCCGCACGCATTCACCCGTTCGAGTCGCCCAGCCGGCCGCCTGACCAGCCCGTCTGGCCATCCGGCCCGGACAGTCCGGGTAGCCCGTCAGGTCCGTCAGTCGACCAGGTCCCGTACCACCGCGTCGGCCAGCAGCCGGCCGCGCAGCGTGAGTACGGCGCGCCCGCGCGCGTAGGGGCCCGGTTCCAGGAGGCCGTCGGACAGGGCGCGGGCCGCGGCGCTGGCGCCGGCCGGGGCGAGGATGTCCAGCGGGCACCCTTCGGACAGGCGCAGTTCGAGCAGGATGCGCTCGACGCGGCGGTCCTCGGCGGCCAGCACCTCGCGGCCGGCGCCGGGCGAGCGCCCCTCGGTGAGTGCCTGGGCGTACGCGCCGGGGTGCTTCACGTTCCACCAGCGGACCCCGCCCACGTGGCTGTGTGCCCCGGGGCCGGCGCCCCACCAGTCGGCGCCGCGCCAGTACAGCTCGTTGTGGCGACAGCGGCCGGCCTCGGTGGTGGCCCAGTTCGACACCTCGTACCAGGCGAAGCCCGCGGCCGTCAGCGTCTCGTCGGCGATCAGGTAGCGGTCGGCGTGCACGTCGTCGTCGGTCATCGGCACCTCGCCGCGCCGGATGCGCCGGGCGAGCTGGGTGCCCTCCTCCACGATCAGGGCGTACGCCGAGACGTGGTCGGGCCCGGCGCCCAGCGCGGCCTGGAGGGAGGCCCGCCAGTCCGCGTCGCTCTCCCCCGGCGTCCCGTAGATTAGATCCAGGTTGACGTGCTCGAACCCCGCGGCACGGGCCAGTTCCACGCACCGCTCGGGGCGGCCCGGGGTGTGGGTGCGATCGAGCACCTTCAGTACGTGCTGGCGGGCGCTCTGCATGCCGAGCGAGATCCGGTTGAACCCACCCTCGCGCAGCGTCGCCAGGTAGCGCTCGTCCACGGACTCCGGGTTGGCTTCGGTGGTCACCTCGGCGTCGGGCGCGAGGCCGAACTCGTCCCGGATCGCGGCCAGCATCGCCACCAGGTCGGCGGCGTCGAGCAGGGTCGGCGTGCCACCGCCCACGAAGACCGTCTCGACCGGGCGCGGGTCGTCCCCCAGCACCTTGCGCGCCAGTCGCACCTCGTCGGCGACCATGGCCGCGTAGTTGTCCCGCGAGGCGAGCGCCCCGCCGGAACCGCGCAGCTCACTGGCGGTGTAGGTGTTGAAGTCGCAGTAGCCGCAACGGGTGGCGCAGTACGGAACGTGCAGGTAGAACCCGAGCGGCCGGTCCCCGGCCCCCTGGAGGGCGTGCGGCGGCAGCGCCCCGTCCACGGGCATGGGCTCACCGTCGGGCAGTGCAGAAGGCATGGCTCCATTCTCCGGCATCGCCCCGGCGTCGCGGGACGCGGCCGATCCGCCGCCGCTCCCCCCGGCCACGCCGGCCCCTCGCCCTCGCCGGTCCGCGGCCCGTCCTCCCCCGCGCTGGCGCGGCGCCGGGCCCCCGACGGGGCGGGCACCGTCGGGGGTGCCGCCGGTGGCACCGGCCGTAGCGCCGGCGTGCTGTCGGCGGCCGTACCGCAGGGCCCGCCACTCCGCCCGTTCGGCCGACTACTCAGCCGCCTGGAGGACCAGCAGAGCCAGGTCGTCGTTAGGCGGCGAGGCGGCGAAGGCGTGTACGGCCGCGCGTACCCGCTGTGCCACGTCGTGCGCGTCGAGCCCGGCGCAGGAGGCAAGCACCTGGGAGAGTCCGTCGTCGTCATCGAACTGGGCCCGGTCCGAGCGGTGCTCGGTGACGCCGTCCGTGACGCAGAGCAGGGTCTCGCCGGGCAGCAGGTCGAAGCTCTCGCTCTGGTAGCAGACGCCGTCCATGACGCCGAGCAGCAGTTGCGGCGCACCGCGCGCCGCCACCGAGCCGTCGGCGCGCAGCAGGAGCGGCAACGGGTGCCCCGCGCTGGCCAGGGTGCACCGCGCCCCGCCGAGCGAGCCGTCCCGCCGGACCCGGCCGGTGCCCGCGGCGCCGTGCGGGCCCAGCACGCCGCCGAGGCCCACCAGGTCGTCCGGGGCCGGTGCGCCGCCCCACACCGCGAGGCCGGTCACCGAGCGCACGCCGCCGCCCGGGCCGGCAGCCGCCCCCGCCTGGCCGCCGGCGTCCGGTAGTGCGCCGGCTGCCGGTGGGCCCGGTGTCACCGGCGCCGCGTGGCCAGCGCCTGGCGCGCCGCCGCCCGCATCCCGTACGCCGCCCGCTTCCGGTGCTTCCTGCGCTTCCGGTACGTCGCGGTCGGCCGTGGTCGGGGCGGCGGTGTCCTGGGGCCGTCGTGCGCAGTCGCCGGGCCGCCCCGGCTGGCCGGCGGTACCGGCCTGCGCCGCGGTCGCCGGTGCGGGGCCGATCGGGCGCGGCGGCTGCGCTTCGCGGGCCGCCGGCAGCTCCCACCACGGCCCCGCACCGGCGCCACCAGCGGCAGTGGCAGCACCACCACCGGCAGCACGGGCCGCTCCCGCACCAGCAGCGTCGGCGCCGGGGCCGTCAGACCCGAGGCCGCCGGGGCCCACCACGCCTTGCCCGGCGCCCCCAGCGCCTCCAACGCTCCTGGAGCTCCGAAGGACCACACGCGCACCGGCCGGCGCGCCAGGGCTCCCCGCCCCGTCCCCGCCCCCGACCCCGTCAGCCCCGTCCGTCTCGTCAGTCGCCTCGCTGTCATCCGTGTCGTACGGCACCAACTCGCCGTACAGCAGGGACAGGAAGCGCGACTCGCCCGGGCCCTCGGCCGCCACGGCCGATGCGGCGGCCTCCACGGCCTTCTCGCCGAGCGTGCGGTTGAGCCGGTCCAGGACCTCGGTGACGCCGTAGCCCTCACGGGCGAGCAGCCGCAGCACGGGGCGGACCAGGCCGGTGACGACCGCCGCTTCCAGGCCGTTGCCGCACACGTCGCCGAGCGCGAAGCACCAACGGCCGTCGCCGGCGGGGAAGACGTCGTAGAAGTCGCCGCCGGCCGGGGTGTCGCCGGTCGGCTCGTAGACCACCGCCGTCTCCATGCCGGGGATCGACGCCAACGCGCTGGGCAGCAGGCTGCGTTGGAGCATCTGGCTGATGTGCACCTGCCGGGTGTACTCGCGCGCCGACGCCACCGCCAGGGCGACCCGGCGTGCGAAGTCCTCGCAGAGCGTGGCCACTTCGTCCGGGATGCGGGTCAGGCCGCCGCGGCCGATCAGCAGGGTGCCGACCGAATGGCCGCCGGTGACCAGTCCGCAGGCCAGGGCCGCGCCGGAGGTCCCGTACGCCGATGAGCCGCCGGGCCACGGCCAGGCGACCGCACGGTCACGGGTCGCGGCCGGCAGCCGGGGCGCCTCGCGGCCGAGCAGGTGTCGCAGCTCCGCCAGCCGGTTCTCGCTCGCGTGCCAGACCCAGGGCGCGCTGGGCCCGGTCTTCGGGTTGTCCAGCCACACCGCGCACCAGTCGGCCAGCCGTGGCACCAGGAGTTGCCCGGCCAGCGACGCGACCTTGCCCTCGTCGAACTCGCCGGCCAGCAGCTCGGACGCCTCGGCCAGGAAGGTCGGGGCGCCGTGCGTGAGCCAACCGGGGGCGCTGCCGGGGCGGGTGGGCCGGTGCGGCGCGGGCGCCAGGATCTCCGCGGTCCGCAGATCGGCGAGGGGCGGCCAGCCGTCCTCCGCCGCGCCCATCGCATCCGCCACCCGCTGCGGATGCAGCGCCCCGTCGGCACCGGCGACCACCTGCGCCACCGGCAGCCGGAACCACACCGATTTGCTGGTCCTGCGGTACGTGGTCCCCCAGGACTCGGCGATGGTGCCGACCAGTCGCAACCCACTGCCGCCCCGGCCCCCGGCCTCGCCCTCTGCCGCACCGTCCGTCGCGGCGCCCTCGCCCCGCGCCTGGTGTGCGGCGTGAGCGTGGCCGACGGCGTGCCCGGCGGCGGCCTGGGCGGCTGCGGCTTCCGCTGCCCGGGCGTCCCCGCTCGGGGCGGCGGCTTCGGGAGCGGGGGCGATGACGGGCGCGGGTGGCTCGGGCTCGGGCTCGGGCGCCAGCAGCCCGGGGCCGGCCGCCGGCGGGGTCCCGGGCGGCTCGCCCGCCGAACCGTGCGAGCGGTCGGGTCGGCCGGGGGCGTGCGCGCCGCGGGGGCCGCCACCGGCGCCCGGCGCCGGCTCGCGGAACGCCGGCTGGCCGCGTACCGCCCGGGCCGGATGGTGGTCGGTGACCTCGGCGTAGAGCGCCGGTCGTGCGTCGGACGCGCCGGCCGGCTCCAGGGCACAGCGCACGACCACGCCGGTGCCGGCGTGCACCACGGCGTTGGTGACCAGTTCGCTCACCAACAGCACCGCGTCGTCCGCCAACTGACCGTTGATTAACTCGCTCTCCGGCAGTCCCTGTACGGACCAGTCGGTGAGCGCTGCCCGTACGAACTGTCGTGCCGCCGCGGGCGCGCGCACGTTGCCGGCCAGGTCGGCCCGGCGGATGCGGTCCCCGGTGGCCCCGTCGGCCAGCGGTGCGCCGAGGGGGAACCCGGCGGGGCCCGCGGGGGTTCGGGGCTCGGTCGGGGTCAGGTCGCGCGGCGCGCCGTGCTCCCGGGCGCCGTCGCCGGTCGCCGGGTGCATCGCGGCGACGTCCAGGGCCGCGGCGCGCGTGGCCGTGGCGTCCGGGGCCGCCGCCCTGGCAGCCGCGTCGATGGCCGCGGCCTGTGCGGAGGCGGTCTCCGCCGCGCGCTCGGCCGACGCGGCACCGGTGGGCCCATCGGCCGCGCCGTAGGCGGCGCCGACCGGCTGAGGGCCTGCGGCGTGCTCGGTCTGGCCGGCGGCCCCGGCCGATCGAGCCTGCCGCGCCGAACCGCCCGGGCCGCCCGAACCGCCCGGGTCAGCCAGCCCCGCCCGGTCTGCCTGACCCGCCTGCCGCGCCGGCCCCAGCCGGTCCATCTGGCTTGCCTGGCCCTCGTGACCTGCACGGACCGCGTGGTCCGCGGCAGCCGGGCCGAGCGTCCGCACCTCGCTCGCTGCCGCATCTGCTGCATCTGGCATATCTGGCACGTCCGCCGGGTGGACCGCGGGGCGGAAGGGTGCACCGTCGGCGGTGGGCACCGTGCCGACCGCACCGTCAGGACCGCCCCGCACCCCGGTACCCGTACCTGACACCGGCTCGGCGAAGCTTCCACCGCCGGGGCTGGTCTGCGCCCCGGCGCCCGTTCCGGCCGTCGGCCCGGCGAAGCTCCGCGGGCCCGGCCCCTCCGCCGCCGCCCCGTCGCGGCCAGGTCCCGGGCGCGCCCGGTCGGGCGGGGCGTCGCCCGCTTCGGGGCTGGTCGCAGCCCTCTTGCCGTATTCGCCCGCGCTGCCGCGGACGCTCGCCTGAGCATCTACTCCCATGCCCATGCCACTCCCCCGGGGGGTGCTCGTAGCCGCCGCCCGACCCCCGACGGGCTCCGGCCCCGGCGCGGCGATCGGCGACGCCCGCGCGGACCGGATTCGGCGCGCGCCGTGCGGTGGCCAACCGTCCGCACGGCCCCGACTCCAACCCCGACAGCGTGACAGACCGCGGGCACCTAAATGCGCCAAGTTACGTAAATGAGCCACCATGGGCCGCAATACGACACGTACGGGCACAACTGCGCCCACTCGACGCGCGTTCCCTCTAACGGGTGGTGAACGCCGCCGGACCTCGGGGTGACGTCCCATGCTGGCCGATCGCCCCACCCCGAACAAGGGGCGCACGGACGTCACCGACACTCCCCCGATCGCGCGCGAGCAACCCCAGCCCCCGCCGCACCCCGCCCCGACCACGCGCCGGCAGCACGTCGATGTCCAGCCACCCACCCGCGTCCGGCAATCCGCCGCCACCCCGCCGCGGGGTCGACCGCGCGACGCCGGGCACGCCCACGCCCGACCCCGCGCGGCCCACGCCGCCTACGCCTCGCGCGCGCCCGCGTACATCTCCTCGATCAACGCACCGTACTCCCGCTCCACGACCGGTCGCTTGAGCTTGAGGCTCGGCGTCAACTCGCCGTGCTCGATGTCGAGGTCGCGCGGCAGCAGCCGGAACTTCTTGATCGTCTGCCAGCGCTGGAGCCCCTCGTTGAGCTGTTGCACATAGCCTTCGATCAGCTCCTGCGTCTCCCGGGCGGCGACGACCTCGGCGTACGCCCTGCCCGCCAGCCCGTTCTCGTTCGCCCAGTCCATGATCGACGGCTCGTCCAGGGCGATCAGCGCCGTACAGAAGTTCCGGTCGGCGCCGTGCACCAGGATGTTGGAGACGTACGGGCACACCGCCTTGAACCGGCCCTCGACCTCGGCCGGCGCGATGTACTTGCCGGTCGACGTCTTGATCAGGTCCTTCTTGCGGTCGGTGATCCGCAGATAGCCGTCGGGCGAGAGTTCGCCGATGTCGCCGGTGTGGAACCAGCCGTCCGACTCCAGCACTTCGGCGGTGCGCTCGGGCTGTCCGTGGTAGCCCGCCATGATGCCGGGGCCGCGCAACAGGATCTCGCCGTCGTCGGCGATCCGCACCTCAAGGCCGGGCAGCGCCTTGCCGACCGTGCCGGTGCGGTAGTCGTAGGGGTTGACGAAGCTGGCGGCGCTGGACTCGGTGAGCCCGTACCCCTCCAGGATGTGGATTCCGGCGCCGGCGAAGAAGTAGCCGATCTCGGGCGCGAGCGCGGCCGAGCCGGAGACGCAGGCCCGCATCCGTCCGCCGAACGCCTCCCGCAACTTGCTGTACACGAGCTTGTCGGCGATCCCGTGCTTGCTGCGCAGGCCGAACGGGACGGCCGCGGAGCCGGTGGCTCGGAAGTTGTCCTGGGAGACCTTGGCGTACTCCCGCGCCACCTCGGCCGCCCACTGGAAGACCTTGTACTTGGCCGCGCCGCCCTCCCGGGCCTTGGCCGCGACGCCGTTGTAGACCTTCTCGAAGATGCGTGGCACGGCGGCCATGTAGGTGGGTCTGACCACCGGCAGATTCTCGATGATCTTGTCCACGCGGCCGTCCACCGCGGTGGTGTGCCCGACCGCGAGCTGCCCCGCGACCAGCACCTTGCCGAAGACGTGCGCCAGCGGCAGCCAGAGGTAGCCCACGTCCTCCGGCTCCAGGAGCTGGATGCCCTCGATGGCGCGGCCCATGTACGACCAGGCGTCGTGCGGCAGCCGTACGCCCTTGGGGCGACCGGTGGTGCCCGACGTGTAGATGAGGGTGGCGAGTTGGTCCGAGCGCAGCGCGCGGACCCGGTCGAGCACGCCGTCCGGATGCCGTTCCAGGTACGCCGCGCCCCGGCGCTCCAATTCGGCCAGCGAGAGCACCCAGCCCTCCGGGTCGCCGTCGGCCGGCACCGCGTCGACCTCTTCGACCACCACCACGTGCGCGAGTTCCGGCAGCTCGGCGCGGTTCGCGCGGGCCTTGCGGAGTTGTTCGGCGTCCTCTGCGATCAACACCCGGCTGCCCGAGTCGGCCAGGATGAACGCCGTCTCGTCGTCGTTGGTCGACGGGTAGACGGTGGTGGTCGCGCCGCCGATGCAGAGCACCGCGAGGTCCGCGAAGATCCACTCGACCCGGGTGCTGCACGCCAGGGCGACCCGCTCCTCGGCGGCGATCCCCAACTCGATCAGCCCGGCCGCCATCGCGTAGACCCGGGTGGCCGACTCGGCCCAGCTCATCGGCTGCCAGTCGCACGGCCCCTCGCCCGACGCCGGCGGTACCGGATAGCGGTACGCCTCCGCATCGGGTGTGGCCGCCACCCGCTCCACGAAGAGCGTGGCCATCGACGGCGGACGGTTGTCGAGCAAGGCTTGGGTGTCGGTCACGGCATCCTCCCGGGCCCGCCTCAGCGTTAGTGACTCATGAGTAACCTTCGGGCAATGATCAGAGTAGATGCCCTCGCGCCGGCACGTAAGGGGCTGCAACCTCCTTGTTAAAACAGTGACCGGCAGCCTTTACGGACCAGGTGGGAGCCGACGCGCAGCGCCCCGGGACGGGTGCACGGGGCGGCAGCGGGCGGGCGGGACGGGGTGTGCGCGAAGGGCCGGAGTGGGCAGGGGGCCGCCCCAGCGGCAGGGCGGACGGGTGGGACGGATGCGCGGAGTGGGCGGGTGGGGGTGGCCCGGGCATGGGACGGATGCGCGGAGTGGGGCCGGAGTGGGAGGGGCCCACAGCGGTGTTCGCTGCGGGCCCCGGGGCGCCACGTTCCGTCAGGCACGCCACGTTCCGTTACGGGCCCGGGGGCAACCCGGCCGCGCACGGGGCGCGACGACACAACCGCCGCGCCGCCAGCCGCCGGGCCGCGCCCCCTACTCCCCTACTCCCGTACTCCCGCTACTTCTTCGCCTTGGCGTCCGCGCCGTCGGAGTCCGTGGACAGCACCGCGATGAACGCCTCCTGCGGCACCTCCACGCTGCCGACCATCTTCATCCGCTTCTTGCCCTCCTTCTGCTTCTCCAGCAGCTTCCGCTTGCGGGAGATGTCACCGCCGTAGCACTTGGCGAGCACGTCCTTGCGGATCGCGCGCACCGTCTCCCGGGCGATGACCCGGCTGCCGATCGCGGCCTGGATGGGCACCTCGAAGTTCTGCCGCGGAATGAGCTCGCGCAACTTGGCGACCAGCCGCACGCCGTACGCGTACGCCTTGTCCTTGTGCGTGATCGCGGAGAACGCGTCCACCTTGTCGCCGTGCAGCAGGATGTCGACCTTGACGAGCGAGGCGGTCTGCTCGCCGGTGGGCTCGTAGTCGAGCGAGGCGTAACCGCGCGTCTTGGACTTGAGCTGGTCGAAGAAGTCGAAGACGATCTCGGCGAGCGGCAGCGTGTAGCGCAGTTCGACGCGGTCCTCGGAGAGGTAGTCCATGCCGAGCAGCGTGCCGCGGCGGGCCTGACACAGCTCCATGATCGCGCCGATGAACTCGCTGGGCGCGAGCACCGTGGCCCGCACGACCGGCTCGTACACCTCGTCGATCTTGCCGGTGGGGAACTCGCTCGGGTTGGTGACGACGTGCTCCACGCCGTCTTCCATGATCACCCGGTAGACCACGTTGGGCGCGGTGGCGATCAGGTCGAGGCCGAACTCGCGCTCCAGCCGCTCCCGGATCACGTCCAGGTGCAGCAGGCCGAGGAAGCCCACCCGGAAGCCGAAGCCGAGCGCCGCCGAGGTCTCCGGCTCGTAGACCAGCGCCGCGTCGTTGAGCTGGAGCTTGTCGAGCGCGTCGCGCAGCTCCGGATAGTCCGATCCGTCCAGCGGGTACAGGCCCGAGAACACCATCGGCTTGGGGTCCTTGTAACCGCCGAGCGGCTCCTCGGCGCCCTTGCTGAAGGCGGTGATGGTGTCACCGACCTTGGACTGGCGCACGTCCTTCACACCGGTGATCAGATAGCCCACCTCGCCGACGCCGAGCCCGTCGGACGCCTGCATCTCCGGCGACGAGACGCCGATCTCCAGGAGTTCGTGGGCGGCGCCGGTGGACATCATCCGGATGCGCTCGCGCTTGCTGAGCTGGCCGTCGACCACCCGGACGTAGGTGACCACGCCGCGGTACGAGTCGTAGACCGAGTCGAAGATCATCGCGCGGGCCGGGGCGTCCGCGTTGCCGACCGGGGCGGGGACGGTGTCCACCACACGGTTCAGCAGCTCGGGCACGCCCTCGCCGGTCTTCGCCGAGACCTTCAGGACCTCGCTCGGGTCGCAGCCGATGAGGTGCGCGAGTTCGGCGGCGAACTTCTCGGGCTGCGCGGCCGGCAGGTCGATCTTGTTCAGCACCGGGATGATCGTGAGGTCGTTCTCCATCGCCAGGTACAGGTTGGCGAGGGTCTGCGCCTCGATGCCCTGGGCCGCGTCGACCAGCAGGATGCAGCCCTCACAGGCGGCGAGGGAGCGGGAGACCTCGTAGGTGAAGTCCACGTGCCCCGGGGTGTCGATCATGTTGAGGACGTGGGTGGAGCCCTGGCGCTCGCCCTCGGTGGGCGCCCAGGGCAACCGGACCGCCTGGGACTTGATCGTGATGCCACGCTCACGCTCGATGTCCATACGGTCCAGATACTGCGCGCGCATCTGTCGCTGCTCCACCACACCCGTCAACTGGAGCATCCGGTCGGCGAGCGTGGACTTGCCGTGGTCGATATGCGCGATGATGCAGAAGTTACGGACGAGAGCCGGGTCGGTACGGCTCGGCTCCGGTACATGGGTAGGGATCGCGGGCACGCAGGGGTCCATTCGGTGATTGAACGCAGCCAGTAGACGCAGCTAGTAGCTGGGCGAGACGTGGTGGACGTGGTGATAGTCCCGTCCATCGTCCCATGAGTGGCCACCGCCGTCCGGATTGGGACGCCACAGCACCTGCTGGTAATCTGGACGACCGTGCCTTGTGACCTCTCTGGTACGCGGCACGTCTGCGCAGCCGCCTTAGCGGGCGCTCCAGAACAACCGAGAAATCCGACGAACCTGCAAAGGCTCTTTCGTGGCGAACATCAAGTCCCAGATCAAGCGGAACAAGACGAACGAGAAGGCGCGCCAGCGCAACAAGGCCGTCAAGTCCTCGCTCCGCACCGCCATCCGCAAGACCCGTGAGGCCGTGGCCTCCGGTGACGTCGAGAAGGCGACCGTGGCCGCCCGCGAGGCGTCCAAGAAGCTCGACAAGGCCGCCAGCAAGGGCGTCATCCACAAGAACGCCGCTGCCAACAAGAAGTCGGCGCTGGCTGCCCAGGTCGCCACGCTGAGCGCCTGATCTACTGCTTCACCAGCGGCGACGCCCCTCAGCGGCCCGCCGCACACCGTGTGTGACGACCGCGGCGCGACCTCTACGCCCGCCGGACACGCCTCACGACACGGCGCTTGACCGAGCTACGTTCCTCAACGTCGGTACGGACCCCGCGGACCCTCTCTCCCGCGCCGTCCGACAGTCGTCCCACCAGCCCCGGAGCACCACTCCAGGGGCGGGCAACACGACATCGTGTCGCACGCGGCCTGCGTTCGCCACGCGGGTGCGACACGCTTAGCTCGCGGATTCTTCGCCAGGCCCCGCACCACTCCGATTCCCCGGGTGGTCCGGGGCCTTTGGCGTCTCCGGGGCGGCTTGGATGGTGCTCGCGAGGCTTGGGTTACGCGCGTGGTGGCGCCGCGCCGCCGCATGGGGTGCTGAGGGCACGAGCCGGTCACCGGGGCTCCGGCCACACGCCGGAAGTGGGAGGGCCGGAGTCCGTACGACCGGAGGGGGCGGCTCGCGGCGGGGAGCGGCGCCTTCCCGCGAGCCGTCCGAACCACCTCGCCGGTGGTCTCTCCCGCCCCATGTCCAGCCCCGCGGCCCGGGCGGCCGAACGCCGTGCGGCACCAGCGCCCGACCCCAGCACCCGAGCCGTCGACAGCAGTCGGCACACTCCTCGGCGCACCGTCGACACACCCCTGGAACTCGGCCGAAACAGCACCCTACGGCCGTTTGTCTCCACCCCGAAACAATCGCCGTACGGCCCCTGGCCCTGTGCAATCTGTCAGGTAATGTGCACGCCATGTCGATACCGGGGGAACAGCCCAATCCGTACGCCCAGCCACCTGCGAACCCGTACGGAAACGTCCCGCCCCAGCCTGCGGGCGGGCAGCCGCCCGGCCAGCAGAGCGGTCAGGCACCCAATCCCTACGCGTATCCGCCCACTCCCGGCGCGATGCAGCCGGGGCAGGTCGGGCCAGGTCAGGTCCCCGGCGGGTACGGTCCCGGCGCACCGGCTCCCGGCGGCAAGGGACGCGGCCCGCTGTGGGCGGTCGGCGGTGCGGTGGTGGCCTCGGCCGTCTGGGCCGGCGTCCTCTTCGCCACCGGCGGCTTCGGCGACGACGACCCCAAGCCGGAACTCGGCAGCTACGCCTTCACCGGCAATCTGTGCAAGATCACCGAGTACGCCCCCATCGAGCAGGCGGGGTTCGTCAAGGAAGCGTCCTCCGCCACCCGCGAGAACCCGCAGGCGAACGGCACCGAGGACGAGGCGCTCGACTCGATGGAGTGCAACACCGACTTCGAGCCCAGCGGCTCCAGCTCCGGCTACTCGTCCACCTGGCTCGCGACCACGGCCCACCTGCACCGCAAGACCGACCCGACCGCCGAGTTCGGCCCGCAGTACCGCGCCTACAAGAACCAGAAGAACTCCAGCTACTCCTACAAGGTCAACGAGGTCGTGGACCTCGGCGACGAGGCGTACCTCGTGACCCAGTTGGACAAGGACGGCAAGGACGAGGGCAAACACGTGATCCTCGGCATCCGGGACGGCTGGATGACCTACCAGATCTCGTGGTCCAACTACACGTCGAGCACGTCCGGCACCACGCCGCCGGACAGTGCCAAGGTCGCCGAAATGCTCAAGGAGAGCGCCAAGGCGACGATGGCACGCCTACAGAAGAAGGCGGAGTAGCACTGGTAGGACCGCCGGCCCGCTCCACGGGGTCGCCTACCCCAGGGCGGCGCGTTGGCCCGCTCACCGGCTCGGCTCGGGCCGGCCCCCTGCACAGAGGGCCGGCCCCTTTGCGTATCCGCTGCGCGGGCCCTTCTCGGGTAATCCACTGCGGAGGTCGAGTCGTAGGTGGGGCTCCGCTTCGGACGCGTCGAGGGCCTGGAGCGCGTGGTCGGTCCCGCTCCGCAAGGTGCTGGAACTCCTGGTCAGCCGCACCCCGAAGAGCGCTGATCAGCCGCGCCCCGAAAGGGGCTGATCAGCCGCAGTACGGGCGGCGGGCGGTCGTGCTCGGATGGGCCCGGTCAGCCACGGCCCGACCGGGCGGCTCGGGCCACCGCCACCACGGCCTTCTCCAATGCGTACTCCGGGTCGTCGCCGCCGCCCTTGACCCCCGCATCCGCCTCGGCCACCGCGCGCAGCGCGACCGCCACCGCGTCCGCCGACCAGCCGCGCATCTGCTGACGGACCCGGTCTATCTTCCACGGCGGCATACCCAGCTCCCGGGCGAGATCGCCGGGGCGGGCGCCGCGCGGGGCCGATGCCAACTTGCCGATCGAGCGCACGCCCTGCGCCAGTGCACTGGTGATCAGCACGGGTGCCACCCCGGTACCCAGCGCCCAGCGCAGGGCCTCAAGCGCCTCCGCCGCCCGGCCCTCGACGGCCCGGTCGGCCACGGTGAAGCTCGACGCCTCCGCCCGGCCCGTGTAGTACCGCGCGACGATCGCCTCGTCGATGGTGCCCTCGACATCCGCGGTGAGCTGCGTACAGGCACTCGCCAACTCGCGCAGGTCGCTACCGATGGCATCGACCAGTGCCTGGCACGCCTCGGGAGTGGCCGACCTGCCGATGGTCCGAAACTCCGAGCGTACGAAGGCGAGCCGGTCGGCCGGCTTCGTCATCTTGGGGCAGGCGACCTCGCGCGCACCGGCCTTGCGTGCGGCGTCGAGCAGCCCCTTGCCCTTGGCTCCCCCCGCGTGCAGCAGGACGAGGGTGATCTCCTCGGCCGGGGCCGCGAAATACCCCTTGATGTCCTTGATGGTGTCGGCCGAGAGGTCCTGCGCGGCACGCACCACGACCACCTTGCGCTCAGCGAACAGCGAAGGGCTGGTCAACTCGGCGAGCGTGCCCGGCTGGAGGGCGTCCGGGGCGAGGTCACGCACGTCGGTGTCGGGGTCGGCGGCGCGGGCCGCGGCCACGACCTGTTGCACCGCGCGGTCGAGCAACAGGTCTTCCTGGCCCACGGCAAGCGTCACGGGGGCGAGCGGATCGTCGGTCGTCGTCTTCTTGGCCATCGCGCACCAGCATCCCACGGGCCACTGACACTCCGGCCGCACACCCCTTTGACCTGCGGTTCTTCCCTCGGCGAGCACGGCTTCCCTGCCATCGGAGCGACCACGCGGGACGGCGCACCGCCCGGGGACCGGGGGCACGGGAGGCTGCCGGGAGCAGCAGAAGCTCACTGGGCGGCTCCGGGACCGAGCTGCGGCCAGCCCGTGCCCGTACCTCCTCCCGCACGGCCGCGTCGCGCCCTCGTCCCGCACAATGGGGCGGTGAGCGCACGACCCGTTACCGCCGGACGCCCCGCCCCCGTGACCCGCCATCTGCTGGTGCTCCCCGATCGCGACGCCGCCGAAGAGGCCGCGACCGAGGCCGTGGACCGCTTCGGCCTAGGCGAGGAACCGCAGGTGGTAAGGGAGGCCCTGGCCGGCGAGGACGACGCCGAGGACGCCCAGTGGCTGGTGGTGATCGAGGACCCCGACGCCGCCCTCGCCGTCCCGGCGCTCGACGCGCTCGCCGCCGAGTACGACGGCTGGCACGAGGCCGAGTAGCTCTCCGGCCTGGGCAGAGACGGACGCGCTCGGGTCTCGGGCGTGCCTGCCCAGCCGTCACGACGCGGTCGGCGGCGACGGCACCCTCTCGTCCTGCGGGTCGGCGAGCGGGGCAGCCTGTGGCCCGGGCCCTGGAGGCGCCCCCGTCTCCCCACCCGTGCCGACACCGGCCACGTCCTTACGGGCGTCCCCCCGCACTCCTTCCTCCCTTCGGTCACCGGCCCTGCCGGTGGGGCACGCGGGGCCGACCGCATCGGCGGAGCCAGCGGAGTCAGCAGGGGCAGCCGTATCGGTGGGGCCGATGGAATCGGTCGGATCGGTGGGCCCGTCGGCTTCCAGGGGCTGCGTGGGCAGTTCGCGTATGCGTGGCACGGGGGACGGCAACACCCACAGCAGGCACAACACTGCGCCCGCGGTACCGATCCACAACGTGGGCCGCAGCCCCAGCGTCGAGCCGAGCACGCCCGCGGTGAGTGCCCCCAGCGGCCGGGCGCCGTGGGTGAGCATCCGGTAGGCACCGGTGACCCGGGCGCGCAGTGCGTCGGGGATGAGTGCGGTCTGTAGCGACCCCATGGCCACGTCCGCGATCATCGCGCCGATGGAGGAGCCGAGTTCGGCGAGGAAGAGCAGGGCCAGGACCAGCAGCAACGGGCCGTCGGCCAACGGTACGAGGAGTAGGGGGACGGTGAAGAGCGCGAGGCCCAGGATGGCCGCGGGGCCGATGCCCAGACGTCGGGTGACGCGGCCCGCGAGGGCCGCGCCCGCCAGCCCGCCGACCGCCCCCACGGCCAGCACGGCGCCGAGCACGCCCGCACTGAGCCCCAGCTCTGACGTCGCGTACAAGACGAACAGGGTGTGCAGGATGAAGTTGAAGAACTGGATGGTGGATGAGGCGGCGAAGGTCGCCCGCATGACGGGTGAGCGGGCGATCCACCGCAGCCCGGCGGTGAAGTGCCCCTTGGCCGGTGTGGCCGGAGGCGGCTCGGCGGGGTCGATACGGGTGAGGCAGCGCGCCGATATCAGATAGGTCAACGCGTCGGCGGCCAGCGCGAGCGGCGCGGCGAGCGCCTGGACCAGGAAGCCGCCGACGCTCGGCCCCGCCACATAGGCCAGTGAACGGCTGCCGTTGATCAGCGAGTTGGCCTCCACGTACCGCGTACTGGGCACCAGCGAGGCGAACAGTGTGGCGTTGCACACGTCGAACAGCACGGTCAGCGAGCCGAGGGCGAACGCCGTGCAGTAGAGCTGGGTCAGGCTGAGCACGTCGAGCACGTAGGCGACGGGCAGGGCCGCGACGAGTACGGCCCGCGCCAGGTCCGAGGCGATCATGATGCGCCGGCGGCTCGTCCGGCGGTCCACCCAGGACCCGACGGCGAGTGAGAACAGCAGCGCCGGCAGCAGTTGTGCCGTGGTCAGCCAGCCCATCTCGGCCGCGTCGGCGTCCAGGATGACCACGGCCGCGAGGGGAAGCGCGAGCATCGAGATCTGATCGCCGATCAGTGACACGCTCTGACCGGTCCAGTACCGCCGGAACGGCGCCTGCCGTAAGAGTGCGGGCACCTTCTCGCTGATGCTCATGCTTCCTTCCCCTCCTCGTTGCCGTCCGGCCGTGCGGGCGCGGGCCGCGTCCGCCGGCGAGCGCGCGTCGGCGCCTCGCCCCCCTCCTCCGCGGCAGCCGCGCCTCCCGTCCGCGCAGCCTCGCTCGCCTCGACTTCCCGGCCGCTGCTCGGCTCCGGTGACAGCGGGAAGGCCGCCTCGATGACCTGCACCAACCTGGCGCCGGCCGGCCGGACTTCGGGGCGCGCCGCGCGCTCCTCGAACGGGTGGAGCAGTGCGTCGATCCGGCCGTGGATGTCGGACAGCTCCGCAGCGGTCAGATAGAGCAGCGTGTCGCCGATCCGTACGGCCTGCTGCCACTCCCCCGGCAGTGAACGGCGCGTCGCCACGGCATGCCTGAGCAACTCGGCGTACCGGTCGGCCACGACGGCTTCCACCGCCTCGGCCGCCTCCGACACGGCTGGATCTTCCGACGCGTGCGGCCACTCGGTGGCGCTGGCCGTGGCCCGCCAGGGCTTCTCCCGCCCCTGCCCGCCCGCGGCCACCTCCACCAGGCCGTACTTGGCGAGCATCCGCAGGTGGTACGAGCAACTGGCCACGGACTCGCCCGTCAGCTCCGCCGCCCGGGTCGCCGTGCACGGGCCCTGCGTACGGAGCAGGCCCACCAGTCGCATCCGGGTGGGGTGGGCGTAGGCGCGCAGGGCCCGTGGATCGGTCAGCCGCTGCGAACGGGGCAACTGGCCCGGCGGGGACTGGACTTCCGGGGGCACTGGCTGATCCGATGCGCCATCGGTGTTCTCCGACATAACCTAAAGCTATCTTTAGAAAGATTTCTTTACAAGGGTTGCCAGGAAGACCACACATGGACGCGGCAGCCACCCACGAGCGGCCGACAGATGAACCTCTGGTGATGCGCCCACCAACCGGGAGCGGTCCCGAAGGTCGATCCGTAGATTCTTCGCGTCCCTGTACGACCACCTGGGTGAGGTTGCAGTGGCAATCCCTGATACCGAGACGATCCTGGCAGCAGTCGGCCTGGTGCTGACGGCTGCCGTATGGGCAGTGGAGCGGTTCCTTCCGGGCCGTAAGCGCATCGGCTACCGCATCCAGATGGACGCGCCCATCGCCATGAACCCCCCGGGTGCCGAAGAGATGGTGCAACTTCGGCTGCTGCGGAACGAGCAGGAAATCGACGACGCCATGGTGGCCCTGATACGGGTCGAGAACGTCGGCAGCAAGGACATCGTGCGCCACGACTACCAGGAACCGCTGTTGGTCGAGTTCCCGGGCCGCACGATCATCGAAGTGCAGGTCACCGAAACCAACCCCACGCTGCGGACGATTCTCACGCGCAACAGCGGCCTGCAACCGGACGGCAGCCGGATCACCCTCCCCCGGGTACCGCTCAACCGCAGGGACCACTTCAAATTGCTGGTCCTGCTGTCCGGAAGCGGCGACGAAGTGACGATGGGCGGCTTCATCAGCGGCGGCTCCATCGTGCACAACACCGCACGCACCAGCCCCCGTAAGTGGACTCTCGCCCTCGGCACGGTCTTCGTCATCCTGATGGGCCTGCTCGCCGGACTGCTGGTACGCGGCTCCGACACGGTCGATGAGGCCATCTGTGCGTCCGGTCAGTTGGCCATCGAAGGCTCCTCCGCCTTCGCGAAGCCCATGAAGGACATAGCGGAGGACTACCAGAAGCAGTGCCCGGACGCCGACATCACCGTACGGAGCACGGGCAGCCTGAACGGGCTGAAGGACCTGGCTCGCGAGGGGCGGAACCGGCCCGACCGCAAGCCCTCCTTCATCGCCATGACGGACGTCGAGGCGCCGCATTCTTCGCAGTACGAGAACCTCAAGGAAGCGCGGAGGGTGAGCATCGTCCCGCTGAGCGTCGTGGTCAACAAGGAGAGTGGTGTCAACGACCTGACGTTGGACAAGCTCCGGGACATCTACAGCGGCAAGATGAAGTACTGGCCGAAGTCGAACGGCGACAAGCTGCCCATCACCGTGGTCACCAGGGATTCGCAGTCGGGCACCCGGATCACCTTCGAGGAGACCTTGCTGAACAAGGAGTCCCCTGCGACGCCCAGCACCGCGGACTGCGGCACCCTGCCCGACGGCAAGCCCCACCAGCCGCAAGGCTGCGAAGCCTCCGACACCGACTCGGTCGTGGACACCGTCGACAAGGTGGCCGGGGCGATCGGTTACGCCGAGACGCAGCGAGCGGGTGGCAAGCCCCATGTCGTTGCCGTCAGCCTGGACGGGAACGAGCCGGTGCTCTCCCCGAACAAGCGGAGCCCATACCCCTTCTGGGCCGTCGAGCGCCTCTACACCTACGGCGAGCCCACGGACGGCACGCTCATCGCGAAGTTCCTGGCCTTCATGAACCAGGACAGCACCAGTGGTCAGCTCAATTACCACAAGCACATCCCCTGCAACGACGTAAAGGTCTTCTACGAGCGCTACTGCAACGCCGCATCGTGACCCGCGGCCCCCGGTCGCCCGCGCCGACGGCCACGGCCCCGTCCGTGTCGGTCCGCACCACCCGGGCTCCCTGCGCTCGCAGCGCGGCGACGGTGCTCGGCGCCGGGTGGCCGTAGGGGTTGTCCGAACCGCAGGAGATCAGCGCCAGCCGCGGCCTGAGCTGGCGCAGCAACGCCTGCTCCTGGTGGGCCGAACCGTGATGGGCCACCTTGAGCACGTCGACGGGGCCGAGCCGGGGATGCGCCGCCAAGAGGGCGCGCTGCGCCGGGGGTTCGAGGTCGCCCAGGAGCAGCATGGTCAGCCCTGCCGTACGGACCAGCAGGGTGACGCTGGCGTCGTTCGCCCCGGTGACGACCTCGGCCCCCGGGTACGCCGGCCCGGGGGCCGGACGCGGGCCGCCCGGCGGCGCCCCGCTCGTCGTGGCCTCCGGGGACCCGGTGGGCGGTGGGTCTTCGGCTTCGACCGGCGGCGGCCACAGCACCTGCCACGACAGCCCTCCCGTACTGCGCCGCTCCCCCGCCACCGCCTCCAACCGGCGCACCCCGGCGTTCGCCACCGCCCTGCGGACGAACTCGGCCTGGCCCGGCGGATCGGCAAGGCCGGTGGTCTGCACTGCTCCGACGGCACGCCCCCGCAGCACTCCGGCCACGCCCCCGACGTGGTCCGCATGGAAGTGGGTCAACACCAGGAGCGGGATCCGCACCACTCCCAGGTCCCGCAGGCAGCGGTCGACGGCCCCCGGGTCAGGCCCCGCATCGACCACCACGGCGCTACCCGCGCCGGCAGCGAGCACCAGCGCATCGCCCTGCCCCACATCGCACGCCACCAGGCGCCAGCCGGGCGGCGGCCACCCCGTGAGCACCCGGACCAGCGGGGCCGGTCGCACCACCGCGAGGACCAGGGTGAGCACGCAGATCGCCGCCAACCAAGGGTGGCGCAGCGCCCGCCGGGCGGCCAGCACGACACCGATCGTGACCCCGGCCAGGAGCAACCCGCCACCCCAACTACCCGACCAGGGCAGCCCCGCGCCCGGCAGCCCCGCCCCCGTACGCGCCACCGCGGCCAGCCACTCCGCCGGCCAACCCGCGCACCAGGCCAGCCCTTCCGCCACCGGCGGCGCGACCGGCCCCGCCGCCAGGGCAGCGAAGCCCAGCACGGTCGCTGGCGCGATCGCCAACTCGGCCAGCAGGTTGCAGGGGATCGCCACCAGGCTCACCCGGGAGGCCAGCACCACGACCACCGGAGCACACACGGCCTGGGCCGCAGCCGCCGCGGCCAGCACCTCCGCCAGCCGCCCCGGCATCCCCCGCGAGCGCAGCGCCGCGCTCCATCGCGGCGCGAGGGTCAGCAGCGCCCCGGTGGCCAGGACCGACAGCAGGAACCCATAGCTGCGTGCCAGCCACGGGTCGTACAACAGCAGCGCCAGCACGGCTGCGGCGAGCGCGGGCAACAGGGTGCGCCGTCGCCCGGTACCGATGGCGATCAAGGTGATCACCCCGCAAGCAGCGGCCCGCAGCACACTCGGCTCCGGGCGGCACACCACCACGAACCCCAGCGTCAGCACGCCGCCCAACAGTGCGGTCCAGCGCAGTGGGACGCCGACCCGGGCCGCCAGGCCGCGCCGTTCGGATCGGGCCGCCAGGTGGGGTGGCCCGATCAAGAGCGCCAGAACGATCGACAAATTGCTCCCGGAGACGGCCAGTAGGTGTGTCAGGTCGGTGGCACGGAACGCCTCGTCCAGTTCGGGCGGCACCCGGGAGGTGTCGCCCACCACGAGCCCGGGCAGCAACGCCCTGGCATCCGCGCTCAACCCGTCCGTCGCGGTACGCAGCCCGGCCCGGAGCCGCCCGGCCAGGCGTTGTGGCGCGCTCGGACCGGCCAGTACCTCGGGGGGCCGGTCACCGTCGACACGGAGTACGGCGGCGATGCTGTCCCCTTCCCGCTTGGGCGGGGCCGCCCGTGCCTGGATGTTCAGGCGTGTGGAGGGCAGCAAGGCCCGCCACTGCGCCGTCGCCCGCGCAGCCGGGGCGGAACGGTCGACCTCGGGCCCAGTCCCCGGCCGGGCCCGTGCGGGCCGATCCGCCGGGGCCTGGTCACTCGCCCCGGGAGACCCGGTCGAGCCCGCGGCACCGTGCACATCGACGAGCAGGAGCACCGGCGTCCGTGTGCGCACCGCCTGGCCGGGCGGGGCGCCGTCCGGCTCGCCGCGCGAACCGTCGTGCCACGCCCTGACCCGGGTCACCGTGGCTCGGATGGCGAGCGCGGACGGCATGCGCGCCGAGCCGTGCACCCGTGGTCTGACCTGCTGCGGATCGCCGGTCACCGTGACGTGGAACTCCGCTTCGGCGCGATCGGCGGCCAGTACGGGAACCGGCCCCCGGCGTACATCGGCCGCGTGCAACCCCGCCACCGTCGCCGTCGCCACCGCGCACAACAACGCGGTCGCCACCGCCGTGGCCCAACCCAGCCGGTGCGCCCCACCGGGCTGCCCCGCCGAGGCACGCTGCCGCCAGGCCCCCTGCCCGGCCCGCCGCCAGGCGGCACAGAGCAGGACGAGGGCCGCGACGCCAGCCACCAGGCAGTACACCAACGTCGTCGTCGGGCTCGCCCCCAGAGCCAGTGCGGCGGCCACCCACGCGGCCCCAGCCGGGAGCAACAACCGCAGGTCGGCGACGCCTTGACCGCTGCGCGTCCCGCTCGACGCCGGGTCCTCCGTCGGCCCGCGCCGCTGCCCGGGCCCGCGCCTCTGCCCGGGTCCGTCCTGCTGCCCGGCTCCGTGCCGCTGGCCGGCGTTGGCGGGTCGGACACTGGCCGCCGGTTCGGCCCGAAGGCCAGCCGACCCGCCCGGCCGTCCGGACAGGCGTGTCCGCGATGGCGGAACTGCGGCGACGGGGAGATGCACCGGCCGGCGCCGGCCCGCCGGTCCGTGGGGCGGGCGTGAACTGGTCCCGGTTCGTGTGGTGGGGCCGGTCATGGCTGCACCAGGGGGCGCAGGTCGCTGAAGCGCTTGTCGCCGATGCCGGACACCTCGCGCAGTTCCGCGACCGAACGGAATCCGCCGTGCTGTGCCCGGTATTCCAGGATGTGTTGCACCAGCACCGGCCCGACCCCGGGCAGGGCCTCCAACTGTTCGGCCGTCGCCGTGTTGAGGCTGACCGGCGCTCCCGTCGCAGCCGGCCCGGCGCCACCCGGGGCGCCACCACCGCCCGCACCCGCGGCCCCGCCGGCCTCTTCCTTACACACGGTGCCGTCGAGCCCCGCGATGGCAGGGGAACCCGCCGCTGCGGCGGCCCCGGCTCTGATCCCGACCGCGATCTGCTCTCCGTCGATCAGAATCCGGGCCCGGTTCAACTCGCTCATCCGCACCCCGGGTTCGGCTCCGCCCGCCGCCCTGAGCGCATCCGCGACGCGGGCGCCCGCGGGCAACCGGCGTACACCAGGCCGGCGCACCCGGCCCGCCACGTCGACGACCACCCAGCGGCTGACCCCCGCGGTCGAGGTGGAACTCGCGGTCGGTGCCGGGCCCGGTCCGGGAGCCGGTTGTCGGTCGGGCGCGGTGGACGTGGCAGGTCCCGCAGCCGTCCGCGGCCGTTCCGCCGGCACTTCCACCGAGCCGGGGCGCCCCGACCAGAAGTGGTAGCCGGCCAGGGCGATCGCCGCCAGCAGTACGACGGCCAGCGCCCCCAGCGCCTTCGGCTGAACCGCACACCGGGCCTGAACCCACAGCGGCAACCGCTCCACCAGCGCAATCCGCCACCGCCCGGCGCCCGTGGACGATCCCGCCCAACTACCGACCGACCGTCCTTCACCGTGCGGGCTCCCGCACCCCGCATCGGTCATGGCCGTGGACGGTGCCCGGGCGGCGGCGCTGGCACCAGTGGACTCGTTGGCATCACCGACAGCGGAGTCGTCCGGAGCGGAGGTGCCGTCGTGACCGACTCGCTCCACCTTCACCCCGGCACGCGGCAACGCTGCGGCGCGGGCAGGTCTCGCGCTGGTGCCGTCCGCTGTGCGGCGGGTGGCCGGTTCCGGGCCGCTCGGCGCGCCCGCAGCATCGGCGCCACTGGCGGCGTTCACGGCACCGGGGTCTCTAGCATCACCTCCGGGATTGGCAGCACCACGGACTTGGACGGCACTGGCAGCACCGGCAGCAGCATGCTCGTCCTCGGTGTCCCGCCAGGCCACATCGGCCTGTTGAACACGCCGAGCCGTCGCCCACGGTGGCAGCGGCTCGCCCCGGCCCGGCACGCCCTCCCCGTGCCGCCCCTCCGTGAGCCCTCCGTCAGGAGCACTACTCGGCTCGGCCCAGCCCCAGCCGGGCACCGGCCGCTCCCCGCCGGATGACCGCTCCCCTTCCTCCCGCTCTCCGGCCACGGCCTCACTGGCCGCGGCCATTCCTCCCGGGCGCTCGCCCGCCGCCAGCAGTCCGACGGCCCGCGCTCGCCCCACTCCACCGTGACGGGCTCGCGGGCGTCGAAATGCACGGTCAGTGACGGCCTCGGCCGTCGCCTGGCCTCCCGGCCCCCTTGGCCTGGGACCTTGGCCCCGTCTCGGCCTGCTCTCCGTGGTCTGGTCGCGCCGCGACTGCTGTCCGACTCCCCGAAACCCCAAGGTAACTGTACGTGATCGAGTGCTCATGCGACTGACCGTAAGCACTCGGCGGAGATTTCGCTGACGCAGCTCGGAATCCGTGGATAACCGGGGTCATGTGGATAACTCCGTCACCCGTACGAGGTCCCTACGAGGCCCCGGAGCGAGCGCCGCCCCGTCCGTCACACACTGCGCCGCACCGCTCCCCTCGCAACTCGCCGCCCCCTCCCGCCCCTACACGGCTCCCACACCCACACGGCGAGCGGCGGCCACCCCGACGCCACCACCCCCCCAAAGCTCCGCGACTCCCGAAGCTCCGCCCAACTCCCGCAACTCCCGCGATGCCCGCGGCCCTCGCGGAGCCCCCAGCCCGATTCACTCGAACTAGTGACCGATGCGAGGGAACGGCCGGCCGCCGAGCCATCGTTCACTTAACGTCGGCCGCCGCACCGGACGCCGCCGCGCCGGAGACGGACCAACTGCTCAAGAGGCGGAGGGATTCGGCAGTGGCGGAGCCGGGTTCGACGTTGTAGACGCACAGGGTCTGGTCGGGGTCGCCAGGCGGCTGGAGGGACTCGTAAGAGAAGTGGAGGTCGCCCACGATGGGATGGCGATAGCTCTTGGCGCCGTGAGTACGGCGCAGTACACGGTGGTCGTTCCACCACGTGGTGAACTCCGGTGAGCGGACGGTCAGTTCACCGACGAGCTCGGCGATGCGCCGGTCATGCGGGTAGCGCCCGGCATCAAGGCGGAGGACGGCAACGGTCTCGGCCGCGACCCGGTCCCAGTCGCAGACCTGGTCCCTGGCATCCGGATCGAGGAGGTAGTAGCGAGCAAGGTTGCGTTGTGACGCAGGAAGGGCGTCGAAGTCGGTAAGGACTGCACGTGCGAGCCGGTTGGTGGCCAGCACATCGGTGCACCGGCCGAGGACGAAGGCGGGTACGTGGTCCAGGGTTTGCAGCATCTGGTGAAGGCCAGGGCGGACCCGCCGCGGGCTGGCGGACGTACGGCGAGCGGGGGCCGGCCGTGCCAGCAGGTCAGCGAGGTGTTCCCGCTCCGCCAGGTCGAGTTGGAGGGCACGACCGAGTGACGAGACGACTTCGGGAGAGGGGGTACCGGCACGGCCCTGTTCGAGACGCGTGTAGTACTCGGTGCTGACGCCCGCGAGGCGGGCCACCTCGTCGCGGCGCAGCCCGGGAACCCGGCGGACCCGACCGTCCGCCGGCAGCCCCGCCGCATCGGGGGTCATCCGGGCGCGGCGGGTGCGTAGAAAGTCAGCGAGCTCGCTCCTACGATCCATGCCGCCAGTGTGGACCAGCCGGTGTGCGCCGTGCCGTTCGGTGGGTGGCCCTGCTGGTACCAGCCTCGCCGGTACCAGCCCGCCCCGGGCCTGTTATGGCCACGTCGTCGCAGCTCAGAGGTGGTGTGCTGAAGAGGTACCCGCGGTTGTCACCGCGATCGGCAACCCCTCTTCGGCACCTCGTAGAAAAGGTATGACCATGCCCGTCGAACCCCTGGCTGCTCCCCTGGGCGGCCGTGTCGCAGTCATCGCCGGCGCCTCCAGCGGCATAGGCGAGGCCGTGGCCGAACACCTGGCGGCGTCAGGCGCCTCGGTCGCCGTGCTGGCTCGGCGTGCGGAGCGGTTGGACGCGTTGAAGGCTCGGATCGAGGAGCGCGGCGGCACGGCGCTTGCCCTCACCGTCGACGTGACCGACGCCGATGCGGTACGCGCTGCCGCCGATCGGGTGGCCGACGAGTTCGGCTCCGCAGACCTGCTCCTCAACAACGCCGGGGTGATGCTGCCCGCCCCGATCGAGGAGTTGGCCACCGACCAGTGGCGCCGGCAGATCGACCTCAACATCGGAGGACTGATGAATGTGATCGGAGCGTTCACACCGCAGTTGATCAAGGCTGCCGACGAGCGCGGCGTGGCCGATGTGATCAACACGTCGTCGATCGCGGCACAGAACGTCTTCCCCGACTTCGCGGTCTACTCCGGCACCAAGGCGTACGTCAGCCATCTCTCCCGGCACCTGCGCGTCGAGTTCGGTGCCAAGAACATCCGGGTCTCGGCACTCGAACCAGGCATCGTGGGCACCGAGTTGCAGGGCCATGTGACCGACGCCGGAGTGCGCGCGTGGCTGGAGAAGACGAAGGAGTCGGTGGAGTGGCTGATGCCGCATGACATAGCGGAGACCGTCGGATTCATCGCCGGCCTACCGCCGCGCGTCAACCTCCAGCAGGTCACCATCATGCCCACCCGCCAGGCAGGCTGACCCGCCCCAACCCAACCAGCCAGCCAGCCAGCCATTCTGGTCAACCCAGCCCCAACCCACTCCAGCCGACCTCACCCCACCTCACACCACGCCCACCGCCGGGCCCCGCGCGGACACTTGCCACCCCGCCCGGGGCTCCTCCCCCGACGTACGGGCCCGGCCCCGCCGACGACCACCCGCACCCGCTACGACCAGCGGCCCAACCCGACGAACGAGAGGAAGGAGAACCCACCACACCGCACCCGCCTCCCGCCCGCACCCACACCCACACCCACACCCACACCCACACCCACAAAGCTGCCCGGCATGGCGGCGCACGCTCAGCGCGGGGAGATCACCGCGCCGAGTAGGCCCGGGCCCGTGTGGGCTCCGATGACTGCGCCCACCTCGCTGACGTGCAGTTCCAACAGGCCGGGGACCCGGGTGCGGAAGCGCTGCGCCAGTTGCTCGGCACGTTCGCCGGCTGCCAGGTGGTGTACGGCGATGTCCACCTCCTGCACCCCGGCCCGCTCGACCACGATCTCCTCCAGCCGGGCGATGGCCCGGGAAGCGGTGCGTACCTTCTCCCGCAACTCGATGCGGCCCTCGTCGAGTTGGAGCAGGGGCTTGACGGCCAGCGCCGAGCCCAGCAGGGCCTGGGCGGTACCGATGCGACCACCTCGGCGCAGGTAGTCCAGGGTGTCGACGTAGAAGTAGGCGGTGGTTCCGACCGCTCGCTTCTCCGCTGCCGCCACCGCCTCGTCCAACGTGCCGCCCGCAGCCACCGTCTCGGCCGCGGCCAGCGCGCAGAAGCCGAGGGCCATCGCCACCATCCCGGTGTCGAGCACGCGCACCGGGACGGGCGCCTCCCGTGCGGCGAGCACCGCGGCGTCGTACGTACCGGAGATCTCCGCCGAGAGGTGGAGCGAGACGATGCCGTGCGCACCGGCGTCGGCCGCCCGCTGGTAGGCGGCGGCGAACATGGCCGGGCTCGGCCGGGACGTGGTGACCGGGGTGCGTTTCTGGAGGGCCTGGGCGACGGAGCGGGCGGAGATCTCGGTGCCCTCTTCCAGAGCCTGGTCGCCGAGTACGACCGTCAACGGCACGGCCGTGATGTGATGTCGCTCCATCGCCTGCTGCGGCAAGTAGGCCGTGGAATCGGTGATGATAGCGACATGGCGGGACATGGCTGGCAGGCTATCGGTGGGTGGCCCACTCCGATAGCTGGGGGTGATCACCGCCGGTCATCACCTTGCCGCGGTGCACCGGGCCGCGGCCCGGCAGGCAGATATCGAAGGCTTCACGTGGTGTTCTCCGGTCGGGCCGTCCGCTGCCAGGGGTAGGTCTTGCGCAGCCGCGGGTCGTCCCCGGTCAGGGCCCGCGGTGCAGGTGGGTCCGAGCCGTCGTCCGCGGCATCCGCCTCGTGCGCACCGCTCCGTCCGGGGCCGGAGGCTGCGGGCCGGCTGCCTGCCGCACCGGCGGCTCGCACCCCGGACGTCGGCCCCGCGCCACCCGCCGCCCCGGCCTCCTCCGCTCCCCAGTCGTCCGCCACCGGGCGGCCACCACCAGCACCACCCGCGCCCCCGTCACGACCCATGCCGCCGGCCGCTCCCGTGTCCGGCTCGGACCGCCAGTGGCGTAGCGCGGCGGCCTCCATCCGGATCTGCTCGCTCAGGTCACCGAGCTCGTCCTCGGCGAAGTGGCCGGCCCGGTCCTGGATCGCCCAGCGCAGCGAGTCGGCGGACTGCGTCACGCGCTCCGTACGCTTGCGGAGTTCCGGCAGTCGGGTCGCGATCCGGGTCCGGTCGGGCTCGGATTCGAGGCGCCGCAGGTCGTCGTCCACCTCGTGGCCGTGCGTGCTGAGTCGTTCGAAGAGGGCCAGCGACTCGGTGAGCGAGCCGTCCTCGGCCGCGGCCGTGTCCAGCGCCTGCCGGGTCGCCCGCATCGAGGTCCGCAGCGAGATCCGCAGCTCGGCTATCTCCGCCACCGGCCCGAGCTGCGTGTACTGCTTGGCCCGCAGCTTGGTGTCCTCCACCGTGCGCCGGGCCTGGGAGACCGTGCGGTCCACACCCCGCTTCGCCGCCTTGGCCACCTTCACGGCGGCGTACACACCGGCGGCGATGCAGAGCAGGAACACCAGCCCCAGGATGGCCACTACGGCTTCCATCGCGCTCCCGCAGGTCTCGGAGGTGGACAAGATCGCGCGAGGCCGCGGCCGGGTCCCGCACGCGGGCCGGCGGCAGCCGTCAGTTCCTACGGTAAACGGCGCGGGCGGGTCACGGGTTCCCTGTGGACCCGCAACCCGCCCCTAGGTGGCTTCCCTGATCCCATCAGGCCACCGCACCGATCATGTCCAGCTCGGAACGCGTCCGACTCACAACGCGTCCGGCTCAGGCCGTGCCCACCACAGGTCGTCTCCGGCACCGAGCACGTCCCGTACAGGTCGTACGGGTCGTACGCGACACAGGCCATGTCCCACGTCAGGCACGCCCGCGCCGACCGGCCCGACCAGCGTGGACGCCCTCGCAGAACAGCGGCGCCCGTCGACCGGAACCGGTCAGCGCCCGACACCAAACGGCCAGTACCGGCCCGAACCACTCCACACCAGTCCGAACCACTCCCCACCGGCCCGCGCCGGACCGCCTCACGCCGCCCAGGCCGCCTCGATCCACACCACGTCCCCGGCGCGGGCCGGGCCCCCAGCCCCACGCCGATCCACGCCAGGGCCACCCGATCCGGGCCGACCCACGCCGACCCCCAGACGGGCCGCGGCCCGCACGGGCAACCCCGGCCCACGCCAGGGCAACCCGCACGGCCGCGACCCGCCCCAGGCCGCCCCAACCCGCTCCGGTCAGGCCGGAACGATGTTCACCAGCTTCGGCGCCCGGACGATCACCTTGCGGATCTCCGCCCCGCCCAGGGCCGCGACCACCGCGGGGTCGGCCAGCGCGAGCTGCTCCAGCTCCGCGTCGGAGATCGACGGCGCCACCTCAAGCCGCGCCTTGACCTTGCCCTTGAGCTGGACGACGCAGGTCACGGACTCGTCCTGGACGTAGGCGGGGTCGGCGACCGGGAACGGGACGTACACCACGGATTCCGTGTGCCCCAGCCGGTGCCACAGCTCCTCGGCGATGTGTGGGGCCAGCGGCGCGGTCAGCAGCACCAGCGTCTCCGCCACCGACCTGGGCACCTCGCGCACCTTGGTGACGAAGTTGTTCAGCTCGGTCAGCTTGGCGACCGCGGTGTTGAAGCGGAGCTGGGTCACGTCCTGCGTGATGCCGTCGATGGCCTTGTGCAGGGCGCGCAGCGTGGCCTCGTCCGGCTCCGCGTCGACGACGGTGACCTCACCTGACGCCTCGTCGACCACGTTCCGCCACAGCCGCTGGAGCAGCCGGTACTGGCCGACGACGGCCCGGGCGTCCCAGGGGCGCGACACGTCCAGCGGGCCGGTGGCCATCTCGTACAGGCGCAGCGTGTCGGCGCCGAACTCGGCGCAGATCTCGTCGGGCGTCACCGCGTTCTTGAGCGACTTGCCCATCTTGCCGAGCAACTGGCTGACCCGCTCGCCCTCGTAGAAGAAGGCACCGTCGCGCTCTTCCACCTCGGCGGCCGGCACCGGGAAGCCGCGGCTGTCCCGGTAGACGTACGCCTGGATCATCCCCTGGTTGAACAGCTTGTGGAACGGTTCGGCCGAGGAGATGTGGCCCAGGTCGTGCAGCACCTTGGACCAGAAGCGTGCGTACAGCAGGTGCAGGACGGCGTGCTCCTGGCCGCCGACGTACAGGTCGACGCCGCCGGTCGGCTGGCCCTCGCGCGGGCCCATCCAGTACTGCTCGACCTCCGGGTCGACCAGCCGCTCGTCGTTGTTCGGGTCCAGGTAGCGCAGCTCGTACCAGCAGGAGCCGGCCCAGTTGGGCATGGTGTTGGTCTCGCGCCGGTAGCGCTTGGGGCCGTCGCCCAGGTCCAGTTCGACGTTGACCCAGTCCTCGTTGCGGGACAGCGGGGTCTCCGGCGAGGTGTCGGCGTCGTCCGGGTCGAAGGTGCGCGGCGAGTAGTCGTCGACCTCGGGCAGTTCGAGCGGCAGCATCGACTCGGGCAGCGTGTGCGCCACGCCGTCCTCGTCGTAGACGATCGGGAAGGGCTCGCCCCAGTAGCGCTGCCGGCTGAAGAGCCAGTCGCGCAGCCGGAAGTTGACCGAGCCCTCGCCGATGCCGCGCTCGACCAGCCACTGCGTGACCTTGGCCTTGGCGTCCTTGACCACCAGGCCGTCCAGGGAGACGTCGGCGCCGGCGGAGTTGACGATCTTCGCCTCGTACGAGTCGAACGCGGCGTCCCAGGTGCTCGGGTCGGTGCCGCGGTCGTCGCTCGGCTCCACGACGCAGCGCATCGGCAGCTCGAAGGCGCGGGCGAAGGCGAAGTCACGGCTGTCGTGCGCCGGCACGGCCATGATCGCGCCGGTGCCGTAGCCCATCAGGACGTAGTCGGCGATGAAGACGGGCACCTGCTCGCCGCTGACCGGGTTGGTCGCGTAGGCGCCGGTGAAGACGCCGGTCTTGTCCTTGGCCTCGGCCTGTCGCTCGACGTCGGACTTGGCTGCGGCCTGCTTGCGGTACGCGGCGACCGCCTCGGCTGGCGTGGCGTGGCCGCCGGTCCACACCTGGTGCGTGCCCTCGGGCCAGGCGGCCGGAACGATTCGCTCCACCAGTTCGTGCTCGGGCGCCAGCACCATGTACGTGGCGCCGAACAGCGTGTCCTGGCGGGTGGTGAAGACGGTGATCCGCGCGTCCCCGTCGGCCGCGACGGGGAAGTCGACGCGGGCGCCCTCACTGCGGCCGATCCAGTTCCGCTGCTGGAGCTTGATCGCCTCCGGCCAGTCCAGCGCTTCCAGGTCGTCGAGCAGCCGGTCGGCGTACGCGGTGATGCGCATGTTCCACTGCCGCAGCTTGGCCTTGAAGACCGGGAAGTTGCCGCGCTCGGAGCGGCCGTCCGCGGTGACCTCCTCGTTGGCCAGCACGGTTCCCAGGCCCGGGCACCAGTTGACCGGCGCGTCCGAGGCGTACGCCAGGCGGTACTCGCCCAGCACGCCCGCGCGCTCAGCGGCGCTCAGCTCGCCCCAGGGGCGCCCGTCCGGGGTGGCGCGCTCACCGGAGGCGAACTGGGCGATCAGCGTGTCGATCGGGCGGGCCTGCTGGGCCTGCGGGTCGTACCAGGAGTTGAAGATCTGGGTGAAGATCCACTGGGTCCACTTGTAGTACGCGGGGTCGATCGTCTCGATCGAGCGGCGCTTGTCGTGGCCCAGGCCCAGCCGGCGCAGTTGGCGCCGGATGTTGGTGATGTTCTCCTCGGTGGAGACCCGCGGGTGGGTACCGGTCTGCACCGCGTACTGCTCGGCGGGCAGGCCGAACGCGTCGAAGCCCAGCGTGTGCAGGACGTTGTGGCCGGTCATCCGGTGGAAGCGGGCGTAGACGTCGGTGGCGATGAAGCCCAGCGGGTGGCCGACGTGCAGCCCCGAGCCCGACGGGTACGGGAACATGTCCATGATGAACTTCTTGGGCCGCTCCACCAGCGCCCCCCGCCCGGCGGGGTCACCGGCGAGGTCACCGGTCGGGTTGGGTGCCTCGTACGTGCCGTCGGCGTCCCAGAAGTCCTGCCAGCGCGCCTCGATGTCGGCGGCCAGCGCGGCCGTGTAGCGGTGCGGCGACGCGGCTGCCTCGGTAGCGGTGTGGGTCTCGCTCATCGTCCTCAAGCTCCATCGATGGTCTCTGCCAGCGGATGTGTAGGGAAACAAAAAATCCCCTCGCACAGGAGGGGACGCCGCGCTGAGTCCGACCGGCTTGCGCATCGGTCGGTGCTGATCAGCGCGGCCCGCTAAGCAGAAGGCGTACGGCACGCATGGCCTCAGGTTACCGCAGGCGCATAAGAGGCCGCACCGGCCTGGCCGAGGGGCGGGCGGCTGCCGCGGATACGGACGTGCGGCGGCGCCTCGCGCGCGGACCACGCCTGGCATCGTCCGGTCGCCCCGCATGACCCCATGCGTAACGCTTCGCCCCGTACGTCCTCGGGCCGTACGGCTTCGCCCCGTACGCTCCGGCGCAGGGCCCCGCCCCGTACGTCAGGTCGCCCATCAGCAGTGCGCCGAACCACTCAGGCTCGCGCCGGGCCGCGCCCCTCACCCCGCTCGCTCCGCGCCCGCGCGGCAAAGGCGAGCACAAACGACGAAAGCGACCCGGTCCGCATATTCCACGGACACAGATCGCTTTCGGTTCTGTGGAGCTAAGGAGAATTGAACTCCTGACCTCCTGCATGCCATGCAGGCGCTCTACCAACTGAGCTATAGCCCCATATTGCTTTCCGCTCCGGTTCCCCTCGGCGGCATCGCCTACATTACACGGACGGGCTGGGCTTTGGCCAAATCAATGGTCGGGGGCCGGCCCGACGGGCCGTCAGCGAGGTGAGGCGGGGGTGCGGTCGCGGCCCGGTTCGCCACCGGGCGGGCCGGCTGTTCGTAGGCCCGCTGGCCGTGATCACCGCAGGTCAGCGCCGTACCGACGGCGCGAAGCGCACCGCCGCCGGCCAGTCACGATCGCGATCGTGACTGCGATTGCGACGGACTCCGCGGAGGGCCGCGGACCCCGCCCGCGGCCCCGGCCCCACCACCGCCGCGCGCATAAGCACCGCCGACCCAGCACCAACGACTCAGCACCATCGGCGAGCACGCCGTGGGCAAACAGCGCCGCCCGCGGGCGAATCAACAGCGCCCCGGTCCGCGTAACTGCTGCGGACCGGGGCGCTGGAGAAGGCTAGGCGGTGGCGAACGAGTAGAAGCGTTTGAGCGTGCAGTGCTCGTCGAGCAGCCGCCCATAGATCGGTTCGCCTTCGAGTTCGCGGTAGGTCTCGATGGGGTCGCCCTTTATGATCAGCGCCCGCGCGCACTCGACGCACCAGTACTGATAGTCCGCATTGAGCGGCTCCATGTCGCGGACGATCGGCGTGCCGCTGCCGCACCAGTCGCATTTCCGGCTGTGCGCACCCATCAATCAGCTCCAGCTATGGCCGCAGGCCGTGCACACATAGGAGATCCCGCCGTTGTCGCCCAGCACTTGCGCCACGTGCGCCGAGCCGCAGGCCGGGCACTGCAACACCGTGACGTCCCTTGTCGTGGACCGCATTCCGCCGGGCGTCGCGGCACGGGAACCGGCGGCGTACGCGCGTGGCGCGGCGTACTCCAGCAGTCCGTCATGTTCCTGTGCTTCGGCGATCTCCAGCAGGTGACTGACCTCCTCCAGGATTCCGGTCGGCATCGCACCGCCCCTCCCATCGGCACCGTCCCCTCGCGGCGCCCCCGATTCTGTCATGGGACGGCGCACAGGTCAGCGTCACGGCCACAGCCCGATCGCGGCGGTCGCGCAGCGCGCCGTGCACGCCCGGGCCGCTGGAGCGGTGCGGACGGGGGCGGTGGGGCGGTACGGGGCTCGTCTGCCGGGCGGCCTTCGACCCCTCGAACGAGCGGGGGCCGGGCCCGGACCGGCAGGGCCGACGGACCTCAAGCCCGGGCGCCCCGCCGGCCGCCGCCGAACGTCCACCGCGCCGCACCGGGGCGCCAACTCCCTTGCCCCGCAAGGCCCGTGCACCACCGGCCCACCGGCACGCCAGGCACTCACCGGCCCCGTGGGCCTCATGCGCCCCAAAGTTCGGCGGGGAGCCGACCCCCTGGCGGAGACCGGCGGCAGAGGGCTGCGTACGCGCGAGGGGACGGGGACGGGGCGTTCCCGCGTCGGTGCGGCCGGCTCCCCCACCGGGGTGCGCAGGGCCGCACCGGGCGACATCCCCGCCCCTAGGGAAAGGCCGAGCAAAAACAACGAAAGCGACCCGGCCCGCGTATTCCGCGGACACAGATCGCTTTCGCTTCTGTGGAGCTAAGGAGAATTGAACTCCTGACCTCCTGCATGCCATGCAGGCGCTCTACCAACTGAGCTATAGCCCCGCTGTTCCTTCGTGGAGGTGAACCCGTTTCGTTGGGCTCACTTCCGTTCCGTGAACGAGCAGAAGCTTAACCGGTGACCTGCCCAAACGCGAAATCCGCCGTCGGAGGTCAGTCGTCGTCGCCGAGGACCGGCTCGGGGAGGGTGCCCGCGTTGTGTTCGAGCAGGCGCCAGCCGCGGGCGCCCTGGCCGAGCACGGACCAGCAGCAGTTGGTGAGGCCGCCGAGGGACTCCCAGGTGTGCGGGTCCAGGCCGATGAGGCGGCCGATGGTGGTGCGGATGGTGCCGCCGTGGCTGACCACGACGAGAGTGCCGTCCTCCGGCAGCTTCTCGGCCATGGCCTGCACCAGCGGGGCGGCCCGGTCGGCCACCTCGGTCTCCAGTTCGCCGCCACCGCGCCGCACCGGCTCGCCGCGCTTCCACGCGGCGTACTCGTCGCCGTAGCGGGCCATGATCTCGTCGTGCGTCAGGCCCTGCCAGACGCCCGCGTACGTCTCCCGCAGCGCGGCGTCGTGCATCACGTCAAGGCCGGTCACCGCGGCCAGCTCGGCCGCGGTCGCGGCGGCCCGGCGCAGGTCGGAGGCTATGATCGCGTCCGGCTTGAGCGCCGCGAGCAGCCGGGCCGCGCGCCGGGCCTGGGCCAGGCCGGTCGCGGTGAGCTCGATGTCCGTGGAGCCCTGGAAGCGGCGCTCCAGGTTCCACGCAGTCTGGCCGTGTCGCCACAGGACGACACGGCGCCCCCGTCCCCCACCTGAGCCGCTCAGCGGAGCTCACCGTCCAGGTCGTCCTCGTCCGCCGCCTTCGCCTTGGCGTGCTCGGCGGCCTTGCCGTGGGTGGCGAGCGCGTCGGCGGGCAGGTCGAGCTGCGGGCAGTCCTTCCACAGCCGCTCCAGCGCGTAGAACACGCGCTCCTCGCTGTGCTGCACGTGCACCACGATGTCCACGTAGTCGAGCAGCACCCAGCGGGCGTCGCGGTCGCCCTCGCGGCGCACCGGCTTGGCGCCGAGCTCCTTGCTCAGCCGCTCCTCGATCTCGTCGACGATCGACTTGACCTGGCGGTCGTTCGGCGCCGACGCGAGCAGGAAGGCGTCGGTGATCGCCAGTACGTCGCTGACGTCGTAGGCGATGATGTCGTGCGCGAGCTTGTCGGCCGCCGCCTGAGCGGCGGTCTTGATGAGCTCGATGGAGCGGTCCGTGGCGGTCACAAGCAGGGCTTTCCGGTCGGCGGAGCCCCCGTGCTGGGGCAGGGGGCGGGTGACTCAAGGGTCTCACGCCCCACCGACACTTCCGCCAGCCTTTTGTTCGCCGCCCGGCCGGGCCACACCGCCGGACCGCGCTGGGCTCCCGCCGGTCCGTACCACCAAGCCACACCGCCGGGCCGCGCTGGGCTCCCGCCGGTCCGTACCACCAAGTCACACCGCCGGGCCGCAGTGGATTCCCGCCGGGCCGCACCGGCAGGTCCCGGCTGGCCCCCGCGAGGCCACGCCGCCGGGCGTCCTGCCTTCCCGCCGGGCCCTGCCCGGCCTCCCGCCGGGCCGGCCCGTGCCGCGGCTCAGCCCGATCGGCCGGCGAAGTCGCTGCCGAGCACCACCGTGACGTCCGCGTTGGCCGCGCCCTTGCCCTGGGACACGGCGCTCTCGGGCAGGCCGAGGGTCGCGGCGACCTGCTTGGCCTGGTCGGCGTGTGCGGCGTCCGCGTAGGTCACCCGGGAGGTGGCCTCGGTGCTCGCACTGCCGCCAGCGACCACCGTGAAACCACCGTTGACCAGCGCGACCTGGGCGGATCCCGCCTTGGCCTCATCGCCCGTGGCGTTGCGCACACTCACCCGCGGCGCGCTGCTCGCCCCGTCCTCGGGCTGTTTGACGGAGCCGCCGAGCACGTCCTTCACCACGTTCTCGGACGCCGCGTCGCTGAGCGTGCCGTCCGGCTGCACGGCGAGCAGTTCGGTGGCGTACGAGCCGTCGTCGGCGCGCTGGGCGAGGCCCGCGAGCGAGGCGCCGAGTTGCTTCTCGGAGAGCGAGGGGTCGGGGATCTGGGCGAGCTGTTCGACCGTGCTGGTGGCCTTGCCCGGGTCGGTGGAGATCTTGTCGAGCACCGCCCGCATGACCTGGCCGAACCGAGCGAGCTGCTTGTTCTGGTCCTCGCTCGGCTCGCGGTGGGTGGCGTAGGCGACGGCGCCCTGCCCCGTGAGCTGCGCCCCCTTGCCGCGCTTGACCAGCGGGTCGTCGCCCTCCTTGGCGCCGGGCACGAGCACGTCGGTGTCCACGGTGATCCCGCCGACGAGTTCGACCAGGTTCTCCAGGTAGGGCGTGTCCAGTCGCCAGGTGCCCTGGATGTCGGAGCCGAGCAGGGCGCTGAGGGCGTCCTTGGTGCCGCCGGCGCCCTCGCTCTCGACGGCGTTGCCGAGGGTGGTGGTGCCGTTCTCGCCGGGCACGGCGAGTGCGTTGGGGAGCAGGACGGTGCTGCCCTTCTTCGTCGTGGCGTTGTCCACGAGCAGGATGCTCGAACTGCCGCCGCCCTTGGTCTCGCGCAGGTGGACGACGATCACCTGACGGCGCTGCGCACCGCCCGCGCTCGCGCTGTCCTCGCTGCTGCTCGACATGCCGGGCAGCTTCTCCGCGTACCAGAGGTAGCCCACGCCACCGCCGACAAGCAGGGCGAGCGCGGCGCCGCCGGCGATGAGCCTGGTGCGCAGTTGGCGCTTGCGCTCGTCGCGGCGCTCGGAGCGGGTCTCGGCGAACTTCAGCCAGTCGATGACGTCTTCGGACTCTTCGTCGGGCTCCTCGATGAAGGAGAACTGTTCCGTGCGGTAGTCCTCGCCCGGCGCGTCCGCCGGCGCGTCCCCGGCCCGTGCGCCGTCGGCCGGTGCCGGCTGCTGCTGCCCGGCCCGGCGCTGGCCGGTCCCGGTCTGCTGGTCGGTCGCCTGCTGCGGCTCGGCCCGGCGCCCGGTCGGCCGGGCGCCGTCGGTGGCCTGCGGCTGCTGCCCGCGCTGAGCGCGCCGTGACCTGGACCGGCCCGGCGCGGGTTGCTCGGCGCCGGCGGGCCCGGAGGCCGCGGGTCCGGAGGCGAACGGTCCAGAAGCGAGCGATCCCGGGGCGGCGGGCCCGATCCCACCCTGCCCGGCCTCGCTCTGGCCGGTGCCGCCCGGTCCCGCGCCGGCCGGCCCTGCGGGCGCCTGTTCGGGCGTGGCCTGGCGGGGCACCCTGCGGTGGGTCGAGGTCCGGGGCGCGGCCGGTTCGGCCGCCGCGTAGCCGTCCTGCCGGGGCTGTGGGAACGCCCCGGGCTGCGCCGGGTCGCCGCCGGGCCCCGGCGCGTACGGCCGGACCGCCGCGGGCTGGGCGTCGGTCGCGGGCGCGCCGGCGCCGTACGGGGCGCCGGGCCCGCCGTGCTGCCCGAAGTCCTGGCCCTGGTGTCCCGCGTGGTGCTGGGGCGGCTGGTAGCCCTGCGCCGGGGCGGGCGGGTAGCCGCCGGGGAACGCCCCGTCCTGCCCCGGCCCGCCGGAGCCGGGCTGCACCGCGGGCGGGCCCTGCTGGTGGCCCTGGGGTGGATAGCCCTGGGTGTCGTACGTTCCGGGCTGCTGTCCGCCGCCCTGCTGGCCGGGGAGGTACGGGAGGCCGGTCTGCGCAGCGCCCGGCCCGTACGGGTCGTAGCCGCCCTGGCCCGGTGCGGGCTGCGGGGCGTAGCCGGTCTGGTCCTGCTGCCCGTACGGGGACTCCTGCTGCGGGAACGGCGCCGATGGCGACGGAGCCCCGTGCCGGCCGCCCTGCGGGTAGCCCTGCTGCGGCTGGCCCCCTTGGCCCTGCTGGCCGCCGTAGGCGTCGTAGCCGTAGCCGTCCGGCTGGGGCTGCTGGTAGCCGCCCTGCTGGTAGGTGGGGTAGCCGGGGTCCGCCGGGTACGGGTCGTTCGGCCGGTAGCCGGCGTACGGGTCGCCGGGGGCGTGTGGGTCGCCGGGCCAGTCGTCAGGAGGAGACGGGTCCTGTCGGTCGTTCACCGGTGCCCCTTCAGCCGTCGTCGCGGTACAGCTCGCGCTTGTCGATGTAGCGCACCACGCCGTCGGGCACCAGGTACCAGACGGGATCGCCCTGGGCGACGCGGGCCCGGCAGTCGGTGGACGAGATCGCCAGCGCCGGCACCTCGATCAGCGACACGCCGCCTTCCGGCAGGCCGGCGTCGGTCAATATGTGCCCCGGCCTGGTGACGCCGATGAAGTGCGCGAGCGAGAACAGGTCCGCCGCGTCGTGCCAGGTGAGGATCTGCGAGAGGGCGTCGGCGCCGGTGATGAAGAACAGGTCGGCGTCGGAGTTGCCGGCCCGCAGGTCGCGCAGGGTGTCGGCGGTGTAGGTCTTGCCGCCGCGGTCGATGTCGATCCGACTGACGGAGAACTGCGGGTTGGACGCGGTGGCGATGACCGTCATGAGGTAGCGGTCCTCGGCCGGTGACACCTGCTTGTGGCTCTTCTGCCACGGCTGCCCGGTGGGCACGAACACCACCTCGTCCAGGTGGAACTGTGCCGCCACCTCGCTCGCGGCGACCAGGTGACCGTGGTGGATGGGGTCGAAGGTCCCGCCCATCACGCCGAGCCGCCGCTTCACGGACGCTGTCTGTTCTCCCATGCGTGCAGACCCTACTAAGCGCGCTCGTACCCCGCCGCCGAGGTCAGCGGTCCCGGTTGAAGCGCGTGGTGATCCACAGCAGGAGCAGCAGGACGAAGAGCGCCCCGCCGCCGGTCAGGTACGGGTTGAGGCTGTCGTGTTCGCCACCGTGCTCGCCGCCCTCGGAGGCGAGCGGGGCCAGGGTCGCGTGTGCGGTGTGGAAAGCGGTCATCGTCGGCAGGACCTATCCGGGGCGGTCCCCGTGCCGCACGGCTCGGGGAGGGACGGGCAGAACACTTCCGGCACATCGTATGCGGCGCCGCCGCGCAACCTCACGCCGACTCCGCACGTCTTGTCGACTGTCGGGCTCGGGGCGGGGGTCCGACGGGACTCAGCCGTGCCCGCCCTGGTCCCGATAGCCACGCAGCAGGAACCAGGCGCCCAGGGCCGCGCCCAGGACGCCGACGATGAGCACGGTACGCAAGACCGGCCCGGCGCCGCCGCCGTGCGAGCCGCTGCCCGGGGTGGCGGAGGGCGTGGGGGCGGCGATTACTACGTCGTGCAAGGCAGTGAGGTAGTGCATCACTCCACGGTAGCCACGTCATCCACAGGTCCTAGGGTGGGGTGGGCCGAACGGCATGACGGGCCACGACCAGCAGCCCAACGAGGGGGGCACGATGAGCGACAGCACCACGCACGGCCACGAACATCCGCCGAGCCGCGAGCGCAGGCGGTTCCCGGAGATCTCCTCCCGCGCGTACGAACACCCGGCGGACCGATCGGCGCTGGTGGCGCTGCGGAAGCTGACCGGGTTCGACACCGTGTTCAAGGCCCTCAGCGGCCTGCTCCCCGAGCGGAGCCTGCGGCTGCTGTTCCTGTCCGATTCGGTACGGGTCAGCGACCAGCAGTTCGCCCACCTCAACGACATGCTGCGGGACGCCTGTTACGTCCTTGACCTGGCGAAGGTCCCGCCGATGTACGTCACGCAGGACCCGGACCCGAACGCGATGTGCATCGGCCTGGACGAGCCGATCATCGTGCTGACCACCGGCCTGGTCGAGCTGCTCGACGAGGAGGAGATGCGGGCGGTCATCGGGCACGAGGTGGGGCACGCGCTGTCGGGCCACTCGGTGTACCGCACGATCCTGCTGTTCCTGACGAACATCGCGCTCAAGGTGGCCTGGATTCCGCTGGGCAACGTCGCGGTGATGGCCATCGTGACGGCGCTGCGCGAGTGGTTCCGCAAGTCGGAGCTGTCCGCCGACCGGGCCGGGCTGCTGGTCGGGCAGGACCTCCAGGCGTCGATGCGCGGCCTGATGAAGCTGGCCGGCGGGAACCACCTGCACGAGATGAACGTGGACGCGTTCTTGCAGCAGGCGGACGAGTACGAGGCCGGCGGCGACCTGCGCGACTCGGTGCTGAAGATCCTGAACGTGCTGCCGCGCACCCACCCGTTCGCCACGGTGCGCGCCGCCGAGCTCAAGCGGTGGGCGGCCAGCCGCGACTACCAGCGGCTGATGGACGGCCACTACCCGCGCCGCGGCGAGGACAAGGGCACCTCGGTCAGCGACTCGTTCAAGGAGTCCGCGAACCACTACGCGGACACCGTGCGCAACAGCAAGGACCCGCTGATGGGTCTGGTGCGGGACATCGCGGGCGGCGCCGGCGACCTCGGCGGCAAGCTGCGGGACAGGTTCACCGGCGGGGGCCGGGGCGGCGGGGAGGGCACCGGCGGGTCGGGCGGTGCCGGCTCGCCGGACGCTGACGGCGGGCCGGGCCAGGGCAGCGGGCCGGACGGCGACGGGCCGGGCGGCGGTACGCCGGACGGTGGTGGCCCCACCGGCGGCGGCAGCGGGGCCGGCGGGAGCTGAACCCCGCGACCCAGGGCTCAGCGAAGGCGCGAGCGACGGCGAGAGCTGAAGCCGAGTGCGGGCCCCGGGCTAGCGGGAGCCGACGCCCGAGGGCTGGGCGCCGGGTGCCAGTACCCCGCACAGCGAGTCCGTGGGGCGCCCGGTCGCGTACGGGTTCGTACCGGCCGCGGCGTCCGACGGGGCGCGCTCGCCGGCGAACAGCGGTTGCAGGTGGTCGGAGGCGTCCGCCGCGCAGGTCTGCGGGCCGGCCTGGAGGGCGCTCTCGACCACCTCAAGGTGGTGGTCGCGCAGGTCGTCGCGGTCGAAGCGGAAGCGGGCCGCACGGCGGACCGTGAACAGCGAGTGCGGCCCGGTGCCGGGCACGGCCACCGGGGTCGGTAGCCGGGCCCCGCCGGTGGGCGCGGTGCCGGTCGGCGCGCTGGCCGGTGAGCCGCCCGGGGTGCCCGCGCCCGTACGGCCTGCGTCCGGGGTGCCGGCAGGCCCGGTGGGCTTGGTGTCGGCAGGCCCGTCGGCCGGCTTGGGCGCGCCCTTCGCGGCCCGGCGCAGGGCGTACACGTACGTGTGGTCGGCGACGACCTCCAGGGCCGAGCCGTTCACCTCGCTGACCGTCAGTCGGCCCTGGACGCGCACCGGTTCGTCGGCGAGCGAGACGCGGGCGGGGTCGAAGCGCAGCACCCAGCCGGTGGCGGCGTGCTGCCCGTCGTCGCTCGGGCGGGCCATGCTCGCGTCGAACTGGCCGAGTTGGTCGGGGTCGATGAGCAGCCGCACCAGCCGGGCGTCGCCGCCGGCGAGCGTGTCGGGGTCGAGCGCCGAGTGGACCAGGAACTCCTTGGCCGTGGTGAGCGCCTCCCCCACCTGGTCCTGCGAGAAGTGCGCGGTGCGCTGGGCGGGCGGCAGGGTGATGCCGTCGGCGCCGATCCGGAACTTCTTGGCCGGGCTGTGCGCGTACAGCGAGGCGGCCGGACCGCCCGGCACCTGGCCGCGCGGGGCCAGTGGCACCAGCGTGCTGCGCAGCGGGTCCGCGGCGCGCGTCGCGGTCTGTTCGTACGGGCGCTGCACGCCCATGTACACGGCGGTCGCGAAGGCCAGGGCGATGAGCATGATGACGATGACGGCCTGGGGTGACGCGCCGCTCTTCTCCTTGCGCCGCCAGGGGCGCCGGCTGCGCACGGCCGGCGCGTGGTCGCCGACGCGCTCCTGTGCGGAGAGTTCCTGGAGGCGGGCGGCGCGGACGAAGGACTCGTCGAACACGACGGAGCGGTACTCGTCGTCACCCCCCGAAACGCTCTCGGGTGTCCCGTCCGGGGGGTCTGAAGGCCCGCTCATACCACCAGAGTAGGTCGATGGCGACGAAGATAAACGCCCCGGGGGCCCGACAAGTTCGGACGAAAGCCGACGTCGTCACGGAGCGTGCGAGACGGTCCTCGCGGGCGCCGGGGAGCCGCCGTCCTCGGTGTGCACGGAACGGACGGCGTCCGGCTGGCCGCCAGGCGCGCTGTCCACCTCGGATGTGGCGGGCGAGGGACTCGGGCCCTGCCGGCTGCCGCCACCGCCGGACGCGCCGCGGTAGACGGCGGTGAAGGCGAGCGCGACGACCCCGATGCCCATCAGCACGGCCAGCACCCAGGCGACCGGGCGCTGCCAGTGGGCGTGCCCGCGGTAGGGGCGGCCGGCCTGCCCGTACTTGCCGTACGGGCCGAACTCGTCGTCCGCGTCGAGTTCGTCGGCGAGGCTGCCGTAGCCGTACCTGCCCTCGTGGCGCGGGTCGTCGGGGTCGTGGCCGAACTCGCCGTCCGGCCCGTACCCGTCGTCGTAGAGGTCGTCGTCGGGGGCGCCGCGCCGCTGTCCCGCGCGGGTCGCCTCGGCCTCCGCGCGCGCCTGGGCTGCGGCGAGCATCCGCTCGGCGGCGCTTGGTTCGTGGACCTCGGCGGACCGCACGAAGTCCTCGTCGAAGACCACGGAGGCGAACTCGGCCTCCTCCCCCGCATCGGGTGAGGAAGGACCCGGGTCCGCGGCCCCGTGGTGGTGGTCGTCGGGCTCGTCGCCGTCCGGGAACGGCCTGCCCCCCACGTCGTCCGGCACGCGTCCAGGTTAGCCCTGGGCGGTCGTTTTGGGCAGGGCGGAGCGAAATTCCTGGGGGGAGTCCGGCGCGGTGCTCTGTGCGGTGCTTGACGCGGGGTCCGGAGCAGGGCCCGGCACAGTGCCCGGCGTGGAGTCCGGAGCGCCAGTGCGGTGCCCGGCGGACGGCGCCGGAGCGGGCGGCCGGCGGCGCGGCAGGTCGCTCCCCCCGGGGCCCCGCGCCGCACCGCCCAGCCGGCTACCGTACGTGACCTTCGCCGGTCACCACGTACTTGGTCGAGGTCAGCTCGGGCAGCCCCATCGGCCCCCGGGCGTGCAGCTTCTGGGTGGAGATGCCGATCTCGGCGCCGAACCCGAACTGGCTACCGTCGGTGAAGCGGGTGGAGGCGTTGACGGCCACCGTGGTGGAGTCGACCAGTTGGGTGAAGCGCCGGGCCGCGGCCTGGGCGGTGGTGACGATCGCCTCGGTGTGCCCGGAGGACCAGCGCCTGATGTGCGCGACGGCGGCGTCCAGCGAGGGCACCACGCCGACGGCGATGTCGTACGAGAGGTACTCGGTCGCCCAGTCCTCGTCGGTGGCCGGCAGCACGGTGGCCGGCGAACCGGCCTGCTCGGCGGCCTGCTGCACGGCCGCGTCGCCGTGCACGGTGACGCCGGCCTCGGCGAGCGCGGCCAACGCCAGGGGCAGGAAGGCCGCGGCCACGTCCTGGTGCACCAGCAGCGTCTCGGCGGCGTTGCACACGCTGGGGCGCTGCGCCTTGGAGTTGATGAGGATGCGGACGGCCATCTCCAGGTCGGCTTCGGCGTCCACGTACACGTGGCAGTTGCCGGTGCCGGTCTCGATGACCGGCACCGTGGACTCGGTGACCACGGTCTGGATCAGGTTCGCGCCGCCGCGCGGGATGAGCACGTCCACCAGGCCGCGGGCGCGCATCAACTCGCGGGCGGCGGCGCGGCTTTCGCCGGGCACCAACTGCACCGCGTCGGCCGGCAGCCCGGCCGCGGCGATGGCGTCGCGGGCGACGGCCACCAGGGCGGTGTTGGAGTGGTGGGCGGAGGAGGAGCCGCGCAGCAGCACCGCGTTGCCCGCCTTCAGGCACAGCGCCGCCGCGTCGACGGTCACGTTGGGCCTGGCCTCGTAGATGATGCCGACCACGCCGAGCGGCACCCGCACCTGGCGCAGGTCGATGCCGCCGGGCAGGGTCGAGCCGCGCACCACCTCGCCGACCGGGTCGGGCAGCGCCACGACCTGGCGGACGTCGGCGGCGATGGCCGCCACCCGCTCCTCGGTCAGCGTCAGCCGGTCGACGATGGCGTCGGAGGTGCCGGCCGCGCGGGCCCGGTCGACGTCCTCGGCGTTGGCCGCGACGATCTCGGCGGCCCGCGTCTGGAGGGCGTCGGCGACGGCGAGCAGCGCCGCGTCCTTGGCCGCCCGCGGCAGTGGCGCGAGGAGGGTGGCGGCCTCGCGTGCGCGGCGGGCGGCCCGGATGACCGGCGACATGTCGGATTCGCTGCTGCTCATGCGCGGCATGCTAGCCGCGCCGCCCGCCCCGCCCCCGGCCATCTCGCCCTGCGGGACGGGGCCCCAGCGGGTCAGTACGGGTGCACGCCGACCGGCGATGCCCCCGGGCCCTGGCCCCGGGTGACGCGGTGGTGGTAGGTCTGGCGGTCGATGACTTCCAGGCCGACGATCTCCCACGGCGGGAGCTTGGCCGTCGAGCGGTGCTCGCCCCACAGCCGCAGCGCGAGGGCCGCGGCGTCGTGCAGGTCGCGGGCCTCTTCCCAGTAGCGGATCTCGGCGTGGCCGACGGCGTACCGGCTGCTCAGTAAGAAGGGGTGGTCGTGGGCGAGCTGTTCCAGGCCGCGCCGGACCTCGGAGATCGGGGTCACCGGGCCGGAGACGCTGAGCGTGATGTGCCACATGCGGGTGGTCTCGGGCTCCCGGCCACCGCTGCCGGCTGGTGTGGGGCGGGCCCCGGCGGTCTCGGTGGCCGCCGGCTCCCTCAGGTCCACGCTGACCAGCGTGGGTTGTCCGGGTACGGTCGCGCGGATACGGGCTGGTCCCCCGCTTCGGGGGTGCACCACTGGTCGTCCTTGTCTCACCGACGGCCTCCTGTTACTCGCCGCTTCGCTCGTCCCCCGGGCGAAGCCGTCTGGTGCTTGCACGAGGACGCCTCCGGCATCCCCGTGCAACAAAGTTGACCAGCCCGCGGAGGGTTATGGGGCGGTTTTACGAAAGGTCCTCGGGGAATGGTGGCTCTTTTGCCGCTTTCCCTTCGGTTCGCTTCGACTCCTGGTCCGAGGGTGACGCCCCGCAGGACATCAAGTGGTCTGCTGGTCCGCGCCGTGCGGGCCGCAGGGGCGGCGGGGCGCCTGCGATACGTACGGGCGGCGGGGCGCGGTGCCAGCCGGGCGGGCGCGGGGGCGCACGGGTGGCGGGCTGGTGCGTTCGGGGTGGCGGTGGGGCGTGGGTTCGCGTACGGCGGCGCGTGGGGTTCGCGCGCCGGCGGCGCTCAGTGCGTCAGGACGACCAGGTCATCGCGGTGGACGACTTCGCGCTCGTAGCCGGGGCCGAGTTCGCGGGCCAGGTCCCGCGTGGAGCGGCCGATCAGCCGCGGCACCTCCTTGGCGTCGAAGTTGACCAGGCCGCGCGCCACCGGCCGCCCCGCACCGTCCCGCAGCTCGACCGGATCGCCGGCCGTGAACTCGCCCTCCACCGCGCTGATCCCGGCCGGCAGCAGCGAGCTGCGCCGCTCGACCACCGCTCGTACGGCACCGTCGTCGAGCACCAGCGCGCCGCGCGGCGCGGAGGCGTGCGCCAGCCACAGCAGGCGGCCCCGCGCGCGGCGGCCTGTGCGGTGGAAGAAGGTGCCGGTGGGCCGGCCGAGCAGGGCGTCCGCGGCCCGGCTCGCCGAGGTGAGGACGACCGGGACGCCGGCCGCTGCGGCGATCCGCGCGGCCTCCACCTTGGTGACCATGCCGCCGGTGCCCACGCCCGCCCGGCCGGCGCTGCCGATCGACACCCCGGCGAGGTCGGCCGGCCCGGTGACCTCGGCGATCCGGGAGGTGCCCGGGGTGCTGGGGTCGCCGTCGTAGAGCCCGTCCACGTCCGAGAGCAGGACCAGCAGATCGGCCCTGACCAGGTGGGCGACGAGCGCGGCGAGCCGGTCGTTGTCGCCGAACCTGATCTCGTCCGTGGCCACCGTGTCGTTCTCGTTGACGATCGGTACGGCGCCCATGGCCAGGAGCTGGTCCAGGGTCCGGTAGGCGTTCCGGTAGTGCGCCCGGCGGCTGGTGTCGTCGCTGGTCAGCAGCACCTGACCGACCCGGCGCCGGTAACGCGCGAAGGACGCCGTGTAGCGGGCCACCAGCAGGCCCTGGCCCACGCTGGCGGCGGCCTGCTGCCTGGCCAGGTCGCGCGGGCGCCGGTCGAGGCCGAGCGGGGCGAGCCCGGCCGCGATGGCGCCGGACGAGACCAGCACGATCTGCCGGCTCTCGCCGTGCACCGCGGCGACCACGTCCACCAGTGCGTCCACCCGGTCGGCGTCGAGCCCGCCGGCCGCGGTGGTCAGCGACGAGGAACCGACCTTGACGACGATCCGCCGGGCCGCGACGACCTCTTCCCGCAGTCCGTGGGGGCCGGGTGCGCCGTGCGGGTCCGGCGCCTCGTCCGCGCGCCGCGCCCCACCCCGGGGCCCGTCTCCCGCCTCGGCCCGCGCCGACTCGTCCTGGGTTGCCACGGCCGTCCCCACCTGCCCTCGTGCCCGTCACCGGTCGCCGCCCACCGGCCGCCGCGCCACGGGCGGGGCCGAGCCCGGGAGGCCCCGGGCGGGCGCTGCTGCGCAATGTACGACAGCACGCCCCCGACCCGCCGGACCATTCACCAGCCGGACGCCCGCCCACCGGACCGGAACACTCCGCGGGGCCGCCAGCGGTGGGCGTGCCCGCTGGGCGTGGGCCCGGCGGGAGCGGTACGTGGAGAGGTACGGGGAAGCCACCGGGCCCGCCCCCAGCACGGACACACAGAGAACCCGTACGAGGCGAGCCCCTACCGCAGAGCCCGCAGGACAGGCGTCGGCCCGCGCTGACGCGTCGAACAGTGGACAATTGGCCTGGTTCGCGGCTATTGCTCCTGCGATGGATTGTCACCGGGGCTGGCCACGGCATACCGTCGGTGGTCAAACCGTATCCAGATGCTGTCTCGAAGGTGACGGCACGTGGAACGATCGACCAACTCGCGGTCGCTCCCTCCGCTTCCGTACCTTTCCGTCCGCTTCCGTAGCTCTCCTCTGCCAGGAGCCCACCCCGTGCCCTCTGCCGGAATCGCCCCCCGCCGACTCGTCCAGTTGGCGGCACTGCTCGCGATGATGGTGTTCTTCACCACTCAGCTCATCGGCGCCCTGCTGCCCAACGTGCCGCTCTTCGTCGCCGCCTCGGCGGCGGGGCTCGCCCTCGATCTGTATCTCCAGCACAAGCAGCCAGGGCTGCTCTCGCTGCTGAGCAAGATCCGCTTCGACGCCACGCTGCGGCAGTTGCTGCGCGACATGCTGGTCATGGTCGGGCTGCTGCGCATCGACGGCATCAACCCGACCCACGAGCAGGCCCCGCTCACCGTCGGGCTGCTGCTCTTCTACATCGCGCACTTCGTCTGCCAGGCCCTCGCGGTGCTGATCAAGCGGCGGCGGCTGCTGCCGTTCGTGACCCGCAACATCGACGCGAGCGCGCTGCACCTGACCGCAGCCCCGCCGCGGCTGCTGGCCCGCCAGCCCGCCCGCCGGCTGCTGCGCTTCGCCGTCCCGGCCACCGCGGGCCTGCTGGCCACCGCGGCCACCGAGGACGCCGTGTGGGGCTGGGTCGGTCTCGGCATCGCGCTCGTGCTGTCCTTCGGTGGCGTGCTCTGGCTGGGCACCTGGCTGCTGCCGCGCAAGCGGGCGGTCAGCGACGAGCAGGCGCTGGAGTGGCTGGACGGCTGGCTGGCCGAGTACCAGCCGACGGTCGGCATGTACTTCTCGGGCGGCACGTCCTCCGCGTACCAGGCGAACATGTGGCTCTCCACGCTCGCCGCGCTCGACGGCAAGCCGATCATCGTGCTCCGCGAGCGGTTCATGGTGCAGAAGATCGACGCGACCGACATCCCGATCGTCTGCATCCCCAAGGTCGTCAACCTGATGCGGCTCGAACACTCGACGCTGAAGGTGCTGCTGCACCCGGCGAACTCCGGCAAGACCTCCCAGGTGCTGCGCATCCCCTCGATCAAGCACGCGTTCACCAACCACGGCGAGAGCGACAAGCTCTCCAGTTGCAACCCGTACGCGAAGGTGTACGACGAGGTGTGGGTGGCCGGGCCGGCCGCCCGCGAGCGCTACCAGCTCGCCGACATCGGCGTCGAGGACAAGGACGTGGTCGAGGTCGGCCGCCCGCAGCTCGCCCCGATCGCCCCGTACGCGGGCGCCCCCACCGGCACGTACACGCAGGTGCTGTACGCGCCCACCTGGGAGGGCTGGGACGGCAATCCGGGCAACACCTCGGTCATCCTGGCCGGCGAGAACATCGTCCGTGCGCTGCTCGCCGACCCCGGCGTGCGCCTGCTGTACAAGCCGCACCCGATGACCGGCTCCGTCGACCCCCGCGCGGGCCAGGCCAACGAGCGCATCAAGGCGATGATCGCCCAGGCCAACGTCGGGCGCGGCGGGACGCGGCCCGGGCCCGAGGCGGCTGCCGAGCTGGCGCGCCGGGCCGAGGAGCTCCAGCAGCTCACCACCACCTCGTTCCGGCCCGACACGGACGAGCTGGAGCGGATGCTGCTCCAGGGCGCGCCGGACGGCGACCGGGCCGCGGCCGTGGAGCGTGCGGTCGCCGCCTGGGAGGACGCCTACTGGGCCGCGCTGCCGGAGTGGGAGCACCAGGTCATCACCGGCCCGCGGCCGGCGATCTTCTCCTGCTTCAACCACGCCGACCTGCTGATCTCGGACGTCTCCAGCGTCGTCTCGGACTACCTGAGCAGCGAGAAGCCGTACGCGGTGGCCAACACCAGCGGGATGTCCGAGCAGGAGTTCAGGGACGGGTTCCCGACCGTGCGCGCGGCGACGATCCTCACTCCGGAGGCCGACGGCGTGCCGGCGCTCCTGGACGCCGTCCGGCACCCCGAGCGCGACCCGTACGCGGCCGACCGGGCCGCTCTCAAGGAGCACCTGCTCGGCCCGTCCGACCCGCCGTCGCTGGTGCGCTTCAACCAGGCGGCGCAGGACCTGTGCGCGGCGGCCGACGCCCGCCGGGCCCGGATGGAGGCCCGCGCGGCGGGCGGCTTTCCCGGGCTGACCGACACCGCGGACGCGGCGGCTGCCCTGGCCGCCGACGCCGAGGACGCCCGCCCGGCCGGCACCGCGCCGACCGACCCCGCGGCGAGCGGGTCCGAGAAGACGGCCGGCGTCTGACGCTCCCGGCGCCCGCGGACGGCCTCCGGGTCGCCCCAGGCACCCGCGGGACACCACCCGCGTACGAGAGCCACGTACAGGCGCGTACGCAACACACGAGGCGTACGCAACGTACAGAAAGGGCCCTGGCACAGCATCTGCGCTGTGCCAGGGCCCTTTTGTACGGGCGGCTGTGGGCGGGGCCGGCCGGGCCGCGGAATCCCGCGAGTCGCCGGAGCTGATCCCGGCGGGCCCGGGTAGGGCTCACCGGTTTCAACACGCTGGTTTCAGCACGCCAGGATCAGCGCGCCCGTCGCAGCCCGCCGGGATCAGAACGGGTTGAACTCGTCGAACTCCTGCTCCGCCTCGTCGTGGGCCGCGTCGCGGTCCCTGCGGCGCTGGGCGGCGGGGCGGGGCGCGTCGAAGCGGTGGTCCTCGCCGCGCCGGCCGAGCATCTCGGCGCCGGCGGCCATGGAGGGCTCCCAGTCGAAGACGACGGCGTTCTCTTCGGTGCCGATGGCGACCCCGTCGCCGGCCTTGGCGCCGGCCTTGACCAGCGCGTCCTCCACACCCAGCCGGTTGAGCCGGTCGGCCAGGTAACCGACGGCCTCGTCGTTGTTGAAGTCGGTCTGGTGCACCCAACGCTCGGGCTTCTCGCCCCGCACCCGGAACAGGCCGTCCTCCTCGGCGGTGACCGTGAAGCCGGCGTCGTCCACGGCCTTGGGCCGGATGACGATCCGGGTGGCCTCCTCCTTCGGCTTGGCCGCCCGGGCGGTCCCCACGATGTCGGCCAGCGCGAAGGACAGCTCCTTCAACCCCGAGCGGGAGACGGCCGACACGTCGAAGACCCGGTAGCCGCGCGCCAGCAGGTCGGGCCGGATGATGTCGGCCAGGTCCTGCCCGTCGGGGATGTCCACCTTGTTCAGGACGACCAGGCGCGGCCGGTTCTCCAGACCGCCGTACGCGGCGAGCTCCGCCTCGATGGTGTCCAGGTCGCTCAGCGGGTCGCGCTCGGACTCCAGCGTCGCGGTGTCGAGCACGTGCACCAGCACCGAGCAGCGCTCGACGTGGCGCAGGAACTCCAGGCCGAGGCCGCGGCCCTGGCTGGCGCCGGGGATCAGGCCTGGCACGTCCGCGATGGTGTAGACGGTGGAGCCGGCGGTCACCACGCCGAGGTTGGGCACCAGCGTGGTGAACGGGTAGTCGGCGATCTTCGGCTTGGCGGCCGAGAGCACCGAGATCAGCGAGGACTTGCCGGCGCTCGGGTAGCCCACCAGGGCCACGTCGGCCACCGTCTTGAGCTCAAGGACCACGTCCCCGGCGTGGCCCGGCTCGCCGAGCAGCGCGAAGCCGGGTGCCTTGCGGCGGGCGGAGGCCAGTGCGGCGTTGCCGAGCCCGCCCCGGCCGCCCTGGGCCGCGACGTAGGTGGTGCCCTGCCCGACCAGGTCGGCCAGCACCTCGCCGTTCTTGTCGAGCACGACGGTGCCGTCCGGCACCGGCAGCACCAGGTCGCCGCCGTCCTTGCCGGACCGGTTGCCGCCCTCGCCGGGCTTGCCGTTGGTGGCCTTGCGGTGCGGCGAGTGGTGGTAGTCGAGCAGCGTGGTGATCGACTGGTCCACGACCAGGATCACGTCGCCGCCGCGCCCGCCGTTGCCCCCGTCGGGCCCGCCGAGCGGCTTGAACTTCTCGCGGTGCACGGAGGCGCAGCCGTGGCCCCCGTTACCCGCGGCGACGTGGAGTTCGACGCGGTCCACGAAGGTGGTCATGGGATGTGCCTCCAGTTACCTACGGATGAAGATGTCTGCTGCTGTCTACTGCGTACGAGCGGGTCCGTGCGAACGGCTACGGACCGACAGGTAAATAACACGCGAAAGGCGGACCTTCTTCCCGTACCCGAACTCCAGGGGAGTCCGTACGGGAAGAGAGGTCCGCCTCGCGAAAGAACCGTTACGCGCGGTCCGCCGTGATCCGTGGGATCAGGCGACCGGAACGATGTTCACGACCTTGCGGCCACGGTGGGTGCCGAACTGCACCGCGCCGGCGTTCAGCGCGAACAGCGTGTCGTCACCGCCACGGCCGACGCCCGAACCCGGGTGGAAGTGGGTGCCGCGCTGACGGACCAGGATCTCACCGGCGTTGACGACCTGACCGCCGAAGCGCTTCACGCCGAGCCGCTGAGCGTTGGAGTCGCGACCGTTCCGGGTGGACGATGCGCCCTTCTTGTGTGCCATCTCTCCTCAGTCCCTTACTTCGCGGCCGTCGGGATGCCGGTGACCTTGATCGCCGTGTACTGCTGGCGGTGGCCCTGACGACGGCGGTAGCCGGTCTTGTTCTTGTAGCGAAGGATGTCGATCTTCGCGCCCTTGTGGTGGTCCACGACCTCGGCCTGCACCTTGATGCCGGCCAGCACCCACGGGTCGCTGGTGACCGCGTCGCCGTCGACGACGAGCAGGGTAGAGAGCTCTACCGTGTCGCCAACCTGGGCGGTGGAAATCTTGTCAACCTCAACGATGTCGCCGACAGCAACCTTGTGCTGGCGACCACCGCTGCGCACGATGGCGTACACGCGGATCTCTCTCTCGCTAGTGAACGGGCCCCTGACGCCAGCCGCTCACACGGATCGAAGACCCGCGGAACCGAATGGACGAGCGGCCTCTACCGGGCGACCCGAAGTCGCGCCGGAAGGGAAGTGCTCAGGGGTTTGGCGTACAGACGCCGAAAGTCAAGATTACGCATTGCCTCGCCACAGGGTCAAACCGGCCCCCGCTGGGCACCGACCGGGCGCTGGCAGGGCCCTGACCGGGCGCCGGCCGGGCGCGTCGGGCCATGTCCCGGCCGGGGCGCGGCCCCTGTTGCTGGTCCGACCGTCGGCCCCGCCCGCGCGCCCGCTGCCCCGTACGCGCTGCGTGCCGCCCGTACTCGCCGTGCGCCCCGCGCCTGCCGGTACGTGCCCCGTGCCGCCCCCGTACGCGCTGCGTGCTGCGTGCCGGCCGGTGCGTGCTCCGCGCCGACCCCGCGCCAGCCACCGGGCACGACGGTCGGGCACGGGGCGACGCCGGCGACGGGCCCGGAAACGCGGCGCTTCCCGGGCCCAGGTGGGCCGGGGAGCGCCGCGTCGGGCTGCCGCGGGTGGCGGTCAGTCCTCCGTGCTGGCCGTGACGGTCGGTGCAGCAGTCTGCTCCGCCGCCGCGGTCTTCTTCGCCGCGGCCTTCTTCGCCGTCGTCTTCTTGGCCGCCGTCTTCTTCGTGGTGGCCTTCTTGGCGGCGGTCTTGGTCGCGGTCTTCTTCGCGGCCGTCTTCTTGGCCGGCTTCTCGTCCGCCACCGCGTCCGCAGTGCCGTCGGTGGACTCCGCGTCGACCGTGCCCTCGACGTCCGCCGCCTTGACCGCGGTCTTCTTGGCCGCGGTCTTCTTGGCGGTCGTCTTCTTCGCCGCGGTCTTCTTGGCCGTCGTCTTCTTCGCCGCGGCCTTCTTGGCGGTCTTCTTCGCCGCCGGCGCGGCCTCCGCCTCCTCCGCGACCTCCGCCGCCGGGGCGGCCTCGGCCTGCGGCTCGACCGCGGGAGCGGCCTCCGCTGCGGGCTCGGCGACCGGTGCCACGGCGGCGGGCTCGGCGACCGGCTCGGCCGGTGCCTCGGCCGCCGCGCGGCGCGCGGTGGAGGAGCCGACGACGACCACGGCCGCCTCGGCGTCGGCGGGCGACCCGGCCGGCGCGGTGACCTTGCGCGTCACCCGACGGCGGGTACGCGGCTTCTCCGCCGCCGGCTCGGCGACCGGCTCCCGTACCGGCTCGGCGACCGGCGCGTCCGCGGCTGCCTGGGCCTCCGCGACCGGGGCCGCCGCAGCGGTCTCGACGGCCGGGGCGACGGCCGCCGGCTCGGCGACCGGCTCCGGCTCGACCGGGGCGCTGGGCTCCGCGACCGGCTCGGCGACCGCCACGACCGGCTCCACCGGCTCGGCGGCCGGCTTCGGCGAGCCCGCGGGGGCCGATGCCTTGCGGCTGGCGCGGCGGCGGCCCCGACGGGAGGCGGCCGTGCCGCGCGCCTCGGCGGCGGCGTGCGCCTCCGCGGCACTGCCGAACCACTCCTCGGTGTCCTCCGCCTCGACCTGTGCCGGCTCGGCCACCGCGGCCGGGAGTTCCTCGGCCGCCGCGTGCTCGACCTCGGGCGCGGTCTCGTGGCCGTGGTCGTGGCCGTGCTCGTGGTGGTCGGCGCCGCCCTTCTTCTTCTTGCGCTTGCCGCCGCCACCGCCGCCGATGGAGCTCGGCTGGTCCATGTGGACGATGACGCCGCGGCCGTTGCAGTGCACGCAGGACTCGGAGAAGGACTCAAGGAGCCCCTGGCCGACCCGCTTGCGCGTCATCTGCACCAGGCCGAGCGAGGTCACCTCGGCCACCTGGTGCTTCGTGCGGTCGCGGCCCAGGCACTCCAGGAGTCGGCGCAGCACCAGGTCCCGGTTGGACTCCAGGACCATGTCGATGAAGTCGATCACGATGATGCCGCCGAGGTCGCGCAGCCGGAGTTGGCGCACGATCTCCTCGGCCGCCTCCAGGTTGTTCCTGGTGACCGTCTCCTCCAGGTTGCCGCCCTGGCCGGTGAACTTGCCGGTGTTGACGTCGACCACGACCATCGCTTCGGTCCGGTCGATCACCAGCGAACCGCCGCTGGGCAGCCACACCTTGCGGTCCAGCGCCTTCATGAGCTGCTCGTCGATGCGGTACGTGGCGAACACGTCCACGTCCGACGTCCACTTCTGGAGCCGCTCGGCAAGGTCGGGGGCGACGTTCGAGACGTAGCCGTGGATGGTCTGCCAGGCGCCCTCGCCGCTCACGATGACCTTGGAGAAGTCCTCGTTGAAGATGTCGCGGACGACCCGGACGGTCATGTCGGGCTCGCCGTACAGCAGCGTGGGGGCGTGCGAGCTGCCGCCGTTCTTCGCCTTCTGCTGGATCTCTTCCCACTGGTTCTGCAACCGGGCGACGTCCCGGGTCAGCTCCTCCTCGCTGGCCCCCTCGGCCGCGGTGCGCACGATGACGCCGGCGTCCTCGGGGACGATCTTCTTGAGGATCTGCTTGAGCCGGGCCCGCTCGGTGTCGGGCAGCTTGCGGCTGATGCCGGTCATCGAGCCCTCGGGCACGTACACCAGGTAGCGGCCGGGCAGCGAGACCTGGCTGGTCAGGCGGGCGCCCTTGTGGCCGATCGGGTCCTTGGTGACCTGCACGAGCACGGACTGCCCGGACTTGAGCGCGGTCTCGATGCGGCGCGGGCCGTGGCCCATGCCGAGCGCCTCGAAGTTGACCTCACCGGCGTAGAGCACCGCGTTGCGGCCCTTGCCGATGTCGACAAAGGCGGCCTCCATCGACGGCAGCACGTTCTGCACCTTGCCCAGGTACACGTTGCCGACGTAGCTGGTCGCCTGCTCCTTGTTGACGAAGTGCTCGACCAGGACGTTGTCCTCAAGCACGCCGATCTGGGTGCGCTCGCCGCTCTGCCGTACGACCATGACGCGCTCGACGGCCTCGCGGCGGGCCAGGAACTCGGCCTCGGTGATGATCGGCACCCGGCGGCGGCCCTGCTCGCGGCCCTCCCGGCGGCGCTGCTTCTTGGCCTCAAGGCGGGTCGAGCCCTTGATGGACTGCACCTCGTCGGAGGGCTCGCCGTCCTTGGCGCGGCGCTCCCGCGGCTCCCGGATCTTGATGACCGTGCGCTCCGGGTCGTCCCCGGTGCCGGCCTCCGAGCTGTCGCCGCTGCGCCGACGACGGCGCCGACGACGGCGGCTGCTGCTGGAGCCGCCGCCCCCGGATTCGGCGTCATCGGCGTCGTCGGCGTCCTCGCCGTCGGCGCCTTCCGCGTCATCGGCTGCCGGGGCCGCGGCCCCGTCCGCGCCGGACTCGGCGTCGGCGGCGTGCTCGCCGTGCTCGCTCTCGTGCTGCTCGTCCGCGTCGAGGGCCTCGCCCCGGCGCCGGCGCCGGCCACCGCGGCGGCGACGGCGCGAGGGGCGGTCGCCGCCGTCCTCGTCCGCGGCTTCGCCCGCGTCGGCCTCGTGCTCGGGCTCCGCGACGTCCTCGGCCGCCTGCGCGGCGGGCGCGGGCTCGGGCTCGGCCGGTGCGTCGGCGGTCTGCGGGGCGGCGGTCTCGGCGACCGGCTCGCTCTCCGCCACGGCCCGCCGGCGGCGCCGGCGACGGCTGCTGGTGGCCTGCTCGGCGGCGGGCTCCTCGTCCTCGTACGGCTCGTTGCGGCCCTCGGCCGCAGCCGCAGCGGCGGCGGCCGTCTCGGGCGTCTGGAACATCGGCTCGGTGAAGACCGGGGCCTGGAACATCGCGGTCGGCGGGCGCACCGCACGCCGCCGGCCGCGCACCGGCTCCTGGGTGGCGCCGATGGCGGCGCCGGGCGCGGCAGCGGCCGTGGCACCGGTCGCGGCGCCGGCGGTCTCGGCCGGCTGCGGCTCGGTCTGGCGCGGGGCGCTCGCGGCGGGGGCCGCGGTCTCCTGCTGCGCGCGCTGCCGGGCCCGGCGCGGGGCCGGGGCCTGCTCGGCCACTCGCGGCTGCGCCGCCTCGGTTTGCTGGGGGGCCTGCTGGGGCGCGTGCTCCTGCGGCTCGACGTCGCTGGTCGCCCGGCGTACGGCACGGCGGCGGGTACGCCGCGGCCCGGCCTCGTCGGCGGGCTCGGTCACGGGGCGGGCCTGCGCCGCGGCCGGCTCGACCGGCTGGCTCTCGGCGGCCGGCGCGCGGCCCGCGTCCTGGCCCGCGGCGTCGGCGGCCGGCTCGGTGACGGCGTCGGCGGGCGCGGTGGCC